>NZ_LOVM01000078.1:0-102821 GCF_001523445.1 Burkholderia sp. ABCPW 11 | reverse complement strand
GCCGCCAACCGGCAAAGCAGCGCGCCAAACGGCGCGCCACCACTGAAGTTTGAAGCAAATCGAAGATATAAGGAGACGTGGACCATGAGAATTGCCCAGATCGCCCCGCTGACGGAATCCGTACCGCCGAAGCTGTACGGCGGCACGGAGCGCGTCGTGTCCTACATCACCGAGGCGCTCGTCGAGCTCGGCCACGATGTGACGCTGTTCGCGAGCGGCGATTCGACGACGCGGGCGAAGCTCGAGCCCGTGTGGCCGCGCGCGCTGCGACTCGATTCGTCGATCCGCGACCGGGTTGCGCCGCACATGCTGCTGATGGAGACGGTCGCGCGCCGCGCGAAGGATTTCGACGTGCTCCATTTCCACATGGACTACTACTCGTTCTCGGTCTTCAACCGACAGGACACGCCCTACGTGACGACGCTGCACGGCCGCCTCGACCTGCCCGAGCAGCAACCGGTGTTCGACACGTTCAACACGGCCCCGGTGATCTCGATTTCCAATTCGCAGCGCCAGCCGTTGCCGCAGGCGAAATGGCTGACGACCGTCTATCACGGGTTGCCCGAGACGCTGTACATGCCGCAGCCCGTCGAGCCGCGCTATCTCGCATTCCTCGGCCGCATCTCGCCGGAAAAACGCGTCGACACCGCGATCCGCATTGCCGGCCAGTGCGGGTTGCCGATCCGGATTGCCGCGAAGATCGACGCGGCCGACCAGGAATACTTCGACCGCGAGATCAAGCCGCTCTTCGCGTTGCCGCACGTCGAATACGTCGGCGAGATCGCCGATCACGAGAAGGCTGAATTCCTGTCGGGCGCGCATGCGCTGCTGTTTCCGATCGACTGGCCGGAACCGTTCGGCCTGGTGATGATCGAGGCGATGTCGTGCGGCACGCCGGTGATCGCGTTCAACCGCGGCGCGGTGCCCGAAGTGGTGGACGAGGGCGTGTCGGGTTTCATCGTCGAGGATGAAATCAGCGCGGTGGCCGCCGTGAACCGGCTGCACCTGCTGCCGCGTGCGCGCGTGCGGCAGCGCTTCGAGGAGCGCTTCACGTCGCGCCGGATGGCGCAGCAGTACGTGGACGTGTACCAGTCGGTGATCCGCGCGCAGAAGCGCTCGCGCTTCAAGGTGATCGACTCGACGACCTGAGCGGCCCGATTGACCCGGCCGCGTTGGCGCAGCGCGCCGGCGGATAAAAAAACGGCGATGCCCGCAAGGACATCGCCGTTTGTGCATGACCCGCGCGAGGCCCGCGCGGGCAGGGCGTCAACGTCAGATCTTGAGCTTCGTGACCTTCGTGCCGTTGATCGATACGTCGCCCATCAGGCCGGCGTTGGTCAGCACGACGACCTGGACCGGTGCGGTGGCCGTGTTGGAATCGACCGCGCCGTTCGCGCCCATCTTCACGAGTGCGACCGAGGCGCCGGCGCCGGCGGCCCAGCCGTCCGAGTTGCGGAATTCGTCGAGCGCCTGCTGCGTCATGAACAGGAACACGATCGCCTTCGACTGCGCGCCGGCCTGCAGGCCGACCGACAGCGACGACGTGTTGTAGTAGCCGACCGTGCTGCCGCCGACGCGCAGCGCGCCGTTGCCGGACTGGCCACCGACGATGAAGCCGGCCTGGAGCACTTCGGGGAAGACCAGCACGCCGCGCGATTTCGCGACGAGTTCGCGCGAACCCTTGACCGTGGAGTACATGCGCGACAGCGTGGCGTCGACGCTTGCGTCGATCGACTGGCGTTTGGACGCGTTGGTCGCGGCGTTGTCCGGCTTGTCCGGGGTGGTGGTGCAACCGGTGAGCGCGAGGCTACCGACGATGAGCGCAGCGGCGGCTTTCAGCACAAGATTCCGTTTTTGCATCGTTGTTCTCCATCGGATGACGTTCGGAGTGAGTCTCGCTCAAGGAGCGGATCACGTCGGCAGTTATATCACAGCGGATTACGGCCTCTTTTCGTTGCCGCGTGAAAAAGCGTCAAATCGCGTGGGGGTGTCGCGGCGCGCCAACGGACGATGCGGCGCCGACGCGCGAGGGGGCGGGTCGGCATGCGGGGCGCGCGACGAGCGGGCGGGAGGGCGCGGCGTTTGCAGCGCGCGCCCGTGTCAGTGTGTGACGGGCGGAACGGGCGGCTTGATCGGCGGGCGGCGAAGCGCGCGGCGGATCAGCGCGATCACGATGCCGCACGCGAACAGGAACGCGGCCGGGACGACCCAGTAGCCGACGAACGCATGCCACAGATAGCCGGCGAGCGTATTGCGGCGTACCACGTATTCGTCGCGAGCCGCCTGCTGGCGCGGCGCGTTGGCGGCGAGCACGTCGGCCGGGCAGCCGGCCGCGCGCGCTTCGTCAGGCTCCCCGTGACACTTCGCGGCGGCGCCGGCGGCCTGCTGCGCGTCGGTGAGCTGCCAGGTGGTCAGCGCGAGCTGCAGGTCCGCCTTGTTGTAGGCCATTTCCTCGCGGATCTCGCGTACGGCGACGATCGCGACGGGCACCGCCCAGAACACGATCACGATCAGCCAGCGGCGGAACCAGCGGTGTTGTCTCCATGCCATCCAAGCCTCCGTTTGACGCGCGTGCGCGTCCGTCTCGAGGGCGGCCCGATGGCGCTTCTTGGTCTTGGGTGGGCCGCGTTGCAGCCATCATAGAAGAAAACGCGGCGAAATGCCGCACCGCGTGGCGGCGCGGGGCCGGCTGCCGGAAAAAACGGGGCGGGAAAGACGGGAGTGCGGGCGTCGATGCGCGTGCAACGAAAATGAAAATGCCGCGCCCGCCGAAGCGGGGCGCGGCATTCGAGGCGGGAGCGCCGGGACTCAGGCGGCCGGCTGGTTGCTCAGGCAGCTCTTCATGAACGCCTTGCGATCGTCACCCTTCTTGCCGGTGGCCTGCGTATTGCACGCCTTCATCTTTTCCTGCTGCGTCATCGCCTTCGCGGGCTTCGCCGACAGGCAGTCCTTCATGAACGCCTTGCGTTCGTCGCCCGTCTTGCCGGCTGCCTGGGTGTTACAGGCCTTCATCTTGTCCTGCTGGCTGTTCGCCGCGAACGCGGGGGAAGCCAGCATGCCGCCGAGAAGCACTGCGGCTACGAGCGATTGGATTTTCATTTCGACACTCCCATGGGGTGAATTGCGTGTGATCGACGCCGTCACGAAGCACGACGCGATGAGGACAGGGCCACATCGCACCGCGCGCTCCGATTATGGCAAATCAAGGTGAAAACACCAAAACGGCACTTCCTATAACGTTGCGGACGCCATGGTCGTTGACGCCGCGCGCGGCCCGGAGATCGGGACAAACCATGATGCGCGCCGGCTATCGCCGGCCGCCGCGCCGGAACCTGCCGGCTCGCGGCCGCGAGCCATTACAATCGCGGCCATGAATACACCGAACATCGCATCCCCTTCGTTCGCGGCGCCGCTGCCGCGCATCGCCGTACTCGCCACGGGCGGCACGATCGCCGGCGCTGCGCCCGACGCCGCCAGCACGGCCGGCTACCAGGCCGGCGCGCTCGGCGTCAATTTCCTGGTCGACGCCGTGCCGGCACTCGCGTCGGTCGCACGCATCGACGCGGAACAGGTCGCCAGCATCGACAGCAAGGATCTCGCGCTGCCGCTGTGGAACACGCTCGCCGCGCGGATCGACGCGCTGATGGCCGACCCGGCCGTCGACGGCATCGTGATCACCCACGGCACCGATACGCTCGAGGAAACCGCGTATGCACTGCATCTGGTCGTGCGGGGCGACAAGCCGGTCGTGCTGACGGCCGCGATGCGGCCGGCCACCGCGCTGTCGTCCGACGGCCCGCTGAACCTGCTGAACGCGGTGACGGTGGCCGCGCATCCGGCCGCGCGCGGGCAGGGCGTGCTGGTCGCGTTCAACAACCGGATCCACGGCGCGCGCGATGTCGTGAAGACGAGCACCTATGCGGTCGACGCATTCCAGTCGCCTGAACTCGGCGCGCTCGGCTGGGTGCAGGACGGCCGCGTCGAATTCGCGCGCCGCGTCACGCGCACGCGCGACACGCAACTGGCGATCGCCGCGACCTGGCCGCCGGTCGAAGTCGTCGCGAGCTATGCGGGCGTGACGCGCACGGCCGTGGACGCGCTCGTCGCGGCCGGCGTGCGCGGGCTCGTCGTCGCGGGCACCGGCAACGGGTCGATCCATGCGGTGCTGCAGGCGGCGCTCGCCGATGCGGCGAACGCGGGCGTGGCGGTGGTCCGTGCGTCGCGCGTCGGTTCGGGACACGTGATGCGCAACGGCGCCGCGAGCGACGATGCGCTCGGTTTCGTGAGCGCGGGCTCGCTGCACCCGTTCAAGGCGCGCGTGCTGCTGATGCTCGCGCTGGCGAACGGCATTCGGGATCGAGACGCACTGCAGCACGCGTTCGATACGCTGTGACGGATGGCCGCCGCTCGGGCGGCGTGCGGCGCGCATAAAAAATGGCAGGCCGGTGGCCTGCCATTTTTGCGTCGGTACTGCGAGAACGATCAGGATTGCACGATCAGGACTGCGGCGGAATCACGAGCTTCTGGCCCGGGTAGATGCGGTCGGGGCTCGACAGCATCGGCTTGTTCGCCTCGAAGATCACCGGGTACTTGTTCGCGTCGCCATACACTTCCTTCGCGATCGCCGACAGCGTGTCGCCCGGCTTCACGTCGTGGTACTGCACTTCCGGATCGTCCGGCTGCAGGCCGTCGTCGTTGACGCCCGCGACGCCTTGCACGTTGCCGGCCGCGACCTTGACCTTCGCCTTCGTGTCGAGATCGGGCACGCTGCCCGACAGCGACACGGTGCGCGACGCGCCGTCGAACGCGACGGTCAGATTCGACGTGTCGAGACCTTGCGTGTTGATGTAGTTCTTGATTGCGTCGGCCGCGGTCTGGTTTGCGGCATTCGGATCTTCCGCCGCTTGCGCGTCGGCATGACCCAGCAGTTTTTCACCCGCCTCTTTGATAAACGAAAGAAGACCCATCGCTGCACTCCTTAGGTGGTTGAAAAGAAAACGCGCCATGAAGTGGCGAAAAAAACACCGCGCTGGATGCGGCCACCTGGGCGGGCGCAAGCGCGGCGGTTTTCTCGAAAGGCGTGGCGAAAGTGTAGGCGTTCAACGCGACGATTGCATGAAAAATCGCACGCTCGAACGTAAAGAAATGTAATACGCGAAATCCGACAGGCGGACACCCGACGACGACGTCTGACCGACCAAGGCTTCCCCGGCGCCGCCGGGTGCCGCTGCGGACCCCACCACGCCGCTCTCAGCCCAGAGCGGCGTTTTTCGCCCCGTCCCGCATGCCGTTGGCGATGCGGGGCGGGGCGCCCCAACGTGATGCGCGCGTGCGTCGCGCATCGAGGCGACCGGCCGTGGCCGAGTCGCGTGTATGCGTCGCGCGCCTGCGCCATTGCAGCGAAAGCGCGCGTTGCGGCATCCGCGTTACGCGGCCGGCGTATGGCCGATCTCGAAGTTCGACATGATCTCGAGCGCGCGCACGAGGGCCGAGTGATCCCATGCCTTGCCGCCGTGCGATGCGCACACGCTGAACAGCTGCTGCGCGCTCGCGGTGTGCGGCAGCGCGAGGCCGAGCTTGCGTGCGCCGTCGAGCGCGAGGTTCAGGTCCTTCTGGTGCAGCTCGATGCGGAAGCCCGGATCGAACGTGCGCTTGGTCATCCGCGCGCCGTGCACTTCGAGGATGCGCGACGCGGCGAAGCCGCCCATCAGCGCCTGGCGCACGCGCTCCGGGTCGGCGCCCGAACGTGCGGCGAACAGCAGCGCTTCGCCGACCGCCTCGATGTTCAGCGCGACGATGATCTGATTCGCGACCTTGCAGGTCTGGCCGGCACCGTTGTCGCCGACGAGCGTGATGTTCTTGCCCATCTTCTCGAACAGCGGCTTCGCGCGCTCGAATGCCTTCTCCGGGCCGCCGACCATGATCGTCAGCGTCGCTTCGCGTGCGCCGACCTCGCCGCCGGACACCGGCGCGTCGAGGTAGTCGCAGCCGAGCGCGTTGATCTGCTTCGCGAATGCCTGCGTGTCGAGCGGCGAAATCGAGCTCATGTCGATCACGAGCTTGCCGGCCGTCAGGCCCTTCGCGACGCCGTCGTCGGCGAACAGCACGTTGCGCACGTCGGGCGTGTCCGGCACCATCGAGATGATGATGTCGGCGTGCTGCGCGACTTCGGTCGAGTTCGCGACGACCTTCGCGCTGCCGCGCAGGTCGTCGGGAATCGGGAACGCACCGTTTACGACGAGCTGATGATCGCCCTTGAGCAGGTTGCGCGCCATGTGCGCGCCCATGATGCCGAGGCCGATGAAACCGATGGTTGCCATGTGAAAGTCTCCTATAGGGCTGAAAACGGGAAGGGCGCGACTCAGGCGGCGCGACGCGCCGAGGCCGGTGCGCAGCCGGCCACGCTTTGCAGCCAGCCGAGGCCTTCCGTCGTGGTGGTACGGGGCTTGTATTCGCAGCCGACGTAGCCGGCATAGCCGAGCCGGTCGAGCAGCGCGAACAGGAACGCGTAGTTGATCTCGCCGGTGCCCGGCTCGTTGCGGCCCGGGTTGTCCGCGAGCTGGACGTGGCCGATCGACGCGAGGTTGCGTTCGATCGTCGCGGCCAGTTCGCCTTCCATGCGTTGCATGTGATAGATGTCGTACTGCAGGAACAGGTTGTCCGAGCCGACCGCGCGGATCACGTCGAGCCCTTCGGACGAGCGGTTCAGCGCGAAGCCCGGGATGTCGAAGCTGTTGCACGGTTCGACGAGCAGACGGATGCCTTCGCGCTTCAACGCGTCGGCGGCGAAGCGCAGGTTGTCGACGATCGTCACGAACGTCTTGTCGCGCGCGGTGCTCGCCGACGGGATGCCGACGAGGCAGTTCAGCTGCGGCACCTTCAGCGCCTTCGCGTACTCGATCGCACGGCCGACGCCTTCCTGGAATTCGCTCACGCGATCGGGCAGGCACGCAATGCCGCGCTCGCCCTGATCCCAGTTGCCGGCGGGCAGGTTGTGCAGCACGAGGCGCAGGCGGTGCGTCTCGAGCCGCTCGGCGAGTTCCTCTTTCGCGTACGGATACGGGAACAGGAACTCGACGGCGTCGAAGCCCGCGTCCGCGGCCGCCTTGAAGCGGTCGAGGAACGGCACTTCGTTGAACAGCATGGTCAGGTTTGCAGCAAACTTCGGCATGAGCTAAGCCTCTTCGGTCGGTCAGTCAAAAATGTCGTGCGGTTCAGTCGAGCATCGAGATCGCGGTCGGTGCGTGCTCGGCCTTTTCGGCGAGCTCCTCGAATTCGTTGATCGCGTCGATTTCGGTGCCCATCGAGATGTTCGTCACGCGCTCGAGGATCACTTCGACGACCACCGGCACGCTGAACTCTTCCGCGAGCGTTTGCGCCTGGCGCAGCGCCGGCTCGATTTCTTCCGGCTTGAACACGCGCAGCGCCTTGCAGCCGAGGCCTTCCGCGACGGCCACGTGGTCGACGCCATACCCGTTCAGTTCCGGCGCGTTCACGTTGTCGAACGCGAGCTGCACGCAGTAGTCCATGTCGAACGCGCGCTGCGCCTGGCGGATCAGCCCGAGGTACGAGTTGTTCACGACGACGTGCACGTACGGCAGCTTGAATTGCGCGCCGGCCGCCAGCTCCTCGATCATGAACTGGAAGTCGTAGTCGCCGGACAGCGCGACGATCGGGCGGCTCGGGTCGGCCGCACGCACGCCGAGCGCGGCGGGGATCGTCCAGCCGAGCGGGCCGGCCTGGCCGCAGTTGATCCAGTGGCGCGCCTTGAACACGTGCAGGAACTGCGCGGCGGCGATCTGCGACAGGCCGATCGTGCTGACGTAGCAGGTATCGCGGCCGAACACCTTGTTCATCTCTTCGTACACGCGCTGCGGCTTGACCGGCACGTTGTCGAAGTGCGTCTTGCGCTGCAGCGTGCGCTTGCGTTCCTGGCATTCCGCGACCCACGCGCTGCGATCCTTCAGCTTGCCGGCGGTCTTCCATTCCCGTGCCACCGCGACGAACAGCTCGAGCGCCGCCTTCGCGTCCGACACGATGCCGAGGTCGGGGCCGAACACGCGGCCGATCTGCGTCGGCTCGATGTCGACGTGCACGAACTTGCGGCCCTTCGTGTAGACCTCGATGCTGCCCGTGTGGCGGTTCGCCCAGCGGTTGCCGATGCCGAGCACGAAGTCGGATGCGAGCATCGTCGCGTTGCCGTAGCGGTGCGACGTCTGCAGGCCGACCATGCCGGCCATCAGCGGGTGGTCGTCGGCAATCGCGCCCCACGACATCAGCGTCGGGATCACCGGCACGCCGACCGTTTCGGCGAACTGCACGAGCAGGTCTTCGGCCGCGGCGTTGAGCACGCCGCCGCCCGACACGATCAGCGGCTTGTCCGCGTCGTTCAGCATTGCGAGCGCCTTCTCGATCTGCGCGCGGGTGGCCGCGGGCTTGTAGACCGGCAGCGGTTCGTACGTGTCGATGTCGAATTCGATTTCGGCGAGCTGCACGTCGATCGGCAGGTCGACCAGCACCGGGCCGGGACGGCCCGAGCGCATCAGGTGGAACGCCTGCTGGAACACGCGCGGCACGAGCGCCGGTTCGCGCACGGTCACGGCCCACTTGGTGACCGGCTTGGCGATCGATTCGATGTCGACGGCCTGGAAATCTTCCTTGTAGAGGCGCGCGCGCGGCGCCTGGCCCGTGATCGCGAGGATCGGAATCGAGTCGGCCGACGCGGAGTAGAGGCCGGTGATCATGTCGGTGCCGGCGGGGCCCGACGTGCCGATGCACACGCCGATGTTGCCCGGCGCCGCACGCGTGAAGCCTTCGGCCATGTGCGACGCGCCTTCGACGTGACGGGCCAGCACGTGACTGATGCCGCCCGACTTGCGCATGGCCGAGTAGAACGGGTTGATCGCGGCGCCCGGCACGCCGAACGCGGTCTGGATGCCTTCCTTCTCGAGCACGAGTACGGCTGCGTCGACGGCTCTCATCTTGGCCATGAATGTCTCCTTGAATGTGGCGGATCTTGCGAATCGGTCTGTTGGGAACACTTTAGGGATGCAGGAAAGGTTTGATAAGATCAGCCGAAGTCGCTTATTTCGAAACTAAAAGTATGGAATGACCGCCGGACGGGGCTTCCCGCCGGAGTCGGAACGGAGACGGAAGATGGACCGCTTCAAGCAGATCGAGACGTTCGTGCGGGTGGCCGATGCCGGCAGCCTCGCGGCGGCGGCGCTCGAGGAGGGCGTGTCGCCGGTGGTGCTCGGGCGGCGCATCGACGCGCTGGAGAAGCGCCTCGGCGTGAAGCTGATGTACCGCTCGACGCGGCGGCTGGTCGTCAGCGAGGAGGGGGCCGCGTTCCTCGAGCGCTGCCGCGGGCTGCTCGGCGAATGGGATCAGGCCGAGAACGAGCTGGCCGCCGGGCGGCGCGCGGTGAGCGGCCACCTGATCGTGTCGGCGCCGGCCGCGTTCGGCCGCAAGCACGTCGCGCCGCACGCGCCCGGCTTTCTGGCCGACAAGCCGGAGATGCAGCTGTCGTTCAACCTGACCGACCGCGTCGTCGATCTCGTGCGCGAGGGCTATGACCTGTCGATCCGGATCGGCGGCGCGGTCGATCCGAACTTCGTCGCGGTGAAGCTCGCGTCGAACCGGCGCGTGGTGTGCGGCACGCCCGGGTATTTCCGCAAGCACGGCCGGCCGAAGTCGCTCGACGACCTGCTGAAGCACAACTGTCTCGCGTTCAACCTGCAGGGCGGCCAGAACCGCGGCTGGTATTTCCAGCGCCACGGCAAGATCGCGACGATGCGCGTGACCGGCAATCTCGACTGCAACGACGGCGAGCTGCTGCACCGCTGGGTGGCCGAAGGGCTCGGGCTCGGCTGGCGCTCGACGTGGGAAATCGCCGCGCAGCTCGAAACGGGCGAACTCGAGACCGTGCTCGACGAATATGCGCTGCCCGACTACGACATCCTCGCGGTCTACCCGCAGCAACGCTACGTGCCGGCGCGCGTGCGCTATTTCATCGACTACCTGCGCGCCGCGTACGCGCGCCCCGGCTACTGGAGCACCACGCCGTGACGGGGCAGCCCGTGCGGCCGTCCGGCGATTTTTTACGCTTCGTGTGCACGGTGCGGGAATAAACTCGACGCAGCGGCGGTAAGGTCATCGAGCGCGCACGTTGCCGGTCTGTCCGGGCGCCGTGCGCGGAACGGGCGCGGCGTCGGCCGCCGGGACCAGGGAGGCCATGTGGGGCAAGCCGGACAGGCGGTCGATGAACGGGCGGCGGACGATGCGATCGCGCGCGGCGAGCGGTTTCGCGCGCTCGTGCTCCCGCATCTCGACGCCGCGTACAACCTCGCGCGCTGGCTGAGCGGCAGCGCCGGCGATGCGGACGACGTCGTCCAGGACGCGTGCATGCGCGCGCTGCGCTTCGTCGATTCGTGTCGCGGCGACAACGCGCGGCCGTGGCTGCTGACGATCGTGCGCCACACCTGGTACACGGAGTGGCGGCGGCGCACGCATGCGCACGAGGTCGCGCTGCCCGACACGCTCGACGACGCCGACGTGCCCGACGACTGGCAGCCGGCCACGGAAGATCCGCTGGCGCACCTGCTGCGCGGAGAGAACGTGCGGCTCGTGAATGCGGCGCTCGCGCAGCTGCCGCCCGAATACCGCGAGGTACTCGTGCTGCGCGAGATGGAGGACCTGAGCTACCGCGAGATCGCGGCGATCGCGGACGTGCCGGTCGGCACGGTGATGTCGCGGCTCGCGCGCGGCCGGCGCAAGCTCGCCGCGTTGCTGGGCGGCGCGTCTGCGCCGGCGACCGAAGGCCGGCCGGGCCGTGCGCCGGCAGGCGGAACCGCATCGGAGGCTATCGATGGACTGTAACGAAGCGCGAGCGTTGCTGGACGCGGACGTCGACCGCGAGCTGTCGGCGCCCGATGCGTTGCGGGTCCAGCAGCATGTCGACGGGTGCGATGCGTGCCGCCGCGAACGTGCGCGGATCGTCGCGCTGGTGCAGGCCGTACGGCAGGCCGATTATCACCGCGCGCCGGACGCGCTGCGGGCGAGCATCCTCGCGAGCCTGCCGGCGGCGGCCGACGCGCATGCCCAAGAGCCGTCGCGGGCCGAGCCGCGGCCTGAGCCCCGGTCGCCGCCGCGGCGGCCGCGCGGGCGCGACCGGTTCTCGTGGCTGCCCGGGCGCGGTGGCGCGGCACGACCGGTATCGACCGGTGCCGGGCCCCGCGTGGCCGCGTTGCCGGGCCTCGGCTGGGGCGTCGCGTTGCTGGTGGCGCTCGCGGCGGCGGGCGCAATGGCATGGTCCGCCCGCCATGCCGATACCGACCGAACGGTCGACGAGCTCGTCGCGAGCCATGTGCGGGCCGACCTGTCGGCGCGCGACATCGACGTGATCTCGACCGACCGGCACACGGTCAAGCCGTGGTTCAACGGCCGGCTCGACTATGCTCCGCCGGTCGAGGATCTTGCGGCGAGCGGCTTCGCGCTGGTCGGCGGCCGGCTCGACTACGTCGGGCGTCGCCGCGTCGCGGTGCTCGTCTATCGCCACCGGCAGCACGTTGTCGACGTCTACGTGCAGCCGGCCGGGGAGCGGCCGGCTGCTCCGTATGCGACGGTGTCGCAGGGCTATGCGCTCGACCGCTGGAGCGCGGCCGGGATGACGTGGTGGGCCGTGACCGACGCCGAGCCGTCGGCGCTCGCGGCGTTCCGGACGGCGCTCGACGCTCGGCTTGCGGGCACGCACGGCGAATGACCGCGCCGGCGGCGGGGCCGGCGCATGGCTGTTCCGACCCCGGTGCGATAACGCGCGAACCGATGGCATTTGCGCCGGCATACCTGTTCAAGTCTTTGAAAACACGACCGAATCCGTTTGCCAATCGTCGATTGGCCTTGCATGCGCCCCGTAACCGGGTTAGAATCTTCGGCTTCTCACTTGCCACACCGGTTCAGACGCCCGGGTGGCTTTAATCCACAAGGAGTGTGTAATGCGTCATTACGAAATCGTATTCATCGTGCACCCCGATCAAAGCGAGCAAGTGCCCGCGATGATCGAGCGTTACAAGACCACGATCACGTCGCACGGCGGCCAGATCCACCGCGTCGAAGACTGGGGCCGTCGCCAACTGGCCTACATGATCGAGAAACTCGCGAAGGCTCACTACGTCTGCATGAACATCGAGTGCGACCAGACGACGCTCGACGAACTCGAACACGCGTTCAAGTTCAACGACGCCGTGCTGCGCCACCTCATCGTCAAGATGAAGAAGGCCGAAACCGGCCCGTCGCCGATGATGAAGGAAGTTCAGCGCGAAGAAGCCAAGAAGGCGGCTGCAGCTCAGCCGGCCGAAGCGCAGGCTTAAGTTCGTCACGCATTAAGCCATCAAGGAGCGCGCCACTCACGTGAACAGGTTGCAATTGACGGCGAGCGTCGTCGAACGCGCACCGGTGCGATACACGCCGGCAGGTGTTCCGATCGCAAGCGCCACATTGCATCACCGCACGGAAGTCGTCGAAGCAGGCATTCCCCGCCAGGTCGAAATGACGATCGAGGCGGTGGCGGCCGGTGAGGCGAGCGGCAAGCTGGAAAGTCGTGAAATGGGCGTCGAAACGCTGTTCACGGGCTTCCTGGCCAAGAAAAGCCGCAACGCGAGAACCTTGGTGTTTCACATCACAGCATTGCAGGACATTGGAAAGGACTGAAATCATGCCCCGCCCGACTGGTAAGAAATTCGACAAGCGTCGTCAGCAACAAAACCCGCTCTTCAAGCGCAAGAAGTTCTGCCGTTTCACGGCTGCCGGCGTCGAGCAGATCGACTACAAGGACACGGAAACGCTGAAGGACTTCATCGGCGAAAACGGCAAGATCACGCCGGCTCGTCTGACGGGTACGAAGGCGCACTATCAGCGTCAGCTGGATACGGCCATCAAGCGTGCGCGTTTCCTCGCGCTGCTGCCGTACACCGATCAGCACAAGGCGTAATCAGGCGACGCAATAAGGAGAATTCGAATGCAAATCATTCTGTTGGAAAAAGTCGCCAATCTGGGTAACCTCGGCGATATCGTCAAGGTCAAGGACGGTTACGCTCGCAACTTCCTGATCCCGAACCGCAAGGCTCGCCGTGCAACGAAGGAAGCGATCGCCGAATTCGAAGTGCGCCGCGCTGAACTCGAAAAGATCGCCGCTGAAAAGCTGGCGGCATCGCAGGCAGTCGGCGAGAAGCTGAACGGCCAGACGTTCGAAATCACGCAGAAGTCGGGCGTCGACGGCCGTCTGTTCGGCTCGGTCACGAACGGCGACGTCGCGGAACTGCTGAAGAAGGCAGGCTACGAAGTCGAAAAGCTGCAAGTGCGCATGCCGGAAGGCCCGCTGAAGATGATCGGCGAGCACAACGTCCAGGTTGCGCTGCACACGGACGTCGTCGTCGACGTCACGATCAACGTGATCGGCGACCACGCGTAAGCGTATGCAAGCTTGCCGGGCGGCTTCCGCCGTCCGGACAAGGGCAGGCGCCCGGGCAACCGGGGCCTGCCTTTTTTATTGCCTGCTCGCCGGCAAGCGGTGGTAGCGCTGCCGCCATCTATTCGCGATAATCCCAACCCATGAACGCGCCGCAAGATCCCCAAATCGAATCGCTGAAAGTCCCGCCGCATTCGGTCGAAGCCGAACAGTCGGTGCTCGGCGGCCTGTTGCTCGACAACGCGGCATGGGACCGGATTGCCGACTTCCTGTCGCAGGGCGACTTCTACCGCTACGACCACCGGATCATCTACGAGCACATCGGCCGGCTGATCGCGGCGACGCGCCCGGCCGACGTCGTGACCGTGTACGAAGCGCTGACCACGTCCGGCAAGGCCGACGACGTCGGCGGGCTCGCGTATCTGAACGCCCTTGCGCAGAACACGCCGAGCGCGGCGAACATCCGCCGCTACGCGGAAATCGTGCGCGACCGCGCGGTGCTGCGCCGGCTGGTGTCGGTCGCCGACGAAATCTCGGCCGACGCCTTCAATCCGCAGGGCAAGGAAGTCCGCCAGCTGCTCGACGAAGCCGAATCGAAGGTGTTCTCGATCGCCGAAGAGGGCGCGCGCGGCAACCAGGGCTTCCTCGAGATCGGCCCGCTGCTCACGCAGGTGGTCGAGCGCATCGACACGCTGTACCACACCGCGAATCCGAGCGACGTCACCGGCACGCCGACCGGCTTCGTCGATCTCGACCGGATGACGTCGGGGATGCACGGCGGCGAACTGATCATCGTGGCCGGCAGACCGTCGATGGGTAAGACCGCATTTTCGATGAACATCGGCGAATATGTCGCGGTCGAGTACGGGTTGCCGGTCGCGGTGTTCTCGATGGAAATGCCGGGCACCCAGCTCGTGATGCGGATGCTCGGCTCGATCGGTCGGCTCGACCAGCACCGGATGCGAACCGGCCGCCTGACGGACGAGGACTGGCCGAAACTGACGCACGCGGTGCAGAAGATGAGCGAGGCGCAGCTCTTCATCGACGAGACGGGCGGCCTGAACCCGATGGAGTTGCGCTCGCGCGCGCGGCGCCTTGCGCGGCAGTGCGGCAAGCTCGGCCTGATCATCGTCGACTACCTGCAGCTGATGTCGGGCTCGTCGCAGGGCGAGAACCGCGCGACGGAAATCTCGGAGATTTCGCGCTCGTTGAAGAGTCTCGCGAAGGAGCTCGACGTGCCGGTGATCGCGCTGTCGCAGCTGAACCGCGGCCTCGAACAGCGCCCGAACAAGCGTCCGGTGATGTCGGATTTGCGCGAATCGGGCGCAATCGAACAGGATGCGGACGTGATCCTGTTCATCTATCGCGATGAAGTCTACAATCCCGACAGCCCAGACAAGGGGACGGCCGAAATCATCATCGGCAAGCAGCGTAACGGCCCGATCGGGCCCGTTCGGCTCACGTTCCTGGGGCAATACACGAAGTTCGACAACTTTGCCGGGGCGCAAACCTTCTACGGCGAGTGAAGCCGGTTGTAAACACCTATTTCGCCAAATGTTGTATCCAATCCCGGCGTGCGCATATGCGCACGTCGCGTCGCGACCGGAAACGGTACAATGTCGCCCGTTTTCGTGACAGTAGTTTGACAATCTCTCAGGAATCCCATGTTCGGTCGATTCATGCCCACCGAGGGCAAGTTCTTTGAACTCTTCAACGCGCACGCGAAGCACATCGTTTCCGGTGGCCGCGAGCTCGAACTGCTGATCGACAATCTCGCCGACGCCGAGATTCACAAGCAAAACGTGCAAATCGCCGAGAAGGCCGCCGACAAGCTCACGCACGAGGCGATCGATCTGCTGCACAAGACCTTCATCACGCCGCTCGATCGCGACGAGATCCACAAGCTGATCACGACGATGGACGACATCCTCGACCTGATGGAAGACGTCGCGACGGCCGTGTCGCTGTACGACGTGCAGTCCGTCACGTCCGAGGCGAGCCAGCTCGCGCACATCGTCACGCAGTCGGCCCAACACGTGCAGCAGGCCGTCGGCTTGCTGTCCGACATGAAGCAGTCGGCACAGATCCTCAAGCAGTGCGAGGAAATCGACCGCTGGGAGTCGGAGGCCGATCGCGTGCTGCGCGCGGCGATGTCGAAGCTGTTCCGCGAGGAAGACGACGTGAAGACGCTCATCAAGCTGAAGGCGATCTACGAGCTGCTCGAGGAGATCACCGACAAGTGCGAGGACGTCGCGAACATCATCGAAGGCATCGTGCTGGAAAACGCCTGAGCGGACCACGATGCATTCGATACAACTCGCCCTATGGATGGTCGCGACGCTGGTGCTCGTCGCGCTCGTATTCGACTTCATGAACGGCTTTCACGACGCGGCGAACTCGATCGCCACCGTCGTGTCGACCGGCGTGCTGAAACCCCAGCAGGCCGTGGTGTTCGCGGCCGCGTTCAACGTGATCGCGTACTTCATCTTCCACCTGAAAGTCGCGCAGACCGTCGGTAAAGGCACGATCGACCCCGAGATCGTCGACCATTACGTCGTGTTCGGCGCGCTGGTCGGCGCGATCGGCTGGAACGTGATCACGTGGTACTACGGGATTCCGTCGAGCTCGTCGCACGCGCTGATCGGCGGCCTCGTCGGCGCGGCGCTCGCGAAGTCCGGCTGGAGCGCGCTGAACATCGACGGGCTGCTGAAGACGATCGCGTTCATCTTCATTTCGCCGCTGCTCGGTTTCATCCTCGGGTCGCTGTTCATGCTCGGCGTGTCGTGGCTGTATTTCCGTACCGCGCCCAGCAAGGTCGACCGGCGCTTCCGCCGGCTGCAACTGCTGTCGGCCGGGCTGTACAGCCTGGGTCACGGCGGCAACGACGCACAGAAGACGATCGGTATCATCTGGATGCTGCTGATCGCGAGCGGTTACGCGTCGGCGAGCGCCGATGCGCCGCCGGCCTGGGTGATCGGCGCGTGCTACCTGTCGATGGGCCTCGGTACGCTGTTCGGCGGCTGGCGCATCGTGCGCACGATGGGCCAGAAGATCACGAAGCTCAAGCCGGTCGGCGGTTTTTGCGCGGAAAGCGGCGGCGCGATCACGCTGTTCATCGCGTCGTTCCTCGGCATTCCCGTGTCGACCACGCACACGATTACCGGCGCGATCGTCGGTGTCGGCGCGACGCAGAAGCTGTCGGCCGTGCGCTGGGGCGTCGCCGGCAACATCGTGTGGGCGTGGGTGCTGACGCTGCCGGCGGCCGCGTTGTTCGCGGCTGGCGGGTGGTGGCTCGGACGCCAGATCTTCTGAGCGCCGACACGGCCGGATCGACATGAAATGCGCCGCAAGCCGAAAGACTGCGGCGCATTTTCTTTTGGGGGCGGCGCAAGAGAGCGGCGACGAGGCGGGGCGGCAGATGCCGTCAACGTCGTTGACGCGCGGAGTCGGGCAATCGCTCAATAACTGCCGTTCGCAAACCGCGCGATCGGATCGTCTGCCGTACCGGTGCGCGGGCTGATGGGCGCGGATTGCGTCGATGCTCGCCATACCTGCACGGGCGCGGGCTCGATACCGCGTGGGGGCGTCGACGCGGTGGCGGGCGGCGGTTCGGCATCGAAGGCGGCGGCCTCGGCGGCCGTCAGCGCGGTCGTCGGGATCTGCGTGCCGACTTCCGCCGGGGCGGCCGGTGCGGCATCGGCCGTCATCGCGGACATCGCGTCATTCGCCGACGTGGCTTGCTGCTGCGCCGCCTGCATCCGCGGCGGCGGAGGTTCGTACGGATCGGCGACCGGTGCCGCCGGTGCAACTGCGGCGGCCGTCACGACCGGCGTGGTCGGGGCGGCCGGCGCCTGCGTCGCTCTCGTTTGCGGCGGCGCATACGCGGGCTGCCGCGGCGCGGCGGCAGCCGTCACGACCACGGGAGCGGCCGCGACCGCCGGCGCATTGCGAGGCTCGTCGCGCTTGGCTTCGTAGGTCGGCGCATCGAACGGCGTCGGGGCCGAGCGCGGCGGCGCGACGCGACGAATGCCGTCGAAGCGCTTCGCCCAGTATGGATTCGTCAGATAGTCGAGCCGCACGGTGCCGCCGCTCGAGGGCGCGTTCACGAAGCGCAGCTTGCCCACATAGATGCCGACGTGCGAATGCGGACGCCCGGTCGTATTGAAGAAGATCAGGTCGCCCGGCGCGATTTCATCGGGTTCGATCGACACGCCGCGGCTACTCATGTCGGCGGTCGTGCGCGGCAGGTTCACGTCTGCGGCACGGCCGATCACGTAGCGGACGAGCCCGCTGCAATCGAAGCCGCTCGCCGGCGTGTTGCCGCCCCAACGATACGGGACGCCGACGAGGCTCATCGCCTGGATCGAGATTTCTTCCTGACCGACGCTGTGGTCGACGAATTTCGGGAAATTGGCGGGCGCGGGGAATGCACGCGGCGTCGTGATCTTCATGCCCGAAGCGGAACGCGATGCCGACTGCGGCGGCACGCTGGAACAGGCCGCAAGCAGGGAGACGACGGCGACGGGAACCCAGATTCGAAGCATGGCAAGGCGGGCGAGCGCGGCGCGCTCGCGAATCGTATGACGACAGACAGACCCGATGGTAGACGCACCGGCGGGGCTTAAGCAACCATTCTTGAGAATTTACTTGAAGTTTCGCGCGTAAACTGCATGGTTGCGTGACGAAGCATTACTTATATCTTCGACCCTAAATAAAAACGGCGCTCCAAAAACGGAGCGCCGCGTGGCGTCGAAAGCCGGCCGATCGGCCGGCCTGCGCGTTACAGGATGTCCGACGCGTAGTCGGCGAGCCGCGAGCGTTCGCCGCGCGCGAGGGTCACGTGGCCGCTGTGGCCCCAGCCCTTGAAGCGGTCGACGACGTAGGTCAGGCCCGAGCTGCCTTCGGTCAGGTACGGCGTGTCGATCTGCGCGATGTTGCCGAGGCAGACGATCTTCGTGCCGGGACCCGCGCGCGTGACGAGCGTCTTCATCTGCTTCGGCGTCAGGTTCTGCGCCTCGTCGATGATCAGGTACTTGTCGACGAACGTGCGGCCGCGCATGAAGTTCATGCTCTTCACTTTGAGGCGCGAACGGATCAGCTCCTGCGTCGCGGCGCGCCCCCATTCGCCGGCCGCATCGTCGGTCTTCTGCAGCACTTCGAGGTTGTCGTCGAATGCGCCCATCCACGGCTGCATCTTCTCTTCCTCGGTACCGGGCAGGAAACCGATGTCCTCGCCGACGGGCACGGTCGCGCGCGTCACGATGATCTCGTTGTAGCGCTTGTCGTCGAGCACCTGCGCGAGGCCGGCCGCGAGCGCGACGAGCGTCTTGCCGGTGCCGGCCTGGCCGAGCAGCGTGACGAAGTCGATCTCGGGGTTCATCAGCAGGTTCAGCGCGAAGTTCTGCTCGCGGTTGCGCGCGGTGATGCCCCACACGTTGTTCTTGTGGTGGCTGTAGTCGCGCAAAGTCTGCAGCAGCGCCGTCTTGCCGTTCAACTCGCGGACGATCGCGTGGAACGTCGGCTCGCCGTTCTGCGGCTCCAGATAGACGAACTCGTTGACGAGCATCGACGCGACGAGCGGGCCCGTCACGCGGTAGTACGTGGTACCCGTCTTCGTGTCCTGCCAGCTCTCCATGCCCTTCGCGTGCTTGGTCCAGAAGTCCTGCGGCAGCTCGCGCACGCCGTTGTACAGGAGATCCGAATCCTCGAGCACCTGGTCGTTGAAGTAGTCTTCCGCGGGCAGGCCGAGCGCGTGCGCCTTGATCCGCATGTTGATGTCTTTCGACACCAGCACGACCTGGCGATCGGGGCGGTCGCGCTGCAGCGCGCGCACGACGCCGAGGATCTGGTTGTCGGCCTTGCCTTCGGGCAGGCCTTCGATGGGGGCGATGTCGGCGAGCTTCGTCTGGAAGTACAGGCGGCCGAGCGCGTCGCGGCTGCCGAGGCGCGACAGCGGAATGCCGGCCGAGATCGGGCCGCCGTCGGCGACGAGCGCGTCGAGCGTGCGGCTGACCTGGCGTGCATTGCGCGCGACTTCGGACATCCCCTTCTTGTGGTTGTCGAGTTCCTCGAGCGTCATCATCGGCAGATAGACGTCGTGTTCCTCGAAGCGGAAGAGGCTGCTCGGGTCGTGCATCAGCACGTTGGTGTCGAGCACGAACAGTTTCTGCAGTTCGGCTTCGGCGGGTTTGCGGCCGCGCGACTTCGTCGCGGCGCCGGCGTCGCGCGCGGGCGTGGCCGCCGGTTTGCCGGCGGCCGGCTTGTCGTTGCGTGCGACGACCGGCGCCGCGGGCTCGACGGGCGCCGGCAGCGGCTGCAGCAGGGCGGCCGTCTGCTTGGTCTTGCGGCCGCGTGCGGGTGCGCTCGCGGCGCCGGACACCGAAGACGCGACGGCGCGCAACGGCGCGGCCGTGTTCGCGGCTTCGATCATCGGTGGGGCCACGCTGGCCGAACCATAGTCACCGGCTGTGGATGCGTCCCCTTCGGCGGATTTCTTCGCGGCTTTCGCGGGCCGCGCTTTCGCCTTGTATTCGTCGGGCGGCAGCAGGCTGCCGAGCTTGCTGGGGGGAGTAGGCAAAGGCATGGTGTCCCTCGGGAGGAATCGTGTCGCATGAAGTGCGCCGCTGATCGCATCCTGCGTGACGTAGACGCATGCAGTTTGCGCGCGGTGGCGCACAGGAATTTCGTCTAGCCGGTTCGCCTAAGTGTCGATCAGCTCCTCGATGCGGTAAGGGCCGGACCGGGGAGGGCCGGCGCGCGTTCCATAAAAAAAGCCGCTGCCCCGTCGACAGGGACATGCGGCTCGGCTGATGCCGTCGTGATGCGCGTCAGGTGCCGGCAAGCATTGCAACGGGCACCGGCGCAGCTACGAGAAATATGGGGCGAACTGGCATTCATTGCGGCCCAATATAACGCGCCTCAAAGCGCTTGTACAGCCTTTAGCACGTCGTCCACGTGACCCGGTACCTTGATGCCGCGCCATGCCTGGCGAAGCACGCCGTCGGCGTCGATCAGGAACGTCGAGCGCTCGATTCCGCGCACTTCCTTGCCATACATTTTCTTCATCTTGATGACATCGAACAACGCGCACAGCGCTTCGTCGGCATCGGAGATCAGCGGGAACGGCAGCTCGAGCTTGGCCTTGAAATTGTCATGCGAGCGCAGGCTGTCGCGCGACACGCCGATGACTTCCGCACCGGCCTTCTTGAACTTCGGATAGAGATCGCGGAACTGCAGCCCTTCGGTCGTGCAGCCCGGCGTGTTGTCCTTCGGATAGAAGTACAGCACGAGCTTCTTGCCCTTCAGGTCGGACAGCGAAATGTCGCCGCCCGTGGCCGGTGCGGTGAAATCGGGAACTTGACGGTCAACTTCGACGGACACGTGTTTCTCCTGTTGTTATGGAAGAGCGCCGCTGCGGCGGCGCGGTTCGGCGGGGCGTCGCAAGGGCGCGGCGGCGACGCCGGCTCGCGCGCGAACTCAGTCGGGCTGGACGATCAGTTCACCGGAGCGGCCGGGGATTTCGCCCCACGCGACAGGGTACGATGGCAGCGAGTCGCGGTCCAGCGTTGCATGGTAGTCGCCCATCGTCGCAAACGTGTGGCCTTGCGCACGCCAGCCGGCGAGCAGTTGCTCGAATACGGGCGCGAGCTTCTGGCCTTCCAGTTCCGCGTGCAGCGTGAACACCTGGTCGTGCGGATTGGTTTCGGTGAACTTGAGGAGGTGCGCGGCGACGTTGTGCGTGTCGACGCCGTCGACGCCGAGCACTTCGTCGAGCGTCGGCAGCGTGGTCGGCATCTGCACGTGCGACAGCGTGCGGCCGCCGACCACGGGCAGGTACGGCGAGTGGCCGCGACCGTCGGACGCGTAGCGCATCCCCCACGCGTCGATCTGCTCGAACGCGGCGTCGTTCATCTGCCAGCCCGCCGCGCCGTGCGTGACGGGCGGCGCGCCGAAGATCTCGACGAAGCGCGCGTGACTCTTCTGCATTTCACGCGCGGTCCAGTCGCGATCGCGCACGCGCACGTTGTCCTGCCAGTAGACGTGATCCCACGTGTGGATCCCGCATTCGAAGCCGGCCTCGTGAATCGCGCGCATGTCGGCGATCGCGCGGCGGCCGATGTCGGGGCCGGGCAGCAGCACGCCGTACATCAGCTGCTTCACGCCGTAGTGCTCGACCACCGACGTGCGCGACACCTTCTTCAGGAAGCCCGGGCGGAACACGCGCCGCAGCGCCCAGCCCGTGTGATCGGGGCCGAGGCTGAAGAGGAAGGTCGCGCGGGCATTGAAGCGGTCGAAGATGCGCGCGAGGTTCGGCACGCCTTCGCGCGTGCCGCGCAGCGTGTCGACGTCGATCTTGAGGACGATACGAGCCAAGCGAGCGTCCCGATCAGCCTTGCTGTTCGACGAGCGCGCGCGCGTCGGCGACGTGGCCGCGGTACGCTTCGAAGATGTTGCGCAGCGCGTCGTCGAACGTCGCCTGCGGCGCCCAGCCGAGCTCCTGCATCGTGTTGTCGATCTTCGGCACGCGGTTCTGCACGTCCTGATAGCCGTTGCCGTAGTAGGCGCCGGACGTCGTTTCGACGAGCTTCACCTGCTTGGCCGACTCGGCGTACTCGGGGAATTCCGCGGCCAGCTCGAGCATCTTGTGCGCGAGCTCGCGAACCGAGAAGTTGTTCTTCGGATTCCCGATGTTGTAGATCTTGCCCGACGCGACGCCGCCCTTGTTCTCGATGATCTTCATCAGCGCGCTGATGCCGTCGCCGATATCGGTGAACGCGCGCTTCTGCGAGCCGCCGTCGACGAGGCTGATGTTCTCGCCGCGCACGATGTGGCCGAGGAACTGCGTGACCACGCGCGAGCTGCCTTCCTTCGGCGTGTAGATCGAGTCGAGGCCCGGGCCGATCCAGTTGAACGGACGGAACAGCGTGAAGTTCAGGCCTTCCATCCCGTAGCCCCAGATCACGCGATCCATCAGCTGCTTCGAGCACGCATAGATCCAGCGCGGCTTGTTGATCGGGCCGTAGGTGAGCGCCGACGCATCCGGGTCGAACTGCTCGTCCGAGCACATGCCGTAGACCTCGGAGGTCGACGGGAACACGAGGTGCTTGCCATACTTGACGGCCGAACGCACGATCGGCAGGTTCGCCTCGAAGTCGAGTTCGAACACGCGCAGCGGCTGCTGGACGTAGGTCGCGGGCGTCGCGATTGCGACGAGCGGCAGGATCACGTCGCACTTCTTCACGTGATACTCGACCCACTCCTTGTTGATCGTGATGTCGCCTTCGAAGAAATGCATCCGCTCGTGGTTGACGAGGTCGCCCAGCCGGTCGGTCTGCATGTCCATGCCGAACACTTCCCAATCGGTGGTTTCAAGAATGCGCTTCGACAGGTGATGGCCGATGAAGCCGTTCACACCCAGGATCAGGACTTTTTTTGCTTTCATGAATGACGGGAAGAATGAATGAACTGCGCGAATTCCGCGGGCGTCACGACGGTTTCGCCGCCGTCGCGCTGCTGCCACAGCTCGAGAATGGATAGGGCGCGGCTGTCGCCGCAGACGCCGAATAGCGCATTATCGCTTACGTGCAGGCCGGGCGGCAAATCTGCCGCGGCCGTCGCCGCCGCGCTGCCGGGCGCCGCAAGGCGCGCGCGCGCGATCACGAAGCGCGCGCCGCCGACGTCCGTGAATGCACCCGGATACGGGGGGGCGACCGCGCGCACCAGGTTGTAGACCTGCGCGGCCGGTTTCGACCAGTCGACGCGGCCGTCCTCCGGCTTGCGCCCGCCGTAGTAGCTGCCGGTCGCGAGATCGTTCGGCAGGTGCGGCGCCTCGCCCGCGAGCAGCGCGGGCAGCACGCGCCACAGCGTCTGCTCGGCGGCCACCGTGACCTTGTCGAATACCTGCGCGGCCGTATCGTCCGGCAGGATCGGCACCGCGGTCTGGGCGAGAATCGCGCCCGCGTCGGGCTTGGCGGCCATCTCGTGCAGCGTCGCGCCGGTTTCGGTCTCGCCGTTCAGCACGGCCCAGTTGGTCGGTACCCGACCCCGGTATTTCGGCAGCAGCGAACCATGCATGTTGTACGCGCCGCGCGGCGCGATCGCGAGCAGGTCCACCGGCAGCATGTGCCGATAGTAGAACGAGAAGATGAAATCGGGCCGCGCGTCGGACACCGCGCGGCGCAGCGCCGGATCGGCGGGATCGGCCGGCGTGACGACCGGAATGCCGTGTTCGGCCGCGACGGACGCGACGCTGCCGAACCAGATGTTCTCGTTCGGATTGTCCTCGTGCGTGACGACCAGCGCGACGTCGACGCCGCGCGCGAGCAGCACCTGCAGGCACCGCACGCCGACGTTGTGATACGCGAAGACGACCGCGCGCGGCTTCATTGCGCGGCTCCCGGGCGGTGCGCGGCGGCCGGCACCGGCGGCACGCCGTCGTGCTGCTCGAGCACGGCCTGGATCAGGTAGCGCGGCCGCGCGCGCACCTGCTGGTAGATGCGGCCGACGTATTCGCCGAGCAGGCCGAGCGCGAAGATGATCACGCCGAGCAGGAAGAACGTGATCGCGAACAGCGTGAACACGCCTTGCACTTCCGCGCCGACGATGAAGCGGCGCACGAGCAGCAGCGCGAACAGCGCGGCGGAGCCGAGCGACAGGATCACGCCGATGAACGACAGCCACTGCAACGGCACGACCGAGAAGCCCGTCACCAGGTCGAAGTTCAGCCGGATCAGGCTGTACAGCGAATACTTCGATTCGCCCGCGAAGCGTTCCTCGTGCGCGACCTCGATTTCGGTCGGGTTCTGCGCGAACGTGTACGCGAGCGCGGGGATGAACGTGTTGACCTCGCCGCACACGTTGATCGTATCGATGATGCGGCGGCTGTACGCGCGCAGCATGCAGCCCTGGTCGGTCATCTTGATGCGCGTGATGCGCTCGCGCAGCCGGTTCATCATCTGCGACGCCTTGCGTCGCCACAGGCTGTCCTGGCGCTGCTTGCGGATCGAGCCGACGTAGTCGTGGCCCTCGCGCATCTTCGCGATCAGCTTGCCGATTTCCTCGGGTGGGTTCTGCAGATCGGCGTCGAGCGTGACGACGATCTCGCCGCGCGATTGCGCGAAGCCGGCGAGGATCGCCATGTGCTGGCCGTAGTTGCCGTTGAGCAGCACCACGCGCGTCGTGTCGGGCCGGACGTGGAACTGATCGGCGAGCATCGCGGCCGAGCGGTCGCGGCTGCCGTCGTTGATCAGGATCACTTCGTACGACGCGTCGAGTGCGTCGAGCGCCGGATACAGCCGCGCGAACAGCGCGGCGAGGCCGTCTTCCTCGTTGTACACGGGGATGATGACCGATACTTCGGGCCGGCCGGCGTCCAGGTGCGCGGCGCCCGAGTGCCCGGCGCGTGCTTCAAGGTGACTCATGTACGCTTATTTTCCGTATTGTTCGCAAATCTGATTGACGGCGTCGACCACGCGACGCACGTCGCCTTCCGTCATCTGCGTAAACAGCGGCAGCGTGACGGTCGACGCGCCGTACCGTTCGGCGTGGGGGAACATGCCCTCCTTGAAACCGCGCGCACGGTACAGCGTGAAAAGATGGATCGCCGGGTAGTGGATGCCCGTGCCGATGCCGCGTTCCTTCATCTGCGCCATGAACTCGGCGCGCGAGATCGACAGCCGCTCGAGCGGCAGCGTGACCAGGAACATGTGCCAGTTGCCGTGCTCGAATTCGGCGACCGGCAGGCCGACGCCGAGCTTCACGGCCGCGCCGCCGTCGAACGCGGCGAAATACGCGCGGGCGAGAGCGCGGCGCTGCGCGGTGAAGCGCTCGATGTGCGGCAACTGGCCGAGGCCGACGCGCGCGGCCACGTCGGTCAGGTTGTACTTGCCGCCGAGCACGTCGCAGTCCATCCCGTCGAAGCCGGTGCGCGTGATGCCCTGCAACCGGTACTTCTGCGCGAGCACGGCTTCGTCCTCGTCGTTCAGCACGAGCGCGCCGCCTTCGATCGTCGTCAGGTTCTTGTTCGCGTGGAAGCTGAACGACACGAGGTCGCCGATCGCGCCGATGCGCTTGCCGCGCCACGTCGAGCCGAACGCCTGCGCGGCGTCCTCGATCACGCGCAGCTTGTGCGCGCGGGCGATCGCGTACAGGCGGTCCATGTCGACCGGCAAGCCGGACAGGAACACGGGGATGATCGCCTTCGTGCGCGGCGTGATCGCCTGTTCGAGCTTGTCGAGGTCGATGTTGCGCGTGACGGGATCGATGTCGGCGAACACGGGCGTCGCGCCCGTTTCGATGATCACGTTGCTGGTCGAGACCCACGACGCCGGCGTCGTGATCACCTCGTCGCCGGGGCCGACGCCCGCGATGCGCAGGCCGATCTCGAGCGTGCAGGTGCCCGAATTGAATGCGCGGACCGGACGGCCGCCGCAGTACTCGGACAGCGCGGCCTCGAATTTCTGGCACTGCGGGCCGGTGGTGATCCAGCCCGAGCGCAGCACGTCGACGACGCCCTGGATGGTTTCCTCATCGATCTCGGGGCGGGTGAACGGCAGAAACGGAGCGGTAGTCTGGCTCATGAACGCGTTTGGCCTGTAATGGCGTGTAATAAAAGGGTCGGGCGATCCGTCCGAAACCGGCATTAAACACCGGTTGGCGGATTCGTACCGTGATTTTTTGTAGGCGGACGCTTAACGCGGCGGGCAGTGCTCAGCTGCGCGCGAGCACGAGCACGCCGATCAGGATGATGCCGATGCCGACGAGCCGCTGGACCGACAACACCTCGCCGAACAGGTACCACGCCGCGAACGCATTGACGACGTAGCCGAGCGACAGCATCGGGTACGCGATCGACACGTCGACGCGCGACAGCCCGACGATCCACACGACGACGCTCAGCACGTAGCAGCCGAGGCCGCCGATGATCGGCAGCTGGGTCGCGATCTTGAGCCCGACCGGGATGATGTTCGCACGGCTGAATTCGAAGTGTCCAACGGCGTTGACGCCGGCTTTCAGCAGAAGTTGCGCACAGGCGTTGAGCATCACGCCGGTGACGATGCAGACGAACGAAACGGGATTCATGCGGGGGCGTCCTTACGATTGCGGTTTCTCGACGATCACGCGGCGGTTGTCGCGCGCGATCACGCGCATCGGCACGCCTTCCTTGACCAGCGCGTCGTACTGGCCGGGCGCCATGATCGCGAGCGCATGGGCGTCCTGCTTCCAGCGCGTGATCCATTCGCCGACGGTCGGGATCCACTTGTTCGGCTCGACCGAGATCCCGAACGCGAGCTCGTCCTGACGCTGCACCATGATCGTCGTGTGGCCCATGTAGAACGGGAACGTGTGATCGAGCATCTCGACCGAGTAGAACGGCGTGTCGGGCGGCAGTTTCGCCAGTTCGGCGCGCACGGCCGGCGCGAGCAGCGCGCCCGAGCTGTAGCGGCCGAACTCGTCGTGCCCGGTGCCGCCGATCGTGCCGAACGCAAGCCACGCGGCGCCGAACGCGGCGAGCGCGGCGGTCACGCCCGCGCGGCGGTTCAGCCACGCGGCCGCGAGCGTCAGCGCGGCCGAGACCGCGAGACCGGCGTACAGCCACATCTGGAAAGCGCGGTACAGCGCGTTCGGCGTGCGGGCGTCGCCTTGATAAGCGAGGAAGATGATCCCGAACGCCGCGGCGACGAAGAACACGAGGTAGCCGAGCAGATGGCGACGGAAGCGCTCGGCCGTCATCAGCGGCAGGTACGCGCCGATAATCAGCGCGAGCGCCGGTGCGACCGGCAGCACGTACGAGATCAGCTTCGAATGCGACGCGCTGAAGAACAGGAAGATGAACGCGCTCCAGATCAGCAGCACGAGCATCGGCGAGAAGCCGTTCGGCTGGCGCGGCATGCGCAGCGCATGACGGATGCTCTGCCACGCGACCGACAGCCACGGCAGGAAGCCGACCAGCAGCACGGGCACGAAGTAGTACAGCGGGCCCGGGCGGTTCTGTTCCGGGGTCAGGTACCGGCGGAACTGCTGGACGATGAAGAAGAAGTTGAAGAATTCGGGGTTGCGCTGCTGGACGAGCACGAACCACGGCATGACGATCGCGAAGAAGATCACGAGGCCGCTGACCAGGTACAGGCGCTTCCACAATGCCCAGTCGCGCGCGATCAGCGTATACAGCACGAGCACGGCGCCGGGCAGGATCAGGCCGACGAGGCCCTTGGACAGCACCGCGAACGCCATCGCGGCCCAGCACGCCCACATCCAGCCGCGCACCGCGCTCGGGCGCAGCCCGGGCCGTTGCGCGAGCAGCAGCGAGCAGAGCGACAGCGCCATCCAGAACGCGAGCCCCATGTCGAGCGCGTTGAAGTGGCCCATCAGGTTCCAGTACGGCGAGCTGGCGAGCACGACGGCCGCGAGGAAGCCCGACAGCGGGTTGAACAGGCGCGCGCCGGTGTAGCCGACGAGCAGCACGCCGGCGAAGCTCGCCACCGCGGTATACAGACGCGCTTGCCACTCGCCGATGCCGAACCACGCGAATGTCAGCGCGTTCAGCCAGGTTTGCAGCGGCGGCTTCTCGAAGTACTTGTAGCCGTTGTAGCGCGGCGTGATCCAGTCGCCGGTGACGAACATCTCGCGCGCCATTTCCGCATAGCGGCCTTCGTCGCTCGGGATCAGGTGGCGCAGCCCGAGCGGCGCGAACCAGACGATCGCGAGCGCGACGAGCAGGAGGACGAGCGTGATGCGATTGAGCGGTAGCCTCGACGGCGTATCGTTCATGGGTTTTCAGCCTGTTTGGTTGTTGTGACGGGCCGCCGGCGGATGCGCCGGGGCCGGGCGGCCTGGCCGGGGCGATCGGGGGATCGACCCGCTGCGCCGGCCCGATTTTTGCCGCATCGGGGGTTAACGTTCAATTAAGAGCGCGGCGGCGACTTTGCGGCCCTCGGCCATCAGGATGTTGTAGGTGCGGCAGGCGGCCTGGAAATCCATCGTCTCGACGCCGATCCGCTTCGCGGTGAGCGCCGCGACGAGCCGTGGATGCGGGAAGCGCAGCCGCGCGCCGCTGCCGAAGATCACGAGCTCGGGCGTCGGGTCGAGCAGCATCGCGAAATGCTCGGGCGCGAGCGCGTCGAACGACGACACGGGCCAGGTCTGGACCGGCGCGCCGGGCAGCACGATGACGCTCGTTTCATGGCGTTCGAGGTTGACGTCGACATAATCGGGGCCGTAGCCGGTGACGGTGTTGAGCGCGCCGCTCGTGTCCTGGTGCAGTTTCAAATCGGTATTCCGCGGTTCCGTAGGAATGGGTTGGCAGGGCCGTACCGGCCCGGCCGGCCGGTTTCGCGCCCTCGGGCACGCGCGGACGCCCGACGGCGCGGGCCCGGCACGGCTATGGTGCATTGCGAAAGTCGGCCAAAATCCGCTAAATTATAACTTTTTGGTCGCCCGCGGGCGCCACTTGCGTCGTGCGCCGCCACAAGCCGCGTCCGGCCGCCGCTTTTTCCCAGTCTAGACAGCGCGCACAGACCGGCCGCTTTCCAGTTTTGATCCCGTCCCCCGGCCGCAAGGCCAACCCAGGAACCGTGTCGTCGTGAAACCGATTCAGAAGTCGAACAAGCTGCTCAACGTCTGCTACGACATCCGTGGCCCGGTGCTCGAGCACGCGAAGCGCCTCGAGGAAGAAGGCCACCGCATCATCAAGCTGAACATCGGCAACCTCGCGCCGTTCGGGTTCGACGCGCCGGACGAGATCATCCAGGACATGATCCGCAACCTGCCGGCGTCGTCCGGCTATTCGGACTCGAAGGGCGTGTTCTCGGCGCGCAAGGCCGTGATGCACTACACGCAGGAAAAGGGCGTCGTCGGCGTCGGCCTCGACGACATCTACATCGGCAACGGCGCGTCCGAGCTGATCGTGATGGCGACTCAGGCGCTGCTGAACGACGGCGACGAAGTGCTGCTGCCCGCGCCCGACTACCCGCTGTGGACGGCGGCCGTGAGCCTGTCGGGCGGCACGCCCGTGCACTACGTGTGCGACGAGCAGAACGCGTGGATGCCCGATCTCGACGACATCCGCAGCAAGATCACGCCGAACACGAAGGCGATCGTCGTGATCAACCCGAACAATCCGACCGGCGCGCTTTATTCCGACGAATTGCTGCTCGAACTGCTCGAGATCGCGCGCCAGCACGGGCTGATCGTGTTCGCCGACGAGGTCTACGACAAGATCGTCTACGACGGCCTCGAGCACACCGCGTTGGGTGCGTTGTCGGAGGACGTGATCACCGTCACGTTCAACAGCCTGTCGAAGAGCTATCGGTCGTGCGGCTATCGCGCGGGCTGGATGGCCGTGTCGGGCCTCGGCGGCGACAACCGCCGGCGAGCGAAGGACTACCTCGAAGGGCTCGGCATCCTGTCGTCGATGCGCCTGTGCGCGAACGTGCCCGGCCAGTTCGCGATCCAGACGGCGCTCGGCGGCTACCAGAGCATCAACGAGCTGATCGTGCCGAGCGGGCGCCTGTACAAGCAGCGCGAACTCGCGTACGACATGCTGACGTCGATCCCGGGCGTGACCTGCGTGAAACCGCAGGCCGCGCTGTACATGTTTCCGCGCCTCGACCCGAAGCTCTACCCGATCCAGAACGACCAGCAGTTCATTCTCGACCTGCTGCTCGAGGAACGCGTGCTGCTCGTGCAGGGCACGGGTTTCAACTGGGCGGCGCCGGACCACTTCCGCGTGGTCTTCCTGCCGAACCTCGACGACCTGGCCGATTCGATCAACCGGATCGCGCGCTTTCTCGACGGCTACCGCAAGCGCCATTCGGTCTGAGCGGGCAGGGGCCGCACGGAACTCACTACTTCTTACTCATCGATCACACGCAGCATGGAACCGATCAAAGTTGGCCTGTTGGGCTTCGGCACCGTCGGCAGCGGCACCTTCACGGTGTTGCACCGCAACCAGGAAGAAATCAAACGACGCGCGGGGCGCGGCATCGAGGTCGCGCGCATCGCCGTGCGCAACCCGGCCAAGGCGCAGGCCGCGCTCGGCGCTCACGCCGGCACCGCGCAGATCACCGACGATTTCAACGCGGTCGTCGACGATCCGTCGATCGCGATCGTCGCCGAGATGATCGGCGGCACGGGCATCGCGCGCGAGCTCGTGCTGCGCGCGATCGCGAACGGCAAGCACGTCGTGACGGCGAACAAGGCGCTGCTCGCGGTGCACGGCACCGAGATCTTCGAAGCCGCGCGCGAGCAAGGCGTGATGGTCGCGTTCGAGGCGGCCGTCGCCGGCGGCATCCCGATCATCAAGGCGCTGCGCGAAGGCTTGACTGCGAACCGCATCCAGTACATCGCCGGCATCATCAACGGCACGACGAACTACATCCTGTCGGAAATGCGCGACCGCGGGCTCGACTTCGCGACCGCGCTGAAGGCCGCGCAGGAACTCGGCTACGCGGAAGCCGATCCGACCTTCGACATCGAGGGCGTCGACGCCGCGCACAAGGCGACGATCATGAGCGCGATCGCGTTCGGCGTGCCGGTGCAGTTCGACCGCGCGTACGTCGAAGGCATCAGCAAGCTCGACGCGACCGACATCCGCTACGCGGAGGAGCTCGGTTACCGGATCAAGCTGCTCGGCATCGCGCGCCGCGCCACGAACGGCATCGAGCTGCGCGTGCACCCGACGCTGATCCCGGAAAAGCGCCTGCTCGCGAACGTCGAGGGCGCAATGAACGCGGTCGTCGTGCACGGCGATGCGGTCGGCACGACGCTGTACTACGGCAAGGGTGCGGGCGCGGAGCCGACAGCATCGGCCGTGGTCGCGGATCTCGTCGACGTCACGCGCCTGCATACGGCCGATCCCGAGCACCGCGTGCCGCACCTCGCGTTCCAGCCGGACAGCCTGTCGAACACGCCGATTTTGCCGATCGAGGAAGTGACGAGCGGCTACTACCTGCGTCTGCGCGTCGCCGACCAGACCGGCGTGCTCGCCGCCATCACGCGCATCCTCGCCGAATCGGGCATCTCGATCGACGCGCTGCTGCAGAAGGAATCGGAGCAGATCGACGGCGCGAACGGCGAGACCGACATCATCCTGATCACGCACGAAACGGTCGAGAAGAACGTCAATGCGGCGATCGCACAAATCGAGAGCCTCGCGACCGTCGTGTCGAAGGTGACGAAGCTGCGCATGGAAGCGCTGAACTGAGGCTGACGACATGAACTACATCTCCACGCGCGGCGCCGGCATCGGCGAGCGCCACACGTTCTCCGACATCCTGCTCGGCGGTCTCGCGAAGGACGGCGGGCTCTATCTGCCGGCCGAATACCCGAAGGTCTCCGCCGACGAGCTCGCGCGTTGGCGCACGCTGCCGTACGCGGATCTCGCATTCGAGATCCTGTCGAAGTTCTGCGACGACGTGCCGGCCGACGACCTGCGCGCGATCACCCGCCGCACGTATACGGCCGCCGTGTACAGCAACACGCGCCACGGCGAGAACGCGTCCGACATCACGCCGCTGAAGACGCTCGGCACCGAGAGCGGCGCGGCGCTGTCGCTGCTCGAACTGTCGAACGGCCCGACGCTCGCGTTCAAGGACATGGCGATGCAGTTGCTCGGCAACCTGTTCGAGTACACGCTCGCGAAGCATGGCGAAACGCTGAACATCCTCGGCGCGACGTCGGGCGACACCGGCAGCGCGGCCGAATACGCGATGCGCGGCAAGGCCGGCGTGCGCGTGTTCATGCTGTCGCCGCACAAGAAGATGAGCGCGTTCCAGACGGCGCAGATGTTCAGCCTGCAGGATCCGAACATCTTCAACCTCGCGGTCGAAGGCGTGTTCGACGATTGCCAGGACATCGTGAAGGCCGTGTCGAACGATCATGCGTTCAAGGCGCGGCAGAAGATCGGCACCGTCAACTCGATCAACTGGGCGCGCGTCGTCGCGCAGGTCGTGTACTACTTCAAGGGCTACTTCGCGGCGACGCGGTCCAACGACGAGCGCGTATCGTTCTCGGTGCCGTCGGGCAATTTCGGCAACGTCTGCGCGGGCCACATCGCGCGGATGATGGGGCTGCCGATCGCGAAGCTGGTGGTCGCGACCAACGAGAACGACGTGCTCGACGAGTTCTTCCGCACCGGCGCGTATCGCGTGCGCAGCGCCGAGCACACCTATCACACGAGCAGCCCGAGCATGGACATCTCGAAGGCATCGAACTTCGAGCGCTTCGTGTTCGACCTGCTCGGCCGCGATCCGGCCCGCGTGATGCAACTGTTCCGCGATGTCGAGGAGAAGGGCGGCTTCGATCTCGCGGCGAGCGGCGATTTCGCGCGCGTCGCCGAATTCGGTTTCGTGTCCGGCCGCAGCAGCCACACCGACCGTATCGCGACGATCCGCGACGTGTTCTCGCGCTACGACACGATGATCGATACACATACGGCCGACGGCGTGAAGGTCGCGCGCGAGTATCTGGAGGCCGGCGTGCCGATGGTCGTGCTCGAGACGGCGCAGCCGATCAAGTTCGGCGAGACGATTCGCGAAGCGCTCGATCGCGAAGCCGAGCGGCCGGCCGCATTCGACGGGCTCGAGGCGCTGCCGCAGCGCTTCGAGGTCGTGAAGGCCGACGCGCAGCAGGTGAAGGACTTCATCGCCGCCCATACGGGCGCATGACGCGCGGCCGGGCCTGCGGGCCCGGTCGTGCAGGACGGCCGGAATGCCGATTCGTCGAACGGATCGGGGTTCCGGCCGTTTCGTTTGGCCTGCGGCATCGCAGGTGGCGCGAAACACGTGCCAAATCCGCGCGTTCGCGCCGATCACAGTCTTCGCATGTCCGCCATATCGCGCGCCCGCGTGGCGGCGTCGCTACAATGACGTACTGACTCCAACGATTCCCGATTCCATCGATGTCGAACCCGAATCCCGCGGCGCCGCGCGCGCCGATGCTGTCGACCGCCGAGGCGCTTGCCGCGCTGCTCGATGCCGCGCAGCCGCTGCCCGGCGCCGAAACCGTCGCCACGCTCGACGCGCTCGGCCGCGTGCTGGCGGCCGACGTGAGCTCGCCGCTCGACGTGCCGCCGATGCATACGAGCGCGATGGACGGCTATGCGGTGCGCGTCGCCGATCTGCTGCACGGCGATCGACGCTTGCCGGTGTCGCAGCGCATTCCGGCCGGCCATCCGGCCGCGCCGCTCGCGGCCGGCACGGCCGCGCGGATCTTCACCGGCGCCACGGTGCCGCCCGGCGCCGACGCCGTCGTGATGCAGGAGCAGACGTCGGCCGACGGCGACGCGGTCGAGATCCTCCACACGCCGAAGGCCGGCGAATGGATCACCGCGCAGGGCGCGGACATCCGTCGGGGTGCGGTGATCCTGCCGGCCGGCACGCGGCTCACGCCGCAGGCGCTCGGCCTGGCCGCATCGGTCGGCTGCGCGCAACTGTCGGTCGCGCGGCGGATTCGCGTGGCGGTGTTCTTCACCGGCGACGAACTGACGATGCCCGGCGAGCCGCTGAAGCCCGGTGCGATCTACAACTCGAACCGCTTCACGCTGCGCGGGCTGCTCGAGCGGCTCGGCTGCCACGTGACCGACTACGGGATCGTGCCCGACTCGCTGGCCGCGACGCGCGACACGCTGCGCGAGGCCGCCCGCGATCACGACGTGATCCTGACGAGCGGCGGCGTGTCGGTCGGCGACGAGGATCACGTGAAGCCGGCCGTCGAGGCCGAAGGGCGGCTCGCGCTGTGGCAGATCGCGATGAAACCCGGCAAGCCGCTCGCGTACGGCGCGGTGCGCCGCGGCGACGCGCGCGCCGATGCGCATTTCATCGGGCTGCCCGGCAACCCCGTGTCGAGCTTCGTCACGTTCCTGCTGTTCGTGCGGCCGTTCCTGCTGCGCCTGTCCGGCGTGCGCGACGTCGCGCCGCGCGCGTTGTCGCTGCGCGCCGATTTTTCGCAGAGCAAGGGCGACCGGCGCAACGAATTCCTGCGGGCGCGCGTCAATGCGGCCGGCGGCCTCGACCTGTTCCCGAACCAGAGCTCGGCCGTGCTCACGTCGACGGTCTGGGGCGATGGCCTGATCGACAATCCGCCGCAGCACGCGATCAGCGCAGGCGAGACCGTGCGTTTCATTCCGTTTTCCGAATTGCTGTCGTAACGCGGCGGCTCCCCGAACCATGAAGATTCAGCTGAAATTTTTTGCAAGCGTGCGTGAAGCACTGGGCGTGGCCGACGAAGAAGCCGACGTGCCGGACAGCGTGACGACCGTCGGCGACGTGCGCGCGTGGCTGCGCGTGCGCGGCGGCGCGTGGGCCGACACGCTCGCCGAAGGGCGCGCATTGCGCATGGCATGCAACCACGAGATGACCGATCCCGACACGCGGCTCACCGAAGGTTGCGAGGTCGCGTTCTTCCCGCCGGTGACGGGCGGTTGAGTCTTGCATGGGGCCCGGGGTAGGCACTGAAGCGCTCACGCGGGTCGGCAGCGTTGCATGGGACCCGAGTAAGCGCTAAAGCGCCAACTCGGGTCGACAGGAGCAGGAGCAAACGATGGTTATGGTACGAGTCCAGACCGACGATTTCGATCTGAATGCCGAAGTGATGGCATTGCGTGCGCGCAACCCGAAGATCGGCGCGGTCGCGTGCTTCGTCGGTACGGTGCGCGACCTGAACGAAGGCGATGCGGTCGCCGTCATGGAACTCGAGCACTATCCGGGAATGACCGAGAAGGCGCTCGAGAAGATCGCGGCCGAGGCCGGCCGGCGCTGGCCGGGCATCGACGTCGCGATCGTGCATCGCGTCGGCAGGCTGCTGCCCCTCGACCAGATCGTGATGGTCGCGACGGTCGCGGCGCACCGTGGCGATGCGTTCGCGTCGTGCGAGTTCGTGATGGACTATCTGAAGACCGAAGCGCCGTTCTGGAAGAAGGAAACGACGCCGGACGGCGAGCGCTGGGTCGATGCGCGCAGTACCGACGACGCCGCGCTCGCGCGCTGGGGCGTCGAGTCGGGCAACACGCCGCGCTGAGCGCGGCACCCGGGCGATGCGGCGATGTGCTGCAGGCGCGCCATCGTCGTGCGCGAGGGGCGTTACGCGTCCGGGTCGACGCCGCGCCCGATGATCTTGGTCGGAAACGGCTCGCCGCGGGCGCGCGACGGCAACCCATGCGGATCGTCGCCCGTGTCGCGGCGGCGCGGCGCGATCGCGTCGAGGAGCGCCTGCTGCTCGGGCGGAATCCGGTAGTCCCAGCCGAACCGGCTCAACTGCAGGCTCTGCGCGATCCGCAATGCGGGCTCCATGAAACGGATCGCCGCGGGCGGCGCGTAGCGCGCGTCGACGGTCTTCAGGAACAGCGCCAGCCAGCGGCTGAAATGGGCCGGCTCGATCCCGTCGAGCGGCTGGTGCGCTTGCTGCACGTTGCCGCGATAGCCCTTGGTGCCGAGCACGAGGCTCGACCAGAACGTCACCATCTTCGGCAGATGATCGTCCCAGCGCCCGGCCAGCTTCGCGTCGAACACGGGCCCGAGCAGCGGGTCGGCGCGCACGCGGTCGTAGAACGCGTAGACGAGATCGCGGATGTTGTCTTCGGTCGGCTCGGCGTCGCGAGGGCGGGCCGGTGCGGGTTCGGGCGAGGCGGGCAGGGCAGTCATGACAAAAAAGGGGCCGGTGGATCGGGGCGGCGGCGCGGGCGACGAGCAGGACGCCGGCCGGATTTTGACGCAAAATAGCGTCCTGTAACCCCTGAAAAACGTGTAGATACTGCGCATCTTATTGCGCGCACGCGCTCTCGGCAACCCGCGGCCGCGCTACGGCACCATCATCGGCCCTGCACGCATCGAGCGCCGCCCGGCTCAGGTAATCGGGGCACGATCGATCTTTTCCGTATTCGCTCATGAGACTCACCGACTACACCGACTATTCGCTACGCGTGATGCTGTACCTGGCCGTGCGCGGTGAGGGGCTCGCGACCATCCAGGAGATCTCGGACGCCTACGGCATCTCGAAGAACCATCTGATGAAAGTCGTCCAGCGACTCGGCGAACTGGGCTGGGTCGACACCGTTCGCGGCCGCAACGGCGGGTTGCGGCTGTTTGCCGATTCGCTGGAACTGACGGTCGGCCAGGTCGTGCGGGCGACCGAGAACGACTTCGCGCTGGTCGGCTGCTTTTCGCCCGACGGCAGCGAGTCGCGCGGCTGCGTGATCGAGCCGCAGTGCCGGCTGAAGGGCGTGCTGGCGGCCGCGCGCGACGCGTTCTTCGCGGAACTCGATCGCCACACGCTGGGCGACCTGGCCGAGCCCGCATCGCCGCTCGTGGCGCTGCTCGGCATCCGTCCGGTCGCGCTCGTGCGTGCCCCGGTGCCGGACGACGCGCCGGCCGCCGCCGAGCAGTCGCCCAAGGCCCACTGACACGCGGACGCCGCGCGCCGCACGGCGATCCCGTCCCCATCGCGCCGCTGGACCGTTTTCAGGCTATCCGGCAATTTTTGCGCTGAATCAACCCGAATTTCGCTTGAAAGCCGCATAGCCATCCTCATCTTGGTGTTAATCGAAAATTGGAGGTCTCGACTAAATGAGAATCGACAAGCTCACCACCAAGTTCCAGGAAGCACTCGCGGACGCGCAAAGCCTTGCCGCCGGCCGCGACAATCAATACATCGAACCCGTTCACGTGCTGGCGGCGCTCATCGCGCAGCAGGACGGCTCGGCCCGCTCGCTGATGTCGCGCGCGGGCGTGCACGTGCAGGCGCTGCAAGGCGCGCTGAACGAAGCGATCTCGCGCCTGCCGCAAGTGACGGGCACGGGCGGCGACATCCAGGTCGGCCGTGAGTTGGCCGGACTGCTGAACCAGGCCGACAAGGAAGCGCAGAAGCTCAACGACACGTTCATCGCGAGCGAGATGTTCCTGCTCGCCGTGTCCGACGACAAGGGCGAGGCCGGCAAGCTCGCACGCCAGCACGGCCTCACGCGCAAGTCGCTCGAAGCCGCGATCGCCGCGGTGCGCGGCGGCTCGCAGGTGCACAGCCAGGACGCGGAAAGCCAGCGCGAGGCGCTGAAGAAATACACGGTCGACCTGACCGAGCGCGCCCGCGCGGGCAAGCTCGATCCGGTGATCGGCCGCGACGACGAAATCCGCCGCTCGATCCAGATCCTGCAGCGCCGCACCAAGAACAACCCGGTGCTGATCGGCGAGCCGGGTGTCGGCAAGACCGCGATCGTCGAAGGGCTCGCGCAGCGGATCGTCAACGGCGAAGTGCCCGAGACGCTGAAGGGCAAGCGCGTGCTGTCGCTCGACATGGCCGCGCTGCTCGCCGGCGCGAAGTATCGCGGCGAGTTCGAGGAGCGCCTGAAGGCGGTGCTCAACGATATCGCGAAGGACGAAGGGCAGACGATCGTATTCATCGACGAGATCCACACGATGGTCGGGGCGGGCAAGGCCGAAGGCGCGATGGATGCGGGCAACATGCTGAAGCCGGCGCTGTCGCGCGGCGAGCTGCACTGCATCGGCGCGACCACGCTCGACGAATACCGCAAGTACATCGAGAAGGACGCCGCGCTCGAACGCCGCTTCCAGAAGGTGCTCGTCGACGAGCCGAGCGTCGAGGCGACGATCGCGATCCTGCGCGGGCTGCAGGAGAAGTACGAACTGCACCACGGCGTGGACATCACCGACCCGGCGATCGTCGCCGCGGCCGAGCTGTCGCATCGCTACATCACCGACCGCTTCCTGCCCGACAAGGCCATCGACCTGATCGACGAGGCCGCTTCGAAGATCAAGATGGAAATCGATTCGAAGCCCGAAGAGATGGACAAGCTCGACCGTCGTCTGATCCAGCTGAAGATCGAGCGCGAAGCCGTGAAGAAGGAGCAGGACGAAGCGTCGCAGAAGCGCCTGCAACTGATCGAGGAAGAGATCGATCGCCTCGGCCGCGAATATGCGGACCTGGAGGAGATCTGGACCGCCGAGAAAGCCGCGGTGCAGGGCAGCGCGCAGCTCAAGGAAGAGATCGAGAAGGTGCGGGCGGACATCGCGCGCCTGCAGCGTGAAGGCAAGCTGGAGAAGGTCGCCGAGCTGCAGTACGGCAAGCTGCCGCAGCTCGAGTCGCAACTGAAGCAGGTCACGCAGGCCGAAGAGCAGGAGCAGCACAACCCGACCCGCCCGCGCCTGCTGCGCACGCAGGTCGGCGCCGAGGAAATCGCGGAAGTGGTGTCGCGTTCGACGGGCATTCCCGTGTCGCGGATGATGCAGGGCGAGCGCGAGAAGCTGCTGCACATCGAGGAAAAGCTGCACGAGCGCGTGGTCGGCCAGGACGAGGCGATCAGCGCGGTGGCCGATGCGATCCGTCGTTCGCGCGCGGGTCTCGCCGATCCGAACCGTCCGTACGGCTCGTTCCTGTTCCTCGGCCCGACGGGGGTCGGCAAGACCGAGCTGTGCAAGGCGCTGGCGTCGTTCCTGTTCGATTCGGAAGAGCACCTGATTCGCATCGACATGAGCGAATTCATGGAGAAGCACAGCGTCGCGCGGCTGATCGGCGCGCCGCCGGGCTATGTCGGCTACGAGGAAGGCGGCTACCTGACCGAAGCCGTGCGTCGCAAGCCGTACAGCGTGATCCTGCTCGACGAGATCGAGAAGGCGCATCCGGACGTGTTCAACGTGCTGCTGCAGGTGCTCGACGACGGCCGCATGACCGACGGGCAGGGGCGTACGGTCGACTTCAAGAACACGGTGATCGTGATGACGTCGAACCTCGGCTCGCAGGTGATTCAGGCCATGACGGGGGCGCCGCAGGAAGAGATCAAGGACGCCGTGTGGCTCGAGGTGAAGCAGCACTTCCGTCCCGAGTTCCTGAACCGGATCGACGACGTCGTCGTGTTCCATGCGCTCGACCGCAGCAACATCGAGTCGATCGCGAAGATCCAGCTCGCGCGCCTGCACGACCGGCTCGCGAAGCTCGACATGGCGCTCGACGTGTCGCCCGCGGCGCTCGAACAGATCGGGAAGGTCGGCTACGATCCGCTGTTCGGCGCCCGGCCGCTGAAGCGCGCGATCCAGCAGGAGATCGAGAACCCGGTCGCGAAGCTGATCCTCGCCGGCCGCTTCGGCCCGAAGGACGTGATCCCGGTCGACGTCAACGACGGCCAGTTCGTGTTCGACCGCGTCGTTCACTGATCGCCTGCCGTCGGCAGCGCGCCCGGTTCGCACCGGGCGCAAAAACGAACACCCCGCCTCGGCGGGGTGTTTGCTTATGGAGCGGCCGAACGGGCCGCCCGGTCGCGGCGGGCGCTCAGGCCTGCTTGTTGCCGCCGAACATGCCGGCGAGCTGCGTGAGCGTGCTGAGCACGTTCGACGTGTCGACCTGGCCGCCGGCCGGCACTTCGCCGTTCGGCGTCGCGCCGTTGACGACGTGCGGCAGCACCTGCGCGAGGATCGACGAGGCCTGCGCCGGATCGATGCCGACCTTGCTCGCGAGCGAGCCGACGACGTCCGAGCCCAGTACGTTCTGCAGCGTGTCCGGCGAGATCGGCTGGTTTTCGCCGTTGCCGACCCACGAACCGATCACGTCGCCGGCGCCGCCGGCCTTGAACTTCTCGATCAGCCCGTTCAGGCCGCCCGGCTGGTTGTTGATGAATTCGAGCGCGGTCGCGATCAGCGCGCTTTGCGAGTTGCCGCCGGCCTGGCCGCCGATCAGACCGCCAACGATGTCGAGGAGACCCATGGTTCTTCACCTTTACTGAAAAGGGCGCCGTGACGACGGCGCCCGTTGAACGAATGCCGCGCGCACGCCGTCGTGCGCGCGGCGCACATCAGGCGCCCGACGCCGCGGCGGCGGAGGCTGCCTTGTCCTTCTTGCTCTTCTTCTTCGAACCCTTCGTCGCCTTCGTGGACGACGCGGCCGCCGGTGCGCTCGCACCCGCGTCGGCGGATGCCGCGGCAGCCGCTGCCGCCTTTTCCTTCTTCGATGCGCGCTTGGTCTTGGCCGGCTTGGCGGCCGCTTCCGGTGCGCTCGCCGTCGGCGCGGGCGCCGCGGTCGTCGTGCCGGCCGTCGCGGTCGTGGACGTCGATGCGGTGCCCGCCGACGTCGTGGTCGACGTGGTCGCGGACGTCGTCGCGGCCGGCTTCGACAGCTTCACGCCCTTCGGCGGCGTCGACGCGCCGCCGATCGTCAGGCCGTTTTCCTCGAGATGCCCGACCGACTTCGTGCCGAGGCCCTTCACGCGGTTTGCGAGATCGTCGGCGTCCTTGAACGGGCCGTTCTTGGTGCGTTCGTCGATGATCGCCTTCGACTTCACGGGCCCGAGACCCTTCACGGATTCGAGCGCGGCCTGGTCGGCCGTGTTGACTTCGACGGCTGCGGCAAGGCCGGCGGCGAGCGACAGCGATAGCGCGACGAACAGCATCAGCAGCTTTTTCAGCATGGCAAAGGCTCCCTGGTTCTGACGGATGAATGGCTGTTGCAACGGACGACGGGGCGCGAGGTGGCCGGGCGTCGCCGTTAAGCATAGGACAAATGCGTGCCCTTTTTAAGACAAGCTGACCGAATCTTGCTGAAGGCTTGCGGTGCTGTAAAGGCCGAAACCGATGCCATGCGCCGATTTTGACCATTCTTTACGGTGTCGCCGGTTGTCGCGACGCTGGCCGTTCGACAACGCTTGACTTAGAGTGAACTCTAACTCCTAACCTTGTTCCTGCCATGTCGAAAACCGTATCCCAACCCACCGCCGCCGGTCCGCTGACGATCGGGCAAGTCGCCGAACTGACGGGCGTGTCGACGCATACGTTGCGGTATTACGAGCAGGCCGGCCTGCTACGTGCGATTTCGCGCACGGCGGCCGGGCACCGGCTCTATGCACCGGCCGACCTTGCCGGGCTGGCCTTCGTGATGCGCCTGAAGGCGACCGGCATGCCGATCGCGCAGATCCAGGCGTTCGCGGTGCTGCGCGAGCAGGGCGAGTCGACGTTCGGCGCGCGGCGCGACTTGCTGGTCGCGCATCGCGACGCGGTGCGCGCGCATATCGCGGAGCTGCAGGCGAACCTCGATGCGATCGGCGACAAGATCGCGTACTACGAGGCGCAGGCACGGGAAACGGAACGACGGGCGAATCCTTCTCACTCTTTATCGGAACAGGACGGACACGATGGAACGACTCGCTGAGGATCGCTACACGCGCGGCTGGAACAAACTCAAGGAAATCGACGGCGAAGTGGGCGAACGCGTGATCGCGGCGCTTGCGCCGATCGCGCCGGACTTCGGGCGGCTGCTGGTCGAATTCAGCTTCGGCGACATTTACAGCCGGCCGCAGCTCGACCTGAAGGCGCGCGAAATCGCGACGATCGCGGCGCTGGCCGCGCTCGGCAACGCGCAGCCGCAATTGAAGGTGCATATCGAGGCCGCGCTGAACGTCGGCTGCACGCGCGACGAGATCGTCGAGGTGTTCATGCAGATGGCCGTGTATGCGGGGATGCCGGCCGCGCTCAACGCGCTGTTCGCCGCGCACGAGGTGTTCACGCGGCGCGACGAAGCGGCCGGCGTGGCGGACGACGCGAACGAAGCGGCCGGGCAGCTCGCCTGACGGAGCGTGCGCCGGTGCGTCACGCGCGGTGCGGCGCGACGATCCGGTACTTCGCGATGCGCCGATACAGCGTCGCGCGCGACATGCCGAGCGCGCGGGCGGTCGCGTCGGGCCGCCAGCGATGCGCTGTGAGCGCGGCGACGATGCGGCCGCGTTCGCCATCGGGCAGCGCGCCCGTCGGGGCGCCGTCGAGTTGCGCGGCGAGATCGGCCGGCAGGTCGCGCCGCGTCACGCGTGCGGCGTCGCACACCGCGCATGCATAGCGCAGCACGTTACGCAGTTGCCGCACGTTGCCCGGCCATGGATACGCGGCGAGCTGTTCGGCGAGCGTCGCGTCGAGCGTGAGCACGTGGCCGGTCGCCTGCGCTTCCTCGGCGAATACGGCGGCGATCACGTCGCGCACGTCCGCGCGTTCGCGCAACGGCGGCAGGTCGAACGTCGCACCGCTCAACCGGTAGTACAGGTCTTCGCGGAACGTGCCGTCGGCCACCATCCGCGCGAGATCGCGGTGGGTCGCGCAGATCACGTCGAGGTCGACGCGCACGGGTGTATCGCTGCCCAGCGGCACGACCTCGCCGTCGGCCAGTACGCGCAACAGACGCGTCTGCAGCGCGAGCGGCATGTCGCCGATTTCATCGAGAAACAGCGTCCCGCCGTCGGCGAGCGCGATCTTGCCGCGCGCACCGTGCTTGCGTGCGCCGGTGAACGCGCCGGCCGCATAACCGAACAGTTCGCTCTCGATCAGCGCTTCCGGCAGCGCGCCGCAGTTGACGGCGACGAACGGCCGCGCGCGCCGCGCGCCGGCGTCGTGGATCGCGCGGGCGAACACTTCCTTGCCCGCGCCGGTTTCGCCGAGCACGAGGATCGGCAGCCGCTTGCTCGCGACCCGCAGCGCGAGTTCCGCCTGTTGCGCGATGCGCGGGTCGCTGCTGTTCAGGAACGGCGTCAGCGCGCCGACGTGACGCGGCGCGGCGGTGCCCGGGCGGCGCGATGCCGCGCCGGGTTCGCGGCCGGCGCGCCGTAGCGGCGCACGCAGCCGCGCGTAGAGCGGGGCGCCGGTCGCGCGCAGCCGCAGCGCGACGATCGCATCGAGCCGCGCGGCGTCGCGCAGCGGCATTTCGGTCGCATCGAAGATCTCGTCGATATGGCGCGGCTCGCGTAGCGCCGGCAGCGCGTCGCGCGCCTGCCGGTTCGCGGCGACGATGTTGCCGCATTCGTCGAACGCGATCAGCCACTCGGGCTGCGCCTCGACGTAGTGACGGTTCGGATGCCCGAACAATATCCAGTGCTGCGCGGTGCTGTGCACGAAGTAGCCGTCCTCGATCAGCGCCGCGCTCTGTCGCACGAGCTGGTAGACGAGGCGCTGGCTGTCGCGGCCGTCCGGCGAGTGCACGGCCGACGCGTCGAGCACGCCGATCAGTTCGCCGCCCGGCGAGAAGATCGGCGCCGCGCTGCACGTGAGCGTCGTGAACGCCGCACGAAAGTGATCGGTCTTGTGCACGGTGATCGGCGCGAGATCGGTCAGCACGCTCGCGACACCGCAGGTGCCTTCCTCGCTTTCCGACCAGCACGAGCCGATGTGCAGCCCCGCGTGACGGAAGTCGTTGCGGCGTTCGCGGTCGATCCGATAGTCGATCGTCACGCCGTGCGCGTCGGTCAGCATCACGCAGTAGTCGGCGACGCGGATCATGTCGTGCAGCCGTGTCAGGCACTGGCCCGACGCGCGCAGGAAGGCTTCTTCCTTGTCGCGTACTTCGCGCAGCTCCGCCGCGGTCAGCACGCGCGGGCCGATCGACGAAGCGGGGTCGAGACGGTAGCGCTCCAGCGACCGCTGCCACGACGACACGAGACGCGCGGAATCCGCCGGCGCGGGCAGGCGTCCGGCGAGCGCGCCAAGTACACGGTCGGCGTGCTGGGCCTGGGGGACGGCGTAGGGCATGGTCGGCTCCGGTTCCGTACGGCGGGGATGTCGCTGTTCTTGTAGCACATCCGGTCCGGCGGATCACATTGCATCGCAGCACGCGATGTGCGTGAGACGGTCGTCTCACCGGTATCGCAACGTGTCTCGCGCCGTTGAGACGGCCGGATGCGCGGCGTGCGGCGGGACGTCGCCTGCGCGACGCCGCGCGAACGCTGGGTTTGCGGCGGAACGACGCGCATGCGCGGGCGCCGCGACGATCGCGTTCGCCGTATCGACGACGTGAGACGTCCCGGCGAATTCGATGCGCGCCGCGTCGTCACGGTCGCGCATTCCGAACCCGTGCAGGCCCGCTGCGCCAGTGCGGACGCGGGTTTCGCGGCCATCGCACGCACGATGGCACGCCGCTTGCAGAGATAAGGGCAAGCCGGCGCGATCGCATCGGCGACGACGATCCGCCGCCCGTCGATGGCGGCGGACGAAACAGGCGGAGCCGGCGCGCGCCAACGCGCGGGCCCTGCAGACTGGATGGAGACAAACCCGTGACGACGCCCGTTACCGTCGGCGTGATCGCGAACCCCGCATCGGGGCGCGACATCCGCCGCCTCACGACGCATGCATCCGTGTTTCCGACCGCGGAGAAGGCGAACATGATCGTGCGCCTGCTGGCCGGCCTTGGTGCGATGGGCGTCGAGCGCGTGCTGACGCTGCGCGACCGCACGGGCATCGCGACGCTGCTGCTGCGCGCGATCGACACGCATCGTGCGGTCGCGCCGCACGAGCGCTGGCCCGAGGTCGACTTCGTCGACCTGCCGATCACCGATACCGTCGCCGACACGCAGGCCGGCGCTGCCTATCTGCACCGGATGGAGGTGTCGCTGATCGTCGTGCTCGGCGGCGACGGCACCCATCGCGCGGTGGCCGCGCATTGCGGCGCGACGCCGCTCGTCGCGCTGTCCACCGGCACCAACAACGCGTTTCCCGAACATCGCGAGGCGACCGTCGCCGGCGTCGCGGCAGGGCTCGCCGCGAGCGGCGCGGTGCCGGCCGAGGTCGCGTTCGTGCGCAACAAGCGGCTCGTCGTGCGCTGCGTCGCGGGCGAGCAGCCGGGGCGCGAGGAGATCGCGCTCGTCGACGTGTGCGCCGCGCGGCAGCGCTTCATCGGCGCACGCGCGATCTCCGGCCCCGACGACATCGACTCGCTCTACCTGACGTTCGCGGAACCGGACGGCATCGGCCTGTCCGCGCTCGGCGGCGCATGGGCGCCGCTCGAACGCAGCGCGCCGCACGGGCTCGCGATGCGCTTCGCGCAAGCCGGCAACGCGGCCGGCACACCGCTCGTCGCGCCGATCGCGCCGGGGCGCGTCGACCGTGTCGTGATGCGCAGTTGCGAGCGGCTCGAACCGGGCGCATGGCACGCGATTCCGTTCGAGCGCGGCACGCTCGCGTTCGACGGCGAGCGCGAGATCGAGGTCGCACGCGGCGATCGCTACGAGATTTCGCTCGATTGGCGCGGGCCGTTGACGGTCGACGTCGGCCGCACGCTGCGCTACGCATCGTCGCGGCAACTGCTGCGCGACGCCGGTGTGCGGCACGACTGACGACCGGCGCAACGGTATTTCGGCATCCGTCACGATCATCAAGGAGACATCGCCATGACAGCCCCTCTCGAAGGACAGGTCGCCATCGTCACGGGCGGCGCGCGCGGCATCGGCCGCGGCATCGCGCTGACGCTCGCCGGTGCCGGCGCCGACATCCTGCTGGCCGATCTGCTCGACGACGCGCTCGATTCCACCGCGCGCGAGGTGCGCGCGCTCGGTCGCCGGGTGGCGGTCGCGAAAGTCGACGTCACGCAGGTCGCGCAGGTCGACGCGATGGTCGCACAGGCGCTCGCCGAGCTCGGCGGGCTCGACATTCTCGTGAACTGCGCGGGCGTGATCAGCATTCGTCCGGTCGCCGAACTGACCGAGCGCGACTGGGATTTCGTGATGGACGTGAACGCGAAGGGCACGTTCCTCGGCTGCCGCGCGGCGCTCGCGCATCTGAAGGCGCAGGGCCGCGGCCGGATCATCAACGTCGCGTCGATTGCGGGCAAGGAAGGCTTTCCGAATCTCGCGCATTACAGCGCATCGAAATTCGCGGTCGTCGGCTTCACCAACGCGCTGGCGAAGGAGCTCGCGCGCGACGGCGTGACCGTCAACGCGATCTGCCCCGGCATCGTCCGTACCTACATGTGGGACCGGCTGTCCGACGCATGGAAGACCGACGGCGAATCGGTCGAGGAATCGTGGCAGCGGCACCAGGTGACGCTGATTCCGCAGGGCCGCGCGCAGACGCCGGAAGACATGGGCCGACTCGCGCTGTTCTTCGCGACGATGGACAACGTGACGGGCCAGGCCGTGAACGTCGACGGCGGCTTCACGTTCCACTGACGGCCGCAAACCGTGCAATCCGCCGCCATGGCATGGCCGGGGCGGCATTCGCAGTCAGACCTACCCAGGAGACACACATGACCGCTTCGACACAGCTCAGCAGGGACAAGCTGCTGGATGCCTACCGGCTGATGCGCACGATCCGCGAATTCGAGGAACGCCTGCACGTCGAATTCGCGACCGGCGAGATCCCCGGCTTCGTTCACCTGTACGCGGGCGAGGAGGCGTCCGCCGTCGGCACGATGCTGCACCTCGGCCTCGACGACTACGTGGCCACCACGCACCGCGGCCACGGCCATTGCATCGCGAAGGGCGTCGACGTGCACGGGATGATGGCCGAAATCTACGGCAAGAAGACGGGCGTCTGCCACGGCAAGGGCGGCTCGATGCACATCGCCGATCTGTCGATGGGGATGCTCGGCGCGAACGGGATCGTCGGCGCGGGCGGCCCGCTCGTGTGCGGCGCGGCGCTCGCGGCCAAGCACAAGAAGACGGGCGGCGTCGGCGTGTGCTTCTTCGGCGACGGCGCGTCGAACCAGGGCGTGATCTTCGAATCGATGAACCTCGCGTCGGTGTGGCGGCTGCCCGCGATCTTCGTCGCCGAAAACAATGGCTATGCGGAAGCGACGTCGTCGAGCTGGTCGGTTGCGACCGACAACATCGCCGATCGGGCGAACGGGTTCGGGATGCCGGGCGTGATCGTCGACGGCTTCGACTTCTTCGCGGTGTACGAGGCGCTGGGCGAAGCCGTCGAGCGTGCGCGCAACGGCGGCGGCCCGACGCTCGTCGAGGTGAAGTTCACACGCTATTTCGGTCACTTCGAGGGCGATGCGCAAACCTACCGCGCACCGGGCGAAGTGCAGAAGCTGCGCGACGAGAAGGACTGCCTGAAGCATTTCGAAACGCGCGTCGTGCGCGCCGAAGCGTTGACCGCCGCCGACCTGCGCGCGATCGACGCCCAGGTCAAGGCGCTGATCGACGACGCGGTCGCGCAGGCGAAGGCGGCACCGCTGCCGGATGCTGCCGACCTGCTCGCCGACGTCTACGTGTCGTATCCGTGAGCGCGGGTTGACCCGGCGGCCGGCACGGCGAAACGAACATTCCAGGAGACAGACATGGCAAGGAAGATCACTTATTCGCAGGCGATCAACGAGGCGCTCGCGCAGGAAATGGCGCGCGACGACAGCGTGATCGTGATGGGCGAGGACAACGCGGGCGGCGCGGGCGCGCCGGGCGAGGACGACGCATGGGGCGGCGTGCTCGGCGTGACGAAGGGGCTGTTCCACAAGTTTCCGGGCCGCGTGCTCGACACGCCGCTGTCGGAGGGCGGCTACATCGGCGCGGCGGTCGGCGCGGCCGCGTGCGGGATGCGGCCCGTCGCGGAACTGATGTTCGTCGATTTCATGGGCGTGTGCTTCGACCAGATCTTCAACCAGGCCGCGAAATTCCGCTACATGTTCGGCGGCAAGGCCGTGACGCCGGTCGTGATCCGCGCGATGTACGGCGCCGGCCTGCGCGCGGCCGCGCAGCACTCGCAGATGCTCACGTCTCTGTTCACGCACATCCCGGGGTTGAAGGTCGTGTGCCCGTCGACGCCGTACGACGCGAAGGGGCTGCTGATCCAGGCGATCCGCGACAACGATCCCGTGATCTTCCTCGAACACAAGCTGCTCTATACGCGCGAGGGCGATGTCCCGGAGGAATCCTATGCGATTCCGTTCGGCGAGGCGAACGTGATGCGCGACGGCGACGACGCGACGATCGTCACGTACGGCCGGATGGTGCATCTCGCGATGGACGCGGCCGCGACGCTCGCGAAGGACGGCATCCAGTGCGACGTGATCGACCTGCGCACGACGTCTCCGCTCGACGAGGAAACGATTCTCGAGAGCGCCGAGCGTACCGGGCGCGTGGTGGTCGTCGACGAAGCGAACCCGCGCTGCTCGATCGCGACCGACATCGCCGCGCTCGTCGCGCAGCGCGCGTTCCGCTCGCTGAAGGCGCCGATCGGGCTCGTCACGGCGCCGCATACGCCCGCGCCGTTCGCCGGCGTGCTGGAAGACCTGTATATCCCGTCCGCCGATGCGATTGCGCAGGCGGTCCTGAAGACGAGGAGCTGACACGATGTCGATTCACATGATCACGATGCCCAAGTGGGGGCTGTCGATGGAGCAGGGGCAGGTCAACGGCTGGCTGAAGGCGATCGGCGAACGCGTGGCGAAGGGCGACGAGGTGCTCGACGTCGAGACCGACAAGATCTCGTCGGGCGTCGAGTGCGCGTTCGACGGCACGCTGCGCCGGCAGGTCGCGCAGGCGGGCGAGACGCTGCCCGTCGGCGCGCTGCTCGGCGTCGTCGCGGCCGCCGATGCGAGCGACGCCGACATCGATGCGGCGATCGCCGAGTTCCAGCGCGATTTCGTGCCGAGCGCGGCTGCCGACGAGGCGGCCGGCCCGCAGCCGGAGAAGGCGCAGATCGGCGGCCGCACGATCCGCTTTCTGAAGCTGGGCGACGGTGCGGGCACGCCGGCCGTGCTGATCCACGGCTTCGGCGGCGACCTGAACAACTGGCTGTTCAATCACGCGGATCTCGCCGCGCACCGGCCGGTGTGGGCGCTCGATCTGCCCGGCCACGGCGAGTCGGGCAAGGCGGTCGAGACCGGCAGCCTCGACGAACTGGCCGACGCGGTGCTCGCGCTGCTCGATGCGCAGCACATCGAGCGCGCGCATCTGATCGGCCATTCGATGGGCGGCGCGGTTGCGATGGCGGCGGCCGAGCGTGCGCCGCAACGCGTCGCATCGCTTACGCTGATCGCGAGCGCGGGGCTCGGCACCGACATCAATCGCGCGTACATCGACGGCTTCGTCGCCGGCAACAGCCGCAACACGCTGAAGCCGCACCTCGGCGCGCTGTTCGCGGACAACGCGCTGGTTACGCGGCAGCTCGTCGAGGATCTCGTCAAGTACAAGCGGCTCGAAGGCGTGCAGGCCGCGCTCGAGAAAATCGCGCATGCCGCGTTCGACGGCGCCGCGCAGCGGCGCGTGTTCCGCGACCGGCTCGCGACGCTTGCGCCGCGCACGCTCGTGATCTGGGGCGAGCGCGATCAGGTGATTCCCGCGCAGCATGCGCAGGGTTTGCCGGACGGCGTGCGCGCCGAGGTGATCGCCGGCAGCGGCCACATGGTGCAGATGGAGGCGGCCGCCGACGTGAATCGCCTGATCGTCGCGTTCCTCGGAGACTGACGATGGCCGCCGCGCTCGAACGACCCAGTCTCACGGCGCTCGGCCAGCCCGGCGCGCGAAGTCGCGACAAGCTCGCGCGCATTCCGGTGCGCGTCGAGCCCGCGGTCGGCGCGGTCTTGCCGAAGCCGCCGTGGCTGCGCGCACGGCCGATGATGAGCGCGGCGGTGGCCGACATGGCCGCCGTGCTGCGCGAGCATCGGCTGCATTCCGTCTGCGAGGAGGCGATGTGTCCGAACATCGGCGAATGCTTCACGCAGCGCACCGCGACCTTCATGATCATGGGCGGGCTGTGTACGCGGCGGTGCCCGTTCTGCGATGTCGCGCACGGCCGTCCCGAGCCGCTCGATCCCGACGAGCCCGCGCGGCTGGCCGATGCGGCGACGGCGCTCGGGTTGCGCTACGTCGTGATCACGTCGGTCGACCGCGACGACCTGCGCGACGGCGGCGCCGCGCATTTCGCCGCGTGCATCGCGGCGGTGCGCGCGAGCGTGCCGGGCATCGGCGTCGAGGTGCTGACGCCGGACTTCCGCGGCCGCGTGGCCCGTGCGCTCGACGCGTTGTCGTCGGCGTGGCCCGACGTGTTCAATCACAACATCGAGACGGTGCCGTCGCTGTACCGCGCGGCGCGGCCGGGTGCCGACTATCGCGGCTCGCTCGAACTGCTCGCGCAGGCGAAGGCCGCGCGGCCGACGCTCGTGACGAAATCGGGATTGATGCTCGGGCTCGGCGAACGCGACGACGAGGTGCACGACACGCTGCGCGACCTGCGCGCGCACGAGGTCGACGTGCTGACGCTCGGCCAGTATCTCGCGCCGTCGGTGCACCATTTGCCGGTGCGGCGCTACGTGAGTCCGGATGCCTTCGCCGCCTGGCGCGACGAGGCGCTCGCGCTCGGTTTCAGGGAAGTCGTCGCCGGCCCGCTCGTGCGGTCGTCGTATCACGCGGCCGACGTGCTGGAGGACGCGTAGCGCGCCGCGCGTCAGGCCGCGGCGGTGGCGTGCGCGCGGCCGACGCGGCGCAGGTACAGCACGAGCCCTGCGCCCGCCAGCATCAGGCTGACCGTGTTCGCGAACCAGAAGCCGCGCGCGCCGGTCAGCCACGCGGGCGCGATGCCGCCGACGTCGAAGCCGAGCACGTAGCCGCCGCTGAGTCCGACGCCCCACAGCGCGACCGCATAGATCACGGTCGGCACGACCGCCACCTTGTATGCGCGCAGCACGAACGCCGACGTGACCTGCAGCGCATCGAACACGTGGTAGCACGCGACGATCGCGACGAGCGGCATCGCGGCCTCGGCGACGGCCGGGTTCGGCGTATAGCCGTCGATGATCAGCGGGCGCAGTGCGAAGACGAGCACGCCGTAGGCGGCCGCCACGCCGCACGCGAACATCACGCTGTGCCGGCCGAGCAGCCGGGCTTCCTCGGCGCGCCCGGCGCCGAGCGCGCGCGCGACGAGCGTCGACGCCGCCACGCCGATCGACAGCGGCGTCATGTACAGCACCGCGCCGATGTTGCCGGCGATCTGGTGACCGGCGAGCGTCGTCGTGCCGAACTGCGCGATGAACAGCGCCATGCACGTGTACGACGTGACCTCGATCAGGTACGACAGGCCCATCGGCACGCCGAGCTTCAGGATCGCCTTCTGGCGCGCCCACACGGGCCAGCAGAAGCGCGAGAAGATCGCGAGCGGCGCGAACACGTCGAGCTTCGCGAGCAGCGCGTAGCCGATCAGCGCGAGCGCCCAGTTGATCAGCGTGCTGGCGAGCCCGCAGCCGGGGCCGCCGAGCGCCGGTACGCCGAAGCCGCCGAAGATGAACCACACGTTCAGCGGAAACTTGAGCAGCAGCGCGCCGATCTGCAGGATCATCGCGAGCCGCGGCTTGCCGGCCGCGTTGGTCAGCGCGTTGTAGATGCGGAAGACGAGGCTGGCGGGCAGCCCATACGACAGGATGCGCAGGTAGTCGACGGTGCGGTCGTGCAGCGCGGCGGGTGCGTGCGCGACGCGCAGCAGCGGCTCGGGAAAATGCAGCAGCAGGAAGCCCGGAATCGAGAGCAGCAGCGCGAGCCACAGCGCCTGGCGCACCTCCTCGCCGATCTCGGCATAGCGCCGCGCGCCGTACAGTTGCCCGGCGATCGGCTGCAGCGCGGACAGGATGCCGGTCAGGCCGATGTAGATCGATACGTAGATCGACGAGCCGAGCCCGAGCGCGGCGAGATCGACGGCCGAGTAGCGGCCGACCATCGCGGTGTCGATCACGCCGAACGCGATGATCGCGAGCTGGCCGACCAGCACCGGCCATGCGAGACCGACGATCCGGCGGATGTCGCCGAGCATCGTCAATCGGCCGCCTGGCGGCGCGGCGGACGCCGCTTGACGGGCGTCTTCGGCCGCTCGATGCGCTCGTACAGGCGGAAGCGCTCGTCGCGGTCGGCGACGCGGCGGCCTTCCCAGACGAGACGCCACACGTATTGCGACATCGCGCTCGGCTCGCCGAAGTCGGCGCGGTCCTGGCGCAGGATCACGTCGCAGTCGCCGGAGAAATCGAAGTGCATGTTGCCGAAGTACGCGAAAGTCGCGATCTGCGCGTCGCCGAGCCGCACCGGCGAAATGCATTCGTAGTCGGACGGCAGATGCACGGCGATCTGTTGCGCGACATCGCGATAGGTCCGGCCGTAGTTGACGATCGGCAGCCACAGCGTCATCAGCAGTACCCACATCAGCGTGGTGCCCGCGCTCGACAGCACGACGCTGCGCCACAGCACCTTCGGCTGCCGCGAGACGCGCCAGCGCACGAGGAAGCACCAGCACACGGTGACGATCACCGCGCAGACGAACGACAGGATCTTGAAATGCGGCTCGTAGCCGGGCACGAGGCGCGCGAGGTTGCGTGCGAGCGGATGCGGGAAGCCGGTGAGCGACGCGAGCCACACGAGCCACACGAAGGTGCCGAGGATCGTGAAGCTCAGCACGGCGAACCAGTCGATCGCGTTGATCGCGCCGCGCTTGAGGGTCGGCAGCGCGAACGTCGCGAGCACCGCGAGCGGGGGCAGCAGCAGCATGTACATGCGGTTCGATTGCTGGCTTTGCAGGATCACGAGCGCGACGAGCGGCACGGCGACCGACAGCGGAATCGCGATGTGCGCGCGACGGCGCATGCCGGCCCAGCTCCACCACGCCCAGATCGCGAGCGGCCACGCGGGCCACGTGAACAGCGGCAGGTTCTTCGCCGCATAGCCGAGCACGGCCGTCGGCGGGCCCGAAAAGCGCATCAGGCTGCCGTGGATCCACTGGTTGAAGAACCACGCGGCGTCGTCCGGCGCCGCGACGAAGGCGGCGAGCGGCCAGAGCGCGAAGATCGCGGCCGCGAGCGGCACGCCGACCAGCGGCAGGCGCAGGTTGCGCATCTCGGGCGTCACGAGCCACAGCGCGGCCGTGCCCGCGAGCAGCGCGACGACCAGCACCGGGTTGCCGGACAGCGCGACGAGGCCGATCGCGAGGCCCCACCACAGTGCGCCTTGCAGCGGCTTGTCGATGCCGCGCACGATCCCGTAGACGAGCATTGCGATCCACGCGAACTGCGCAAGCTGCGGCGTCGTTTCGTGCCCGCGTTCCGCGAGGCCGAAGCAGGCGACGAGCACCAGCAGCGCGCCGTCCGCGAGCGTACGGCCGTAGTCGCGCGGCTCGGGTTCGCCGCCGAATGCATATTTGAACGGTTGAACCTCGGCGCGCCGGCCGAGGAGGTAGGCCGCGTACCAGACGAACGCGCACGCGACGCAGAACAGCACGCCGGTGTCGACGCGCGACGCGTTGCTCGCGTCGACCCACGGGCCGAGGCCGCGGATCGACAGCGCGCCGAGCCAGTAGCCGAGCGGCCCGTCGGTCGTGATGAACTTGCCGACCAGGTTCGGCAGCAGCCAGTCGTGCCAGCCGCCCTTGGCCATCGTCCACATCACGCCGAAGCCCGCCGCATCCTCGTTTTTCCACGGGTCGCGGCCGAACAGGCCGAACGCCGCGTAGACGAAGCAGAGCGTGAGCAGCAGCCAGCGCGGCAGCGCACGCGTGGCGGAGGCGGTGAGACGGACGACAGGCTTCATGCAGATGAGCGATTTGTTATGGGCGGGCGGCCGGCGCGGTCGCGCGCGGTCGAGCCGGTTTCGAGCATCCGGCATTGTAGTCGCGCCCGCTGTTGTGCGTCAGGTCGTTGCCCGGGCGCGGGGTGGCGGCTGCCGGGCGAGCAGAGACAAAAAAGGGCAGCCTGGGCTGCCCTTTCGTGCGGTACCGGTGCGTTGCAACCACCGGATCGGTGCAAAGCTTACTTTGCTGCAGCCTTGCCGTTCGCGCGTGCGCCGAACTTGTTCTTGAACTTCTCGACACGGCCTGCCGTGTCCATGATCTTTTGCTGACCCGTGTAGAACGAGTGCGATTCCGACGACACTTCGATCTTGGCGAGCGGGTAGGTCTTGCCTTCGTGTTCGATGGTTTCACGCGTCTGGATCGTCGAGCGCGTGATGAACTTGAAGCCGTTCGACATGTCTTGGAAGACGACTTCGCGGTAGTCCGGGTGAATGCCAGGTTTCATGATTTTCCTTGGTGATAGCGGTAGCCAACCCGCCGCTTGCCGTGTCGAGCCGCCCCGATGGGAGCGATTCGGCCGCCGTCAAGCCCGGCGCGAGCCACTTGCCTAAGGTCGAAAAACGGCGATTATGCCAGAAAATCAGACGGTTGACGAATAATTTTCATGGCGCGTCGAGTGCGCCGGTGCCGGCCGGATCCTGCCGGTAGTAGCGCGCGAGCAACCGGTACAGCTCCGGAAATTCGGACTCGAACGCTTTCGGCCGCACGAACAGCGCCTCGCTGCACACCGCGAAGAATTCCGACGGGTGATCGGCCGCATAGGGATCGATCAGCGAGTCCCGCTCGAAGCGTGCCCACGCGCGGTCCGGCACCGCGTCGACGCGCGCGCAGAACTGGTCGTACGCGTGCTCGAACACGTCGGCCCATGCCTGTGCGTCGAGATGCGGCGCATGCCAGCGGCGAAAAAGGGGCGGATAGCCGTCGGCCGCGCCGTTGACCATGTCGATCTTGTGTGCGAACTCGTGGATCACGACGTTGTACGCGTCCCGGCCGTCCGTCATCTGCGCGTCTTCCCACGACAAGATCACGGGGCCGCCTTCCCAAGCCTCGCCGCTCGCATCCTGCTCGACTTCGTGGACGACGCCGTCCTCGTCCTGCACGGTCTTGCGGATCACGAATTCGCCCGGATACACGACGACGCCGACCCAGCCGTCGTACAGCGACAGGTCGAGATTCAGCACGGGCAGGCAGGCCTGCGCGGCGATCGCGACGATCATCGCGTCGGTCAGTTCGAGCCCGTGCGCGGTCGAAAACGATTTTTTCGCGACGAACAGGCTCGTCAGCTCGCGCAGCCGGCCGAGCGCGTCGGGCGACAAGGTCGCGAGGAACGGCAGGCGCTCGACGGTTTCGTGCCACAGCGCGTCGGGAATCGGGTGGCTGCGCAGCGCGCGGTCGCGGCGGCGGTCGTCGAACCAGCGGGTCAGTTTCGAAAGCATGGAGGCTGCGGACGAAAATCCAAAGCCTGTCTTTTAACTCAATCGATCTGTTTTTGCCATGTCGCGAAGAGGCCGCCGACGAGCGCCACGCCCGCGAGGAAGTAAAAGCCGTCGAGCGACGTGAGGAACGACGCCTGTTGCGCCACCATCCGCGCGATCGACGCGATCGCGAGGCCGTGCGCATCGTTCGGTGCATGGCCGGCGGCCGCAAAGCCGCGCGTCAGCGCATCGACGGTCTGCTGGAACAGCGGATCGAACGCGTTCGCGCGTTCGACGAGCCGTGTCTGGTGCACGGCCAGCCGGTGCTGCTCGACGATGATCACCGATGACGTCGCGAACGAGATCGTCAGTTGCCGCACGATGTTCTTCAGCCGGTAGCCGTGCGTGTATTCGTCGATCGCGAAAATCCGGAACGTGAGGTTCGCGACCGGCAGCACGATGAACAGCAGCAGCAACCCGCGCAGCAGCAGCGGGACGATCAGCGCGGCTTCGCCGACCTGCGGCGTCATCCGCGTCATCCACAGCGCGGCCGTGACGGCGATCGCGAACCCCGGCACGACGAACCACTTCTTGTGCGTGACGAATTTCGCGTAGCGCAGGTAGGCGAACAGCGCGGTGGCCGAGATCAGCGACATCGTGCCCACCAGGCGCCCGGCGTTCTCGACCGGGTAGCCGAGCCCGCCCTCGAGGAACCGCGACGTGAGGTAACTGAAGCCCGTCGTCTCGTAGTAATAGAACATGTAGAGCAGCAGCCCGATCTGGAACGTCCGCTCGCGAAACGCGTGCAGCCGCACGAGCGGCGTCGGGTGATGCCACTGGTGATACGCGAACCACGCGAGCGCGCCGAGCCCCGCGATCGTCAGCACGATCAGCATCGGCGAGCCGCTGTAGAGCTGGTAATGCACCTGCTGCAGCACGATCTGCAGCGCGCCTTGCGCGAGCGCGAACACCACGTACGGCCAGAAGTGTCCGGAACCGCGTTCGTCGTCCGGCGTGCGGCCCGAATCGGGCAGCGTGAGCAACGCGAGGATCGCGAACGCGATGCCGGCCGGCGCCGTGCACGCGAACAGGGCGCGCCACGTCGAATGCGCGACCAGCAGCCCGCCGACGATCGGTGCGAGTGCGCTGCCGAGCAGGATCATGATCAGGAACGCGCGCGTCGCAGGCGGCCGTTCCTGCGGCTTGAAGCTGATCTGGATCAGGATCCGGCACGCGCCCATCATCGGGCCGATGAAATAGCCCTGGAAGCCGCGCGCGAACGCGAGCGCCAGCGACGTGTCGGCCAGCGCCGACGCGATCGCGCCGAGCGAGAACATCAGCATGCAGCCCGCGACGTAGCGGCGATGGCCGAGCCGGTCGACCCACCATTGCTGCTGCAGGATGCCGAGCACGGCCGCGACCGCGTAGGCGCTCGACGACCAGACGAGTTCGTCGGGCGACGCGTTGATGCCGCCCGCGATGTAGCTCGCGAAGAACGAGAAGACGGCGTTGTCGAAGTAGTCGATGCCGGTGACGAGCGCGAGGGCCCACGGGAACAGGTCCCCGCGCAGGTTCGCGCGGCTCCACAGCGGCGGCCGGCCGGGCACCGCGTTCATTCGCGATCCTTGCGTGCGCGCCGCGTGCCGGCTTCGGCCTGCCGCTGCGCGATCAGCGCGTCGGCGTTTTCGCCGGCGAGGCGCCGTTCGACGTAGTCGATGTCGTGTTGCAACTCCTTGCGCAGCGCGACGGCCTCCTTCAGCTCGCGCTGAACGGCCGCGATCCGCCGGTCCAGCGTCTCGATCTGCCCGGCGAGGCCGGCGCGGATCTCGCGCAGCGACGCCTCCGAATAGCGGCGCCGGCCGTCGCCTGTTTCTTCCAGCGGGCGCTTCAGCATTTCGGTGATGCCGTGCAGCGAGAAGCCGAGCGCACGCAACCGCAGGATGCGCGCGAAGCGTTCGAGGTCGGCTTCGTCGTAAAGGCGGTAGCGGCCTTCGCTGCGCGACGGCGTAACGAGCCCGCGCTCTTCGTAATATTTGAGCGTGCGCGGCGTGACGCCGAGCCGCGAGGCGGCGTCGCTGACGGTCAATAGCGGGGTGGAGGCATCGTTCGGCATCGGTCAGGGAGATTCGGCGGGACAATGACGCGATTATAGATCAACCTGTACGTTCACGTTCAGGTTTGGATCGAAAAACGGCCGCCGGCAAGGATGCGCGGGCGGCCGTGTCGCAGAGCGGGGGCGATCAGCCGCCGCGGCGCATCAGGTCGAAGAACTCGGAGTTGCTCTTCGTCTGGCGGATCTTGTCGAGCAGGAATTCCATGGCCTCGACTTCGTCCATGTCGTGGATGAACTTGCGCAGCACCCAGATCTTCTGAAGGATCTCGGGCTTGATCAGCATTTCCTCGCGGCGCGTGCCCGACTTGTTCAGGTTGATCGACGGATACACGCGCTTTTCCGCGAGGCGGCGCTCGAGGTGCACTTCCATGTTGCCGGTGCCCTTGAACTCTTCGTAGATCACGTCGTCCATGCGGCTGCCGGTTTCGATCAGCGCGGTGCCGATGATCGTCAGCGAGCCGCCTTCCTCGATGTTGCGCGCGGCGCCGAAGAAGCGCTTCGGACGCTGCAGCGCGTTCGCGTCGACACCGCCCGTCAGCACCTTGCCCGACGCCGGAATCACGGTGTTGTACGCACGCGCGAGACGCGTGATCGAGTCGAGCAGGATCACGACGTCATGCTTCATTTCGACGAGGCGCTTGGCCTTCTCGATCACCATTTCGGCGACCTGGACGTGACGCGTTGCCGGTTCGTCGAACGTCGACGCGATCACTTCGCCGGCGACCGAGCGCTGCATTTCGGTCACTTCTTCCGGGCGCTCGTCGATCAGCAGCACGAACAGGATCACGTCCGGGTGGTTCTGCTTGATCGCGTGCGCGATGTGCTGGAGCATCACGGTCTTGCCCGACTTCGGCGACGCGACGAGCAGGCCGCGCTGGCCCTTGCCGATCGGCGCGATCATGTCGATGATGCGGCCGGTGACGTTCTCTTCGCCGCGCATTTCGCGCTCGAGCGACAGCGGCTTGTTCGGATGCAGCGGCGTGAGGTTCTCGAACATGATCTTGTGTTTCGAGGCCTCGGGCGGCTGCCCGTTGACTTTGTCGACCTTCACCAGCGCGAAGTAGCGCTCGCCGTCCTTCGGCGTACGGACTTCACCTTCGATGGTGTCGCCGGTGTGCAGGTTGAAGCGACGGATCTGCGACGGGCTGATGTAGATGTCGTCGGTGCTCGCGAGGTACGACATTTCCGGCGAGCGCAGGAAGCCGAAGCCGTCCGGCAGCACTTCGAGCGTGCCGTCGCCGAAGATCGTCTCTCCCGTCTTGGCGCGCTTTTTGAGAATGGCGAACATCAACTCCTGCTTGCGCAGGCGGTTCGCGTTTTCGATCTCCAGGCCATTGGCCATTTCGATCAGTTCGGACACGTGCAGAGACTTGAGCTCGGATAAATGCATACGGAGAACCCGCCAGGGAGGAGAAGCGACGAAAGAAAATAAGGGAGGAGGGCGAGCGGAGGCGCTCAGAGACTTAAATGCGTCTTGCCGACGTTTTTTAATTCTAGCATAGGCCGATTCGCGCTTGAGCGAGCGATCGGCGGCTTGACGACGGACGTGTTGCCGACTGACAACACGTCCGCGGAACTGCCGGTATTACAGGTGGCTGTCCAGGAATGCGGTGAGCTGCGACTTCGACAGCGCGCCGACCTTCTGCGCGGCGGCCGCGCCGTTCTTGAACAGGATCAGCGTCGGGATGCCGCGCACGCCGAATTTCGCCGGCGTGGCTTGGTTGTCGTCGACGTTGATCTTCGCGATCTGCAGCTTGTCGCCGTAGTCCTTCGCGACTTCGTCGAGGATCGGGGCGATCATCTTGCACGGGCCGCACCATTCGGCCCAGAAATCGACGAGTACGGGCTTGTCGGACTTGACGACGTCCTGTTCGAACGATGCGTCGCTGATGTGTTTGATCTGTTCGCTCATTGGGTCAATACCTCTTACGGTTCGGGGACTGCCTGCTTGCGCGTTGCGGCGTACCGGCCGCCGTAGGCTGCCGGCCGCTGCGGCAGGTCACTCCGCCTTCCGGAAAGGGGGCGTAAGCGCTGCATGCCGCGGCTCGCGGGTCGTTCGGGCGTCATATTAGCCTAAATTGCTATCTGCTGCGGGCGGCGATAGTAGCCGCTACGCGAGTAGGGGTACGACGCGACGTTCGACCGTTGTGCCATGCAGGTGGAGGCCGGTCCGCGAATTACAAGGGGCGCGCCGCATTCAACGTGTCCGATCGAACGACGTGCCGGTTTGTCCGGCGACATTCGCATGGATGCGAACAAACGGTCGCATTCGTCCGGAAGCAGTGATAGAATATGCCGTGACGGGCCTCCTCGCATGGTGGGGCGGTGAACCTGGTCAGGTCGGGAACGAAGCAGCCACAATCGTTTTCCGCCAGTGCCGAGGGTTGGGCTCGTCACCTTCCTTCTCGCCCCGTTCGCAGGGCGTTTTTTATTTCTGCGTCACACTCCGTTCGACCTGCGCCTTGCCCGTGTTCCGCACCGTTTCGCGTGTCGGCGCGACGCAGCGTTACTGATACAATTTCCCGATGACCTATCAAGTTCTCGCACGCAAGTGGCGTCCGAAGGATTTCGCTTCGCTCGTCGGCCAGGAGCACGTCGTCAGGGCGCTCACGCACGCGCTCGACGGCGGGCGTCTCCATCACGCCTATCTGTTTACCGGAACCCGCGGCGTCGGCAAGACGACGCTGTCGCGGATCTTCGCGAAGGCGCTCAACTGTGAAACCGGCGTCACGTCGCAACCGTGCGGCGTGTGTCGCGCCTGTCGCGAGATCGACGAGGGCCGTTTCGTCGATTACGTCGAGATGGACGCGGCGAGCAACCGCGGTGTCGACGAGATGGCCGCGCTGCTCGAGCGTGCGGTGTACGCGCCCGTCGATGCGCGCTTCAAGGTCTACATGATCGACGAAGTGCACATGCTGACGAACCACGCGTTCAACGCGATGCTGAAGACGCTCGAAGAGCCGCCGCCGCACGTCAAGTTCATCCTCGCGACGACCGATCCGCAGAAAATCCCCGTCACCGTGCTGTCGCGCTGCCTGCAGTTCAACCTGAAGCAGATGCCGGCCGGGCACATCGTGTCGCATCTCGAGCGGATCCTCGGCGAAGAGCGGATCGCGTTCGAGCCGCAGGCGCTGCGCCTGCTCGCGCGCGCCGCGCAGGGCAGCATGCGCGACGCGCTGTCGCTGACCGACCAGGCGATCGCCTATTCGGCGAACGAGGTGACCGAGTCGGCGGTGTCGGGCATGCTCGGCGCGCTCGACCAGACTTACATGGTGCGCCTGCTCGACGCGCTCGCGGCCGGCAGCGGCCCGGAAATCCTCGCGATCGCCGACGAGATGTCGCTGCGCAGCCTGTCGTTCTCGACCGCGCTGCAGGATCTCGCGAGCCTGCTGCACCGGATCGCATGGGCGCAGTTCGCGCCGGGCTCGGTGCTCGACGAATGGCCGGAAGCGGCCGACCTGCGTCGTTTTGCGCAGACGCTGAGCCCCGAACAGGTTCAATTGTTTTATCAGATCGCGACCGTCGGGCGCGCCGAACTCGGCCTGGCGCCGGACGAATACGCCGGTTTCACGATGACGCTGCTGCGCATGCTCGCGTTCGAGCCGGCCGTTGGCGCCGGCAGTGCGCCGGGCGGCCAGCCGTCCGTGCCGCCGCGTGCGATGCCGGCGCCGACGTCGCGTGCAGCCGCGGCACCCGCCGCTGCGGCGAAGCCGGTATCGGCCGCGCCCGCTGCCGCAGCACGGCCGCCCGCCGCGGCGCCGGCCGTGCCGGTCGCACGTTCGGCGTCGGCGCAATCAAGCGACGAAGCCGAGCGGCCGGCCGCCAAGCCGGCTGCCGTCCCGTCATCGGCAGAGTCGGCAGCACCGGCAGAGTCGGCGGCATCGGTAGCGTCCGACGCACCAGCTATCGAGCCGCCGCAGCCGGAAGCGAAGGCGGCGCCCGCAGGCGACATGCCGCCTCCCGCGCGCAAGGAACCCGAGCCGCCTGCCGTTGCCGCCGTGCAGCGAAACGACGAACCGGCTCCAGCGGGCGAACCGGCGCCGCGCGCCGCATCGCCCGAGCCCGCCGCCGCGCGGTCGACGGCACGCGCAGGCGGTGCCGCCGCCGCGCTCGACGTGCTGCGCAATGCAGGGATGCGCGTGTCGTCGGACCGCGGCCGCGCAGGCGCTGCCGCCAAGCCGGCGGCAGCCCAGCCGGCTGTCGACAAGCCGGCCGCGCCGCGTCCGGCTGTCCAGGTGCCGACGCCGCGTGCCGTTGCGCGTGCGCCGCAGGCAGCCGATTCGCGTCAGCCGTCGCCGCCTTGGGAAGACATCCCGCCCGACGAATACGTACCGCTCAGCGCCGACGAGATGTTCGGCGGTTCCGACGACGGCTTCGTGCCGGCATTCGACAGCGGTCCCGACGATGTGCGCGTGACGCCGAAGCTGGCGGACGCGCGTCCGGCCGCGCCGATCGACTCGCGCCCGTTGCCGCCGGCGATCGCGCTCGATCCGATCGGCTTCGACGGCGAATGGCCGGCGCTGGCCGCGCGGCTGCCGCTGAAGGGTGTCGCGTATCAGCTCGCGTTCAACAGCGAGCTGACGGCCGTTGATGCGACGGCATTGAAATTGTCCGTGCCGGTGCCGCAGTATGCGGACGCCGCGCAGGTGGCGAAGTTGAAGGCGGCATTGGCCGATGCGCTCGGCAAGCCGGTCGAGGTGAGCGTCGAGGTCGGGCCTGCGCGGCGCACGGCGGCGGCGCTCGATGCGGCCGCCCGCGCGGCGCGCCAGCGCGAAGCCGAGCAGGAGATTCACGGCGATCCGTTCGTCCAGCAGCTCGTGCGCGAGTTCGGTGCGCGCATCGTCGACGGCTCGGTGCGCCCGCTCGCAGATTCGGCGCCGGACGGCGCGCCGCCGACGCTGCATTGAACCGAGCGCCCGTCGACAGGCACAATCACGCCCCGCACACATTGGCCGGCACGCGCCGCGTGCCGGTTTTCACACGATCCAGAAGGAGTATTCCCATGTTGAAAGGCAACCTCGCCGGACTGATGAAGCAAGCGCAGCAAATGCAGGAAAACATGAAGAAGATGCAGGAGCAGCTTGCGCTCATCGAAGTCGAAGGGCAGTCGGGCGCCGGCCTCGTCAAGGTGACGATGACGTGCCGCAACGAAGTGCGCCGCGTGTCGATCGACCCGAGCCTGCTCGCGGACGACAAGGACATGCTCGAGGATCTCGTCGCCGCCGCGTTCAACGACGCGGTGCGCAAGGCCGAAGCAACGTCGCAGGAAAAGATGAGCGGGATGACGTCGGGCCTGCCGCTGCCCCCGGGCTTCAAGCTGCCGTTCTGAGCGCAGCGTCCTTGTCACTGTTTGCCGCCGTATGAAACAGCCGTCCGCCTTGTCCGCGCTCGTCGAAGCGTTGCGCGTGTTGCCCGGCGTCGGGCCGAAATCCGCGCAGCGCATGGCGGTTCACCTGATGCAGCACGACCGTGAGGGTGCCGAGCGGCTCGGCCGCTCGCTGCTGTTCGCGACCGAGCACCTGCAGCACTGCGAGAAGTGCAACACGTTCACCGAAGCGCGGATCTGCGAGGTCTGCAGCGACGAGGAGCGCGATCCGACGCTGCTGTGCGTCGTCGAAACGCCTGCCGACCAGATCATGCTGGAGCAGACGATGACCTACCGCGGGCTGTATTTCGTGCTGATGGGGCGACTGAGCCCGCTCGACGGAATCGGCCCGAAGGAAATCCATTTCGACCGCCTCGTGCGGCGCGCGTCCGACGGCGTCGTCAAGGAGGTCGTGCTCGCGACCAACTTCACGAACGAAGGCGAAGCCACCGCCCACTACCTCGGCCAGACGCTCAAGGCGCGCGGGCTGGCGGTCACGCGCCTCGCGCGCGGCGTGCCGGTGGGCGGCGAGCTCGAGTACGTCGACGCGGGCACCATCGCCCGCGCGATGCTCGACCGCCGCACGATGTAAGCCGGGCGCCGCCTGCCGGCGGCGCCGTTCCTCATGCCAGGGAGACACATGAGCGTCAGCCAGGGCCCGCTCGCGGGCGTCAAAGTGCTCGAATTCGGAACGCTGATCGCGGGGCCGTTCGCGTCGCGGCTGTTCGCCGAATTCGGCGCGGAAGTGATCAAGATCGAGGATCCGAACGGCGGCGACCCGCTGCGCAAGTGGCGCAAACTCCATCCGGAGCAGGGCGGCACGTCGCTGTGGTGGTCCGTCCAGGCGCGCAACAAGAAATCGGTCACGCTCAATCTGAAAGCCGACGCCGGCAAGGCGATTGCGCGGCAGCTCGCGAGCGAGGCCGACATCGTGATCGAGAACTTCCGTCCGGGCCTGCTCGAAAAGCTCGGGCTCGGCTACGACGTGCTGTCGGCCGACAATCCGGGCCTCGTGATGGTGCGCCTGTCCGGCTACGGGCAGACGGGCCCGTACCGCGACCGGCCCGGCTTCGGCGCGATCGCCGAATCGATGGGCGGGCTGCGCCACATCACCGGCTATCCGGATCTGCCGCCGCCGCGCATCGGCATCTCGATCGGCGATTCGATCGCCGCGCTGCACGGCGTGATCGGCGCGCTGATGGCGCTCCATCACCGCAAGGTCAACGGCGGCGCGGGGCAGGTGGTCGACGTTGCACTGTATGAAGCCGTCTTCAACATGATGGAAAGCGTGGTGCCCGAGTACGGCGTGTACGGGATGGTGCGCGAGCGCACCGGCGCATCGCTGCCGGGCATCGTGCCGTCGAATACGTATGCATGCCGCGACGGCAGCATCGTGATCGGCGGCAACAGCGATCCGATCTTCAAGCGGCTGATGAAGGCGATCGAGCGCGACGACCTCGCCGACGATCCCGCGCTCGCGCAAAACGACGGGCGGGTGCCGCGCACGCAGGAAATCGACGACGCGATCGCCGCGTGGCTCGCGCCGCGCACGATCGACGAGGCGCTCGCCGTGCTCAACGCGGCCGACGTGCCGGCCGGGCGCATCTACAGCGCCGCCGACATGTTCACCGATCCGCAGTTCGTCGCGCGCCAGATGATCCAGCATTTCAAGCTGGCCGACGGCACCGACATTCCGCTGCCGAACATCACGCCGAAGCTGTCCGACACGCCGGGCGAAACGCGCTGGCTCGGGCCCGCGCTCGGCGAGCACACCGACGAGGTGCTGCGCGGCCTCGGCTACGACGCGCAGGCGATTGCCGCACTGCGCGAGGCGGGCGCGATCTGAGCGCACCCGGCCTGGCGCTTCGCGCCGGGCTTCTCGGCGATGGTATCCCCGAGGAGATTTTCTCCGCGCGGAAAAGCGGGCGGCCCGGCGTTTTCCCCGATGTGCAGAACGCCGCCGCGCAGTGCGGCGGCGCATCGCGTGCCCATGCGTATACCCGCCCGTCCACGGTGGCCGGACTGTCGCTCTCGCGCCATCTTTCCTCGGTTACAATCGCCGGATGCGAATCCTACTCAGCAACGACGACGGCTATCTCGCCCCCGGTCTCGCCGCGCTCAGCGAAGCGTTGCAGCCGCTGGCCGAGCTTACGGTGATCGCGCCCGAGCAGAACTGCAGCGGCGCGTCGAATTCCCTCACGTTGTCGCGGCCGCTGTCGGTGCAGCGCGCAGCGGGTACGGGTTTCTTCTACGTGAACGGCACGCCGACCGATTCGGTGCACGTCGCGCTGACCGGGATGGCCGATGCGAGGCCGGATATCGTCGTGTCGGGCATCAACAACGGCCAGAACATGGGCGAAGACACGCTCTATTCGGGGACAGTTGCAGCCGCCACCGAAGGCATCATGTTCGGTGTGCCGGCGATCGCGTTCTCGCTGGTCGACAAGGGCTGGGCCCACCTGGCCGACGCCGCGCGCGTCGCCGCGGAAATCGTCGCGCACTACCTCGCGCACCCGCTGCCCGGCCAGCCGCTGCTGAACGTCAATATTCCGAACCTGCCGTACGACCAACTGAAGGGCTGGCAAGTCACGCGCCTCGGCAAGCGTCATCCGTCGCAGCCGGTGATTCGCCAGACCGACCCGCGCGGTGAGCCGATTTACTGGATCGGTGCCGCGGGCGAGGCGCTCGACGCCAGCGAGGGCACCGATTTCCATGCCGTCGCAAACGGTTTCGTGTCGATCACGCCGCTGCAGCTCGATCTCACGCATACGCAGATGCTGCCCGCGACACGCGAATGGGCGCGCGCCGGAGGGCGGGCTTCATGAGCGGCGAGCGCGCGAAGCGGTTCCCGCTCGCGCTCGAAGATCTCAAGCGAGCGCCACGCAAGTCGGAAGGTCGGGCCGGTGAACGCCAGGCGGCGGGCGCGATGTCGAAGGCCGCCGACAAACCCGCGGCCGTGCTGAAACCCGTTGCGGTGAAGCCGGCCGCCGTGCGGGCGCCGCTGCCGGGTGTCGCCGCCGCGAAGCCGGCGACCGCACCGAAGCCGACCGTGCTGAAGCCGGCGCTGCCGAAGCCGGCGGCGCCGAGCGTCGCGCCGGCCGGCGCGTTCGCGCTCACGTCGGAACGTGTGCGCGAGCGGATGGTCGAACGCCTGCGCGCGAACGGCGTGACCGATGCGCGCGTGCTGGACGCGATGGCAGCGGTGCCGCGCCACATGTTCGTGGATCCCGGCCTCGCGACGCAGGCCTACGAGGATTCGGCGTTGCCGATCGGCCACCAGCAGACCATTTCAAAGCCGTCGGTCGTCGCGCGCATGATCGAGCTCGCGATGGCCGGCCGCACGCTCGAGCGCGTGCTCGAGATCGGCACCGGTTGCGGCTATCAGGCCGCCGTGCTGAGCCACGTGGCACGCGACGTGTATTCGATTGAACGCATCAAGCCGCTTTACGAGCGCGCGAAGCTGAACCTGCGGCCGCTGCGCGTGCCGAACATCCGTCTGCACTACGGCGACGGGCGTGTCGGCCTGCCGTCCGCGGCCCCGTTCGACGCGATCGTGATCGCGGCTGCGGGGCTCGACGTGCCGCAGGCGCTGCTCGAGCAGCTCGCGATCGGCGGGCGGCTCGTCGCGCCGGTCGGCGCACAGAGCGGGCAGCACCAGGTGCTCACGCTCGTCGAGCGCGTCGCGCACGCGCAATGGCGAGAGTCCCGGCTTGATCGCGTTTTCTTTGTCCCTTTAAAATCCGGAGTGATTTGAAACCGATGAGTATGTTGCGCGCGATGCAAAACAACCGATCCAGGGAACCGCTCACGCTCGCCCAGCGCGCGATCTGTGTGGCTGCGTTCTCCACGCTACTGGCCGCCTGTGCGACGCGGCTCGACAACGCGCCCGTCGTCGACCGCTCCGGGTCGCTCGGCACGACCGCCGCCGCACAGCCCGCGGTGCCGCTCGGCCCGCCGCCGCCGGGCTTCTATCGCGTGAAGCCGGGTGACACGCTGTACCGGATTGCGCTCGAGAACGGGCAGAACTATCGCGACATCGCGTCGTGGAACAATCTGGCGAACCCGAACCAGATCGAAGTCGATCAGTTGCTGCGCGTGGCGCCGCCAGGCGGCGCTACGGTTGCGGGCGTACCGGCTGCGGGCGCGCCGATCGCCGGTGGCACGGTCGCGACCGCACCGCTGAGCAGCGGTCCGGCCACGCCGGCCGCGGGCACGTCGTCCGCACTCGCCGCCACGCCGCCGGCTGCGGCCACTGGCTCGAGCGATACGGCGGCCGCGCCGAGCGGCCCCGTGACGTTCGCATGGCCCGCGCGCGGACCCGTGCTGAACGGGTTCGACGATGCGAAGAACAAGGGAGTCAATATCGGCGGGACGGCCGGCGAGGCCGTGAAGGCGGCGGCAGACGGCCGCGTCGTTTACTCCGGCAACGGTCTGCGCGGCTACGGCAACCTCATTATCATCAAACACGATGCAACTTACCTCACGGCGTATGCACACAATCGCGCTTTGATGGTAAAAGAGGGGGACGCGGTAACGAAGGGGCAGAAGATCGCCGAGATGGGTAACAGCGATGCCGACCGCGTGATGCTGCATTTCGAGGTTCGCCGGCAGGGTAAGCCTGTCGATCCGCTGAAGTATTTGCCGCCTCAATAACCGAGACGACCATGCCGAAATCGAAGCGCCACGAGCCGCAAGCCGAGTCTGAGAAGATCAGTCGTGCCACGCAAGCATCGGTGGGGCGAGTAGCTGCTTCGACGGACGACGAAGATGACGTCGCGGAAAACGAACGTGATCTCGATGTACGCGACGGCGAAGCGGACGGTGGCGACGACGAGCGCGAAGGCCGCCCGGAAGTAGCGCCCGACGTCGACGATTTCCGCACGCTGCTGCAGGCCGAGCTCACGGCCGATACGATCCAGCATTACCTGAACCGCATCAGCGTGAAGCCGTTGCTGACCGTCGAGGAAGAGCAGCGCTATTCGCGCCTCGCGAAGGCCGGCGAATTCGAGGCGCGGCAGGTGATGATCGAGCGCAACCTGCGTCTCGTCGTGAGTATCGCGAAGGGGTATCTGAACCGCGGCGTGCCGCTGCTCGACCTGATCGAGGAAGGCAACCTCGGCCTCATGCATGCGATCGAGAAATTCGACCCGACGCGCGGTTTCCGTTTCTCGACCTACGCGACGTGGTGGATCCGGCAGAGCATCGAGCGCGCGATCATGAACCAGGCGCGCACGGTGCGCCTGCCCGTGCACGTGATCCGCGAACTGAATCAGGTGCTGCGCGCGAAGCGCCACCTCGAAAAGAATTCGATGTCGACGGGCGAGGCGGCCGAGCGCCGCGAAGCCAGCATCGACGACATCGCTTATCTCACCGGCAAGACCGCCGAGGAAGTCACCGATATCCTCGCACTCAACGAACACACGGCGTCGCTCGACGCGCCGCTCGACCTCGATCCCGCGAGCAGCCTGCTGGACCTGCTGCCCGACGACCAGAGCCAGTCGCCCGACGCGGAGGTGCAGCACCGCGAGCTCGAAACGTTGACGCGTGCATGGCTGTCACGGCTGTCCGACAAGCACCGGCACGTGATCGAGCGCCGCTTCGGGCTGAACCACATCGAACCGGCGACGCTCGAGGAGCTGGCCGACGAGATGGGGCTCACGCGCGAGCGCGTGCGGCAGATCCAGCAGGAAGCGCTGGTGCGCCTCAAGCGGTTCTTCGCCTCCAACGGCGTGCGCAAGGACGCCGTTCTGTAACCGATGACTCCGATTCTTGTTTTTGACATCGAGACGATTCCCGATGTCGACGGCATTCGCCGTCTGGAAGACCTGCCCGCGACGCTCGACGATGCAGCAGTGGCCGAACACGCATTCGCCGCACGTCGCGAGAAGACCGGCAGCGATTTCCTGCCGCACCACCTGCAGCGGATCGCGGCGATCTCGTGCGTGTTCCGCGACAACAACGGTTTTCGCGTGCGCTCCCTCGGGACGCCGCAGGACAACGAAGCCACGCTGATCCAGTCGTTCTACCGCGTGATCGAGAAATACACGCCGCAGCTCGTATCGTGGAACGGCGGCGGTTTCGATCTGCCGGTCCTCCATTACCGCGCGCTCGTGCACGGCATTCCCGCCACCCGCTACTGGGATCTCGGCGAGGACGACCGCGAATTCAAGTGGAACAACTACATCTCGCGCTATCACTCGCGGCATACCGACCTGATGGATGTGCTCGCGATGTATCAGGCGCGCGCCAACGCGCCGCTCGATGCGCTCGCGAAGCTGTGCGGCTTTCCGGGCAAGCTCGGGATGGACGGCAGCCAGGTATGGCCGGCGTTCCAGGACGGGCGGATCGACGAAATCCGCAACTATTGCGAAACCGACGTCGTCAACACCTACCTGCTGTATTGCCGGTTCCAGTTGATGCGCGGCGGCCTGACGCCGAGCGAGTACGCGGACGAGATCCTGCTCGTGAAGAACGCGCTTGCGCAGGAACCGGCCGCGCACTGGGTCGAATACCTGGCGGGTTTCGACGCGTAGCGCGGGCGGCTCATGCCCGCAATCGGTGCGATCAGGCCAGTTCGAGCAGCACCGGCTGGTGATCGGACGCGCGTACGTCGCCGTCGATCTCGCAGCCGATGACGCGCGGCAACAGTGTGTCGGTCACGAACACGAAATCGCACGCGAGTGGCCCGTCCGACCATTGCGCCGTATCGTAGACGCCGGCCGTCGGCGGCGGCGTACGACCGGGATGCCGTGCGACCCACGCGTCGACGAAACCCGGCGCGTCGGCGATCGGCTCCAGGAAGCGCCGGTACGCCTCGCCGTCGAAGGCGCTGTTGAAATCGCCGCAGACGATCGCATCGCGCGGTTGCCCGGTCGCGCTGAATGGCCCCTCGGCGGTTTCGGCGGGGGCGGGTTGGTTCGCGTGCGCGCAAGCCTCGCGATGCCGGTCGCGCAACGCATCGACCTGTGCAAGCCGCTGGCGCGCCGAGTAATACTCCAGATGCGTGGTGACCACGCGCAACGGCCCGAAGGGCGCGTGTAATTCGATATCGAGCGCGACGCGCGGCATCGACGGCGCGCCGGCGTCGGCCGGCCACGGCAGCGATCGGCGCAGCACGCGCCCGACCGGCAGTCGCGTCGCGATCGCATTGCCGAACTGGCGGCGCGGTGCGTCCGGCTGGACGGCCGGCAGGTCCGCGCCGATGGCGTCGACGATCGTATAGCCGGGCAGCAGCGCCGCGAGTTCGGCGAACTGGTCGGCGCGTGGCCGGCCGGGCAGTGCGTCGAAGCCGCGCGTGACTTCCTGCAGGCACAGCACGTCGAAATCGCCGAGCTGGCGGATGGCCGAGACGGTACGGGAAAGATCGACGACGCCGTCCGCGTCCCGACCCCATTGGATGTTCCAGTCGATCAATCGCATGGTCGAATCTCCTGTTGGGCGGAATGTCGGGGCTTGGGCGTTGCCCCGGCCGGTTTGCGGCTCCGCTCGCCGCACGTGCATCCCGAAGCCGCATTGCATGGCGGCGCGGGCGCACCACAGGGCTGTCTGTGCGCAAGTTCGACGCCTGCCTCATCCAAAGCACGCGACGGGGGCCTTCGTCGTCTACAATCTCGCCTTCTTCAACGTTTGTCAGGAAAAGCTGGTGTCCGAAGCCGTCCCCACTTCTGCGCGCAAATCGAAAAACGCGCCCGTCGCGCCCGGGCCCGCCCCGGTTCTCGAGATCGAATCGCTCGACATGGAAGCGCGCGGTGTCGGCCGCACGATGACCGAGGACGGTCAGCCGGGCAAGGTGATCTTCGTCGAAGGCGCGCTGCCGGGCGAGCGCGTGACCTATTCGAGCTATCGCCGCAAGCCGAGCTACGAGCAGGCGACGGTAGTCGACATTCTGCGCCCGAGCGTGATGCGCACGCAGCCGAAGTGCAAATTCTTCGGCACCTGCGGCGGCTGCTCGATGCAGCATCTCGACATGCGCGCGCAGGTGGCGGTCAAGCAGCGCGTGCTCGAAGACAATTTGTGGCATCTGGCGAAGCTGCGTGCGGAAACGATGTTCGCGCCGATCCACGGTCCGTCGTGGGGCTATCGCTACCGTGCGCGCCTGACCGTGCGCAACGTGGCGAAGAAGGGCGGTGTGCTGGTCGGCTTCCACGAGAAGAAGAGCAGCTACGTCGCCGACATGACGAGCTGCGAAGTGCTGCCGCCGCACGTGTCGGCAATGCTCGTGCCGCTGCGCCGGCTCGTCGAAGGGCTGTCGATTCGCGACCGGATGCCGCAGATCGAACTCGCGGTCGGCTCGGCAGTCACCGCACTCGTGCTGCGCGTGCTGGAGCCGATCAACGCGGACGACGAAGCGCTGCTGCGCGCGTTCGCGGACGAGCACCACGTGCAGTTCTGGCTGCAGCCGAAGGGCCCCGACACGGTGACGCCGTTCTATCCGCTCGACGTCTCGCTCGATTACACGTTGCCGGAATTCGGCATCCGCATGCCGTTCAAGCCGACCGACTTCACGCAGGTGAACCACCAGATCAACCGCGTGCTGGTGGGGCGGGCGCTGCGCCTGCTCGCGCCGTCGCGCGACGATCGCGTGCTCGACCTGTTCTGCGGGATCGGCAACTTCACGCTGCCGCTCGCGCGGCTGTCGCGCGAAGTGATGGGTATCGAGGGCAGCGACACGCTGACCACGCGCGCGCTGGCGAATGCACGCGAGAACGGTGTCGACGGCCACACGACGTTCGCATGCCGGAACCTGTTCGAAGTGACGGGCGACGACCTCCGCGCACTGGGCGCATTCGACAAGTTCCTGATCGACCCGCCGCGCGAAGGCGCGCTCGCGGTGTCGAAGGCGCTGGCCGAGATCGCGCAGAGTGGCGCAGGCCCGCTGCCGAAGCGCATTGTCTACGTGTCGTGCAACCCGTCGACGCTCGCGCGCGATGCGGGCCTGCTCGTGCACGAGGCCGGTTACCGGCTGAAGGGTGCCGGGGTCGTGAACATGTTCCCGAATACGTCGCACGTCGAATCGATCGCGCTGTTCGAGCGCGACTGAGCCGGGCGGCGGACGTAAAAAAACCGGCCCGCGGGCCGGTTTTTTCATGGTGCGCCGCGAACGTCAGTTGCGGTTGCCGCCGAAGATGCCGAGCAGCGCGAGCAGGTTCGTGAACACGTTGTACAGGTCGAGGTAGATCGCGAGCGTGGCCGAGATGTAGTTCGTCTCGCCGCCGTTCACGACGCGCTGGACGTCGAACAGCATGTAGGCCGAGAAGATCGCGATCGCGAGCACCGACACGGTGAGCATCAGCGCCGGCAGTTGCAGGAAGATGTTCGCGACCGAGGCGAGCAGGATCACGATCACCCCCATGAACAGCCACTTGCCGAGCCCGGAGAAGTCGCGCTTGCTGACGGTGGCGATCGTCGCCATCGCGGCGAAGATGATGCCGGTGCCGCCGAACGCGAGCATGATCAGCGACGGGCCGTTCGAGAAGCCGAGGATGAAGCTCAGCAGCCGCGACAGCATCAGGCCCATGAAGAACGTGAAGCCGAGCAGCACGAACACGCCGGCCGCGCTGTTTTTGGTCCGCTCGATCGCGAACATGAAGCCGAACGCGATCGCGAAGAACGCGAGCAGGCTCATCATCGGGCTCGTGGCCGCGAACAGCGAGAAGCCCGTCGCGACGCCGACCCAGGCGCCCAGCACGGTCGGCACCATCGACAGCGCGAGCAGCCAGTACGTGTTCCGCAGCACGCGGTTGCGAACCGCGGCGGTGCTGACGGAGCCGCCGCGGCCGAAATTGTACGGATAGTCGTTCATGGTTTCTCCTAACATTGAACGCGTGGGCGTCCGGGGCCGGTTCGGCGCGCGCGATGTGCGGCGCAGCAAACCGGGGCAGCTATGGCTAAGATACGTTCCGTGCCGCGAGGTTTCAATGGATCGGCGGCACAAAACATATGGATTCTGAACCTTTCATTCGTGTAAGGGTTCAATCGCAATGATACACGGGATCGTGCTACAATAGCGGATTCATTTGAACCTGTAACTTCTTAATTTTTTGGAGTTTTTATGGCAATCGAGCGCACCCTGTCGATCATCAAGCCGGATGCGGTGGCAAAGAACGTGATCGGCCAGATCTACAGCCGTTTCGAAGGCGCCGGCCTGAAGATCGTCGCAGCGCGCATGGCGCACCTGTCGCGTGCCGACGCAGAGAAGTTCTACGCAGTTCACGCAGCACGTCCGTTCTTCAAGGATCTCGTCGATTTCATGATCTCGGGCCCGGTGATGATCCAGGTTCTGGAAGGTGAAGGCGCGATCCTGAAGAACCGCGACCTGATGGGCGCAACGGATCCGAAGAAGGCGGAAAAGGGCACGATCCGCGCCGACTTCGCCGACAGCATCGACGCGAACGCCGTGCACGGCTCGGACGCTGCGGAAACGGCAGCGGTCGAAATCGCGTTCTTCTTCCCGGAAATGAACGTTTACTCGCGTTAAGCCCTGGCTGACAGCAAGTAGGCAGGATTCAGCGCACGCGGCAAGGCAGCACATCATGACGAGCGAAACTTCCGTCAATCTTCTCGACTTCGACGCCGAGGGTCTTGTCGCGTACTGCGGCAGCCTGGGCGAGAAGCCGTTCCGCGCCAAGCAGTTGCAGCGCTGGATCCACCAGTACAACGCCGGCGATTTCGACGGCATGACCGATCTCGCGAAGTCCCTGAGGGAGAAGCTCAAGGGCCGCGCATCGATCGTGATGCCGGACATCGTCAGCGATCACGTTTCCACCGACGGCACGCGCAAGTGGCTGATCGACGTCGGAAACGGCAATGCGGTCGAAACCGTGTTCATCCCGGAAGAGACGCGCGGCACGCTGTGCGTGTCGTCGCAGGCCGGGTGCGCGGTGAACTGCCGCTTCTGTTCGACGGGCAAGCAGGGCTTCTCCCGCAACCTGTCGACAGCCGAAATCATCGGCCAGCTCCGGATGGCCGAATTTGCATTGCGAGCGTCGCTGGGCCGCGCGCCCGGTCCGAACGGCAAGGCCGAACGGGTCGTTACCAACGTGGTGATGATGGGCATGGGCGAGCCGCTCCTGAATTACAGCGCGGTCGTGTCCGCGATGCGGTTGATGCTCGACGACAACGCATACGGCCTGTCGCGCCGTCGCGTCACGCTGTCGACGTCCGGCGTGGTGCCGATGATGGACCGCCTCGGCGCCGAGTTGCCGGTCGCGCTGGCCGTTTCGCTGCATGCGCCGAACGATGCGCTGCGCGACGAGCTGGTGCCGCTCAACAAGAAGTATCCGCTTCGCGAGCTGATGGCTGCGTGCCAGCGCTATCTGCAAGTCGCGCCGCGCGACTTCATCACGTTCGAATACTGCATGCTCGACGGCGTCAACGACACCGAAGCGCATGCGCGCGAACTGCTGGCCGTCACGCGCGACGTGCCGTGCAAGTTCAACTTGATCCCGTTCAATCCGTTTCCGGAGTCGGGCCTCATCCGCTCGAAGCCGGAGCAGATCAAGCGCTTCGCGCAGGTCCTCATCGACGCGGGTGTCGTCACGACCGTGCGCAAGACGCGCGGCGACGACATCGACGCCGCGTGCGGGCAACTGGCCGGCGCGGTGAAGGATCGTACGCGCCTTGCGGAACGAACGGGCGCAGCAGGAAAAATCATCGAAGTTCGGGCAGTTTGACGGGGGCGCCTGGCCGGGGTGCCCGAACCCTTTGGCGGTGCAACACGCGAATAGCGATCGGTCGCGGCGCCTCGGCGCCGCGCATGGTATGAACCGTTGCGGATGCCGGCCGGCGGGAGCCGGCGGCAGCCGCCAGTGAAGAAGAATCGACGCGAGGACAAGGATGAGTGAGCCGCAGCCGTCTAACGGCGCAGAGACGAATGCCGCGAAGCCGGCACCGGCGGGACTGGAATCGCTGGCGGCGGTCGGCAGCCGGCTGGCGCAGCTTCGGGAGGCGAAGGGCTGGTCGGTCGACGACGTGTCGGCGCGACTCAAGGTCGCACCGCAAAAGCTCCGGGCGCTCGAGGCCGGCGACATCAGCCATTTGCCCGGCGTGACGTTCGCGCTCGGGGTCGTGCGCAGCTACGCGAAGATGCTCGGCGTCGATCCGGAACCGTTCGCGCAGGCGTTGCGCCGCGAGCGCGGGGTGCCGGAAGTCGATCTGTCGATGCCTGCGTCGTCGGGCACGGATCTGCCGCGCGGCCGCGTGTCGATTCCGCTGGGCGGCTCGTCGCGCCACCATCCGTGGCTGTGGGGAACGGGGATCGTCATCGTCGCGGTGGTCGCCGTACTGATGTGGCACACTGGCGGCGATTCGTCGAGTCTGCTCGCACGCTTGAAGGGCGGCGACGCCGAACATGCGTCGGCCGCGAGTGCGGCGGCGGCATCGTCGTCTGCCGAAGAAGCGGCCGCGACCGGCGCGTCGGCGGCGGTGGCGAATGAGGTTCCGGCCCCGGCTGCCGCATCGGCATCGGCTGCCCCGGCGCAGCCGATTGCGTCGGCTGTTCCGGCGCCTGCGGCCCCGGTCGCGACGGCTGCCGCATCGCAGCCGGTGGCGGCAACGGCGGCGGCAAGCACGGCCGCGCCAGCCCAGCCGGCGAGCGTCGTGGTGGCGGCAGGCCAGTCGATGGTCGAACTGAAGGTCAAGCAGGATTGCTGGTTCAGCGTGCGCGACAAGAACGGCAAGGAGCTGTTCTCGGCGCTGGTGCGTGCCGGCGAAACGAAGCAGGTTGCCGGTGACGGGCCGTTCAAGGTCACGATCGGCAACAAGGCCGGTCTCGACGCGGTTGCGTTCGACGGAAAACCGGTCGATCCGGCAAAATATTCGGCAGCGCGGGGTAACGTGGCGCGGTTCACGTTGCCCTGACGTCAAGCGCCGTGGCGAAGGCCTGCCGTCCATATCGGCAGGCCGTGAGGGCACGGCGCTTTTTCAATTCATGCGCCGCGTCGCGGCGCATTCCGCGTAAATGGATCTATCGATGCAATCCGAAGCTCAATCCCCACGCAGCAGTCAGATTTGTTCAACCGAACCGGTGTTCGGCGGGCATCAGCCGCGCCGTGTATCGCATGCGGTGGATGTCCGCTGGGGCGGGCAACTCGTGACGATCGGCGGCGACGCGCCGGTGCGCGTGCAGTCGATGACGAATACCGACACGGCCGATGCGATCGGCACGGCGATCCAGATCAAGGAACTCGCGAACGCGGGCTCCGAACTGGTGCGCATCACGGTCAACACGCCGGAGGCCGCGGCCGCCGTGCCGGCGATTCGCGAGCAGCTCGACCGGATGGGCGTGACCGTGCCGCTCGTCGGCGATTTCCACTACAACGGCCACCTGCTGCTGCGTGACTACCCGGGCTGCGCGGAGTCGCTGTCGAAGTACCGGATCAACCCCGGTAACGTCGGTCAGGGCGCGAAGCGCGACACGCAGTTCGCGCAGATGATCGAAGCTGCGGCGAAGTACGACAAGCCGGTGCGGATCGGCGTGAACTGGGGCAGCCTCGACCAGGATCTGCTCGCACGCATGATGGACGAGAACGGTGCGCGCGCGCAGCCGTGGGACGCGCAGAGCGTGATGTATGAGGCGCTGATCCAGTCGGCGATCGGCTCGGCCGAACGCGCGGTGGAGCTTGGCCTCGGCCGCGACCGCATCGTGCTGTCTTGCAAGGTCAGCGGCGTGCAGGACCTGATCGCCGTGTACCGCGAACTCGGCCGCCGCTGCGGCTTCGCGCTGCACCTCGGGCTGACCGAGGCCGGCATGGGCTCGAAGGGAATCGTCGCGTCGACGGCGGCGCTCGGCGTGCTGCTGCAGGAAGGGATCGGCGACACGATCCGCATTTCGCTGACGCCGGAGCCGGGCGCGCCGCGCACGGGCGAAGTGATCGTCGGCCAGGAAATCCTCCAGACGATGGGCCTGCGCTCGTTCGCGCCGATGGTGATCGCATGCCCGGGCTGCGGCCGCACGACGAGCACGCTGTTCCAGGAACTCGCGATGCAGATCCAGACGTATCTGCGCGAGCAGATGCCGGTCTGGCGCAAGGAATATCCGGGCGTCGAGAAGATGAACGTGGCCGTGATGGGCTGCATCGTCAACGGCCCGGGCGAGTCGAAGCACGCGAACATCGGCATCAGCCTGCCGGGCTCGGGCGAAAACCCGGCCGCGCCCGTCTTCATCGACGGCGAGAAGGTCAAGACGCTGCGCGGCGAGCGGATCGCCGAGGAATTCCAGCAGATCGTCAGCGACTACGTCGCGCGCAATTACGGCCGCACCGAGGCCCTGAACTAATTCGTCCACACACACGAACGATGACTGAACAGAAACGCAAGATCGAGAAGCTCACCGGCGTCAAAGGCATGAACGACATCCTTCCGCAGGATGCCGGCCTGTGGGAATTCTTCGAAGCTACCGTGAAATCGCTGCTGCGCGCGTACGGCTATCAGAACATCCGCACGCCGATCGTCGAGCACACGCAGCTCTTCACGCGCGGCATCGGCGAAGTCACCGACATCGTCGAGAAGGAGATGTACAGCTTTACCGACGCGCTGAACGGCGAACACCTGACGATGCGTCCGGAGAACACCGCGGCCGTCGTGCGCGCGGCGATCGAGCACAACATGCTGTACGACGGCCCGAAGCGCCTGTGGTACATCGGCCCGATGTTCCGTCACGAGCGTCCGCAGCGCGGCCGCTACCGGCAGTTCCATCAGGTCGGCGTCGAGGCGCTGGGCTTCGCGGGCCCCGATGCGGATGCCGAAATCATCATGATGTGCCAGCGCCTGTGGGACGACCTCGGGCTGACCGGCATCAAGCTCGAGATCAACTCGCTCGGTCTCGCCGAAGAGCGTGCCGCGCATCGCGTCGAACTGATCAAGTACCTCGAGCAGCACGTCGACGTGCTGGACGAAGACGCAAAGCGCCGCCTGTATACGAACCCGCTGCGCGTGCTCGACACGAAGAATCCCGCGCTGCAGGAAATCGCGCAGAACGCGCCGAAGCTGATCGACTTCCTCGGCGACGGATCGCGTGCGCACTTCGAAGGGCTGCAGCGCCTGCTGCTCGCGAACAATATTCCGTTCAAGATCAACCCGCGTCTCGTGCGCGGCCTCGATTACTACAACCTGACCGTGTTCGAATGGGTGACCGACAAGCTCGGCGCGCAGGGCACGGTTGCGGCCGGCGGCCGCTACGATCCGCTGATCGAGCAGCTCGGCGGCAAGCCGACCGCCGCGTGCGGCTGGGCGATGGGCATCGAGCGCATCCTCGAGCTGTTGAAGGAAGAGGATCTGGCGCCCGAGCAGGAAGGCGTCGACGTATATGTGGTGCATCAGGGCGAAACCGCGCGCGAACAGGCGTTCATCGCGGCCGAACGCCTGCGCGACACGGGCCTCGACGTGATCTTCCACTGCAGCGCCGACGGCGCGCCGGCGAGTTTCAAGTCGCAGATGAAGCGGGCCGATGCAAGCGGCGCCGCGTTCGCGGTGATCTTCGGCGAAGAAGAGGTCGCGAACGGCACGGTAGGTGTGAAAGCGTTGCGCGGCGCGGGTGCGGAAGGGGAAAAGAACGTTCAGCAGACCGTACCGGTCGAAAGCTTGACCGAATTCCTAATCAATGCGATGGTTGCATCCGCCGAAGACGGCGACGACTGATCGCGCTCGCATTCGCTCGACAAGAAAAGCCTGAACAGGAAGGAATCGCTCGCCGATGAGTTATCACGACGAACAAGAATCGATTGAAAATCTCAAGGCGTGGTGGGCCCGCTGGGGCAACCTCACCACGTGGATCGTGCTCGCGGCGCTCGTCGTCGCGGCCGGTTTCAACGGCTGGAATTACTGGCAGCGCCGTCAGGCTGCCGAGGCGTCCGGGCTGTACGAGCAAGTCCAGAAGGCTGCCGCCGCGAACGACAAGGCAACGATGGCCCGCGCGGCTGCCGACATGGAGGACAAGTTCGGCAGCACGCCGTATGCGCAGATGACGGCGCTTGCGGCCGCGAAGACGCTGTACGCGGCCGGCGATGCGGCAGGCGCGAAGGCGCAGCTGCAATGGGCCGTCGATCACGCCAAGGACGACGAGTACAAGCAGATCGCGAAGCTGCGCCTCGCGTCGCTGCTGCTCGACGAGAAGGCGTACGATGCGGGCCTCGCGCTGCTGTCGGGTACGCCGGTCGATGCATTCAAGGGCCTCGTGGCCGATCGCCGCGGCGATCTGCTGGCCGCGCAAGGCAAGACCGACGATGCGCGCGCCGCTTACAAGCTCGCGCTCGACGGCCTGTCGAAGGACGACCAGTCCGCGCGCCAGCTCGTGCAGTTCAAGCTGGACGCGCTCGGCGGCTGAATCCCGGTCCCCTCAACCTCTTAACTCTGCTTCGCTAACCGATGAATTTGCTGAAACGTTACGCTGTGCCCGTTGCCTGCGCGGCGGCTGTCCTCGCTCTGGCGGCTTGCTCGTCGTCGAAGGACGCGCGCCGCGTGCCGACGCCGCTCACCGAGTTCAAGCCTGTCCTGGACGTGCAACAGGTCTGGAAGGCGAGCGTCGGCAAGGGCGGGCGCTACCTGTTCTCGCCGGTAGCCGTGGGCGACGCCGTCTATGCGGCGGGCGAAAACGGTTCGGTCGAGAAGATCGACGCGAAGACGGGCCAGACGCTCTGGCGCTCGAAGGTCGGTTCGGACCTGTCGGCCGGTGTCGGCAGCGATGGCAACCTGACCGCGGTCGGTGCGTTGAAGGGCGGCGTGTTCGTGCTGGGCCCGGACGGCAAGCAGCTGTGGAAGACCAGCGTGCAGGGCGAGATCTTCTCGCCGCCGCTCGTCGGTAACGGTCTCGTGATCGTCCGCACGATCGACGGCCAGGTGATCGCGTTCAACGCGCAGACGGGCGAGCAGAAGTGGGCCTACCGCAACCGTGCGGTGCCGCTGAACCTGCGCGTGTCGGCCGGCATGACGTTCGCGGGCGACGCGGCCGTGCTGGCGGGCTTCCCGGGCGGCGGGCTCGTCGCGATCAACCTGCAGACGGGCGAGCCGTTCTGGCAGACTCCGGTGTCGTTCCCCAAGGGCGTGACCGAGGTCGAGCGCATCAATGACGTCAGCGGCCCGCCGACGCTCGTGGGTGCGCAAGCCTGCGCGGTGACGTTCCAGGGTCAGCTCGGCTGCTTCGATGCGAACTCGGGCCGTCCGCTGTGGGAAAAGCCGTTCTCGAGCCGCAGCGGCCTCGCGCAGGACGATTCGGTGGTCGCCGGCGGCGACGACTGGTCGGTCGTGACCGCATACGACGCGGCCACGGGCAACCAGCTCTGGCGCAACGACAAGCTGAAGAGCCGCGACGTCGGCGTGCCGTACCTGCTCGGGCATGCGGTCGTGATGGGCGATTACAAGGGCTTCGTGCACTTCCTGTCGCGCGAGGACGGCAGCTTCATCGCGCGGATGAAGACCGACGGCAGCGCGATTACGGCGGCGCCGGTCCTCGCGGGCAATACGCTCGTCGTGCAGACGAAGGACGGCGGCCTGTACGGGTTCCGCCCGCGCTGACGCGCAGGAAACCGGCGTGGCCGTGGCGTGGCGGGCGGGTCCCGCGCGCCGCGGCCACGCGACTTGACAGCGGCCGGTGTTCCCGGCCGCTCGGTATTTGAAAGGCAGTTCGAGACGAAAGACGACGGCGCGCAACGCGCGCCGGGCGCGCGCATCCGGCGCGGCGCGAATTCGTGATATTTTCATTCAGCGCAGCCGCCCGCAGCAGCGGGCCTCCCGCTGCTGCGCTTCACCGTAGAAAACACAGATGAAACCGGTCATTGCCCTCGTTGGGCGCCCCAATGTGGGGAAATCCACGCTGTTCAACCGGCTCACGCGCTCGCGCGATGCGCTGGTCGCCGACTTGCCGGGCCTCACGCGCGATCGCCATTACGGCGAAGGGCGCGTCGGCGCGCGGCCGTACCTGGTCGTCGATACCGGCGGCTTCGAGCCCGTCGCGAAGGACGGCATCCTGCACGAAATGGCGCGCCAGACGCGGCAGGCCGTCGAGGAAGCCGACGTCGTCGTGTTCATCGTCGACGGCCGCAACGGGCTCGCGCCGCAGGACAAGTCGATCGCCGACTACCTGCGCAAGACCGGCCGGCCGATCTTCCTGGTCGTCAACAAGGCCGAGGGGATGAAGTACACGGCGGTCGCGACGGATTTCTACGAGCTCGGGCTCGGCGATCCGCGCGCGATCTCGGCCGCGCACGGCGACGGCGTGACCGACATGATCAACGAGGCGCTCGAAGTCGCGTACGCGGGCCAGCCCGAGGAAGCGGACGAGGACGATCCGTCGCGCGGCATCAAGATCGCGATCGTCGGCCGTCCGAACGTCGGCAAGTCGACGCTCGTCAACGCGTTGATCGGCGAAGACCGCGTGATCGCGTTCGACATGCCGGGCACGACGCGCGATTCGATCTACGTCGACTTCGAGCGTAACGGCAAGAAATACACGCTGATCGACACGGCCGGCCTGCGGCGCCGCGGCAAGGTGTTCGAGGCGATCGAGAAGTTCTCGGTCGTGAAGACGCTGCAGTCGATTTCCGACGCGAACGTCGTCATTCTTCTGCTGGATGCGCAGCAGGACATTTCCGACCAGGACGCGCACATCGCCGGCTTCGTCGTCGAGCAGGGCCGCGCGCTCGTGATCGGCGTCAACAAGTGGGATGGCCTCGACGACCACGCGCGCGACCGCGCGAAAGCGGATTTGACCCGCAAGCTGAAATTCCTCGACTTCGCGAAATCGCACTTCATTTCCGCCGCGAAGAAGACGGGTATCGGCGCGCTGATGCGCTCGGTCGACGACGCCTACGCGGCGGCGATGTCGAAGCTGCCGACGCCGAAGCTCACGCGCGCGCTGATCGAGGCCGTCGAATTCCAGCAGCCGCGCCGTCGCGGCCCGGTGCGTCCGAAGCTGCGCTACGCGCACCAGGGCGGCCAGAATCCGCCGATCATCGTGATCCACGGCAACGCGCTCGACGCGGTGACGGAAACCTACAAGCGCTACCTCGAAAACCGATTCCGCGAAACTTTCTCGCTGACCGGGACTCCATTGCGCATAGAGTTCCGTTCGTCGAACAACCCGTACGCGGACAAGGGCTGACGCATGTCCCGCAACGGCCAGGCCGCATGGCCTATGCCCGGGCGGGGCAGGCAAAATCGGCTATAGTGTAGCGATTGGCGCCGGATCTCTTTTTCTTCGTCGCCAATCCAGATCAACCTGCAAAAAAAGATGGAGTACGCCATGAGCAACAAAGGGCAATTGTTACAAGACCCGTTTTTGAACGCACTGCGCAAAGAGCACGTTCCCGTTTCGATCTATCTCGTCAACGGCATCAAGCTTCAAGGGAACATTGAATCGTTCGACCAGTACGTCGTGTTGCTCCGTAATACGGTGACCCAGATGGTTTACAAGCACGCCATCTCGACGGTCGTGCCGGCGCGCCCGGTGAATTTCCACCCGGACGCGGAAGCCTCGTCCTAACCAATTGCAGCGGCCGGCATCCGGTCGCCGCGAGCGACCGATGCCAGCCGCCTTATCTTGACACCCGATAATTTGATCAACGCAGCGCTCGTCGGCATCGATTTCGGCAAGACCGATTTCGAAGCCAGTCTCGAAGAACTCAGTCTTCTCGCCTCCAGCGCGGGGGCCCGTCCCGCCGTCACCCTCACGGGCCGTCGCTCAAGTCCCGACGCCAAGATGTTCATCGGCAGCGGCAAAGCCGAAGAACTGCGGCTTGCGTGCGACGCGCACAACGTCGAAATCGTCATCTTCAACCACGCGCTGGCGCCCGCCCAGCAACGCAATCTGGAGCAGGCGCTTAACAGGCGCGTGGTCGACCGCACGAGCCTCATCCTCGACATCTTCGCGCAGCGTGCCCGCAGCCACGAAGGCAAGCTGCAGGTCGAGCTCGCGCAGCTTCAATACCTGTCGACCCGGCTCATTCGCGCATGGACCCACCTCGAGCGGCAAAAGGGCGGTATCGGCCTGCGCGGCCCCGGCGAAACCCAGCTCGAAACCGACCGCCGCCTGATCGGCGAACGCATCAAGATGCTGAAGTCGCGGCTCGACCGGCTGCGCCGCCAGCACAGCACGCAGCGCCGGCAGCGCGCGCGCAGCGGCACGATGTCGGTGTCGCTCGTCGGCTACACGAACGCGGGCAAGTCGACGCTGTTCAATGCGCTGACGAAAGCGCAGGCGTACGCGGCCGACCAGCTGTTCGCGACGCTCGATACGACGTCGCGGCGCGTGTACCTCGGCGACGAAGTCGGGCAGATCGTCGTGTCCGATACGGTCGGGTTCATCCGCGAGCTGCCTCACCAGCTCGTCGCGGCGTTCCGCGCGACCCTCGAGGAAACGATCCATGCGGATCTGCTGCTGCATGTGGTCGACGCGTCGAGCGCGGTCAGGCTCGAGCAGATCGAGCAGGTCAACGGCGTGCTGCACGAGATCGGCGCGGACACGATCCGGCAGGTGCTGGTGTTCAACAAGATCGACGCCGTGCCCGAGCTGGCGGCCCGCGGCGACGCGGTCGAGCGGGACGAGTATGGTAATATTTCGCGCGTCTTTTTGAGCGCGCGCACCGGTCAGGGTCTCGATACGTTGCGTGCCGCCATCGCCGAAATCGCCTCCGCGGAACACCTTTCCAGCGCGACGTTGCCCGACGCGCTCGATGGCACGTCCGCTGAATCGCACGAAGACCACACGATTTCCGAACACGGGCGCTAACCGGTCCCGGCCGGTTCGCCGGCGTCCAATCTGGTGAACAAACTCTGGTGAACGAATACAACGAGCGGAGTACCTGGCGGCGGATGCGCGCCTTGCTGTCGATCAACGATCCCCGCTGGGGACGCGGCGAAGGCAATGGCAAGGACGGATCCCGCCCCCGCGCGAACGAATCGAAGCGTCCGCCAGGCGGCGACGGCGACGGTCCGCCCGATCTCGACGAGATGTGGCGCAATTTCAACCGGCGCCTGAGCGGCCTGTTCGGCGGCAAGGGCGGCAACGGCTTCCGTCCCGACAATGGCCGGGCCGCACGGGTCGGCGTCGGCATCGTGATCGGCGTGCTGGTCGCGGTTTATGCGGGAAGCGGGCTGTTCGTCGTGCAGGAAGGCCAGACGGGCGTCGTGCTGCAGCTCGGCAAGGTGTCGGGCACGGTCGGCCAGGGCGTGCACTGGCGCGCACCGTATCCGTTCGCGTCGCACGAGATCGTCGACACGTCGCAGGTCCGCTCGATCGAGATCGGCCGCAATAACGTCGTGCGCCTCGCGAACGTGAAGGAAGCCGCGATGCTGACGCGCGATGCCGACATCGTCGACGTGCGCTTCATCGTCCAGTACCGGATCCGTTCCGCCACCGATTACCTGTTCCGCAGCGTCGATCCCGAGCGCAGCGTGTCGCAGGCCGCGCAGGCCGCGGTGCGCGCGATCGTCGGCACGCGCAGTGCGGCCGACATGCTGAACCAGGACCGCGATGCGCTGCGCGAGCAGCTTTCCAGCGCGATCCAGCGCGATCTCGACCGCTACCAGTCGGGGCTCGAAGTGACGGCCGTCACGATGCAGAGCGTCGCGGCGCCCGAGCAGACCCAGGCCGCCTACGCCGAAGTCGCGAAGGCGCGCGACGAGCGCGAGGCCGCGAAGCGCGCCGCGCAGGCGTATGCGAGCGACCTGCTGCCGAAGGCGCAGGGTGATGCGGCGAAGCTCGTCGACGAAGCGAAGGCGTATGCCGATCGCGTGGTCACGGAAGCCGAGGGCGACGCGGACCGCTTCAAGCAAGTCTATGCGCAGTACTCGAAGGCGCCTGCGGTCATTCGCGAGCGGATGTACCTCGAGACGATGCAGGAAATCTATTCGAACGCGACGAAGGTGTTCGTCGGCAACAAGGGCGGCAACAGCGTCGTGTACCTGCCGCTCGACAAGCTCGTCGAGCAGGGCCGGCAAAACGCCGCGACGTCGGCCGGCGCGTCCGCCGCCGATGCGGCGTCGGCACCGGCGGTCACGGCGCCGTCGGCAGCTGCAGCCGCGCCGGCGAGCGCCGCATCGGCCGCCGCCGCGTCAGGTGTCGACGTGCTGCGATCGCGCGAAGCGTTTCGCAGCCGGTCGCGTGAAGACGATACGAAGTAACGGGGAGCGCAGAACATGAACCGAATCATTGCGCTCGTCGTCGCAATCGTGATTGTCGCCTTCGCGGCATCGTCGACGGTCCTCACCGTCGATCCGCGCCATACGGCCGTGCTGTCGGGCCGCGACGGCACGCAGCCGGAACTCGCGGGCCCCGGCGTCCATTTCAAGCTGCCGCCGCCGCTGCAGACGGCGACGCTGATCGATACGCGCCTGCAATCGCTGGAGTCGTCCGATCCGCTGCAACTGGCAACCGAAGACAAGCACGACCTGCTCGTCGCGTATGCGGTGAAGTACCGGATCAGCGACCCGATGAAATATTTCACCGCGACGGGCGGCGACCCGGCGGCGGCGAGCGAACGGCTGTCCGGTACGCTGAAGAGCGCGCTCGGCGATGCATTCGGCAAGCGCGCGCTCGACGATGCCATCGGCGGCCAGCGCGCGATCGCCGATGCGGCTCGCGATGCGGCGAAGGCGAGCGCGGCCGGTTTCGGCGTCGACGTGGTCGACGTCCAGCTCACGCGTGTCGACCTGCCGGCTGCGCAGACGGACGCCGTCTATCAACGGATGATCGGCGCGTTGCGCGATCAGGCGGCCCAGGTGCGTGCACAAGGCGCGGCCGACGTCGAGCAGATCAAGGCCGACGCCGAACGCGAGCAGCAGGCCGTGCTCGCGAACGCGTACAAGTCCGCGCAGACGATCAAGGGCGAGGGCGACGCGAAGGCCGCGACGATCGCCGCCGATGCGTTCGGCCGCGATCCGCAGTTCTATCAGTTCTACGCGAGCCTGCAGGCCTACCGGAATACGTTCAAGCGCAACGACATCATCGTCGTCGATCCCGACAGCGAGTTCTTCCGCTTCATGCGCAGCCCGACGGGCGGTGCCGCACCGGCGGCGCCCGCTCCCCGCAAACATTGACCTTGGGGCGCCGCGTCGAGCGGCGCCGTCGCTCGCATGGACCTGGCTGGCTCGTTGTTGCTCGCAGTAGCGCTGATGCTGATCATCGAGGGGGCGTTCCCCTTTGTGTTTCCCGTCGCCTGGCGCGACACGTTTCGTAGAATAGCCGAGCGGCCGCCGCATCATATCCGGATCGGCGGGCTGATCGTGATGGTGCTCGGGCTCGCGCTGTTGCTGCTCGCGACCTGACCGTAGCCCCGATCCGGACGGCGCATCCGCCGTTCGTTCCGCCCGATTTCGAAGTTCCGATTCAACTCGCGGCGCGCGTGTCGCGCGCCGTTTCCCGTCGTAGGACCGTACCGATGTCGACCTGGTTACTTCCCGAGAATATCGCCGACGTACTGCCGTCGGAAGCGCGCAAGATCGAGGAGCTGCGCCGCAGGCTGCTCGACCGCTTCCGTTCGTACGGCTACGAAATGGTGATGCCGCCGTTGCTCGAGTATCTCGAGTCGCTGCTGACGAGCGGCGGCGCCGATCTGCGCCTGCGCACCTTCAAGCTGGTCGACCAGCTGTCGGGCCGCACGCTCGGCCTGCGCGCGGACATCACGCCGCAGGTCGCGCGGATCGACGCGCATCTGTTGAACCGTCAGGGCGTGACGCGTCTCTGCTACGCGGGCCACGTGATGCATACGCGTCCGCGCGGCCTGCACGCGACGCGCGAACAAATCCAGATCGGCGCCGAAATCTACGGCCACGCCGGGCTCGAAGCCGATCTCGAGATCCAGCAACTGATGCTCGACGCGCTGCATCTCGCGGGCCTGTCGCGCATCCGTCTCGACCTCGGCCACGCGGGCGTGCTCGCGGCGCTGCTGGCGCGCGACGCGCAGGCCGCCGAGCGTGGCGAGTCGCTGTACGACGCGCTGTCGGGCAAGGATGTGCCGCTGTTGAACGAACTCACCGACGATCTCGGCGCCGATACGCGCGCCGCGTTGCGCGCGCTGCCGAACCTCTACGGGGACGCGAGCGTGCTCGCCGAGGCGCGCACGCGCCTGCCGGTGCTGCCTGAAATCACACGGGCGCTCGACGATCTCGCGCAGCTTGCGTCGCAGGCGAAGGGCGTCGAAGTCGCGATCGATCTGGCCGACCTGCGCGGCTACGCGTATCACAGCGGCGCGATGTTCAGCGCATACATCGACGGCGTGCCGAACGCGATCGCGCGCGGCGGCCGTTACGATCACGTGGGGCAGGCCTATGGCCGGGCTCGTCCGGCGACCGGCTTCTCGCTCGACCTGCGCGAGCTCGCACGAATCTCGCCGGTCGAGGCGCGCGGCACCGCGATCCTCGCGCCGTGGGCGCAGGACGATGCGTTGGGCGCGGCCGTCGCGGCGCTGCGCGATGCGGGCGAGGTCGTGATCCAGGCGCTGCCGGGCCACGATCACGTGCTCGACGAATTCGCGTGCGATCGTTCGCTCGTCGAGCGCAACGGCGCGTGGGTGGTCGAACCCCGATAAAGAGGTGCTCGCGGGCCGTGCTTCGGCGTGCATATCGTTGAAGCGAAACGGAAAAATTCGGAATCGCCCGCGAACATAGGTAGAATACGTTTTTAACCAGCTAACGAATCAACATGTCTGCCAGCGCAGTGAACGTGACTCCCGGGCGCAATGTCGTCGTCGTGGGAACGCAATGGGGTGATGAAGGCAAGGGCAAGATCGTCGACTGGCTGACGGACCACGCTCAGGGCGTCGTGCGTTTCCAGGGCGGTCACAACGCCGGCCACACCCTCATCATCGGCGGCAAGAAAACGATCTTGCGCCTCATTCCGTCGGGCATCATGCGTGAAGGCGTCGCCTGCTACATCGGCAACGGCGTCGTCCTGTCCCCCGAAGCACTGTTCAAGGAAATCGGCGAGCTCGAAGAAGCCGGCGTGAACGTGCGCGACCGCCTGTTCATCTCCGAAGCCACGACGCTGATCCTGCCGTACCACATCGCGATCGACCAGGCGCGCGAAGCGCGCAAGGGCGCGGGCAAGATCGGTACGACCGGCCGCGGCATCGGCCCTGCGTACGAAGACAAGGTCGGCCGCCGCGCGCTGCGCGTGCAGGATCTGTTCGACGCGAAAACCTTCGCCGATCGCCTGCGCGAAAATCTCGATTTCCACAATTTCGTGCTGACCCAGTATCTGGGCGGCGCGGCCGTCGATTTCCAGGCCACGCTCGACACGATGCTCGGCTATGCCGACCGCCTGAAGCCGATGGTGGCCGACGTGTCGCGCCGCCTGTACGACGCGAACAATGCGGGCCAGAACCTGCTGTTCGAAGGCGCGCAAGGCACGCTGCTCGACATCGACCACGGCACCTATCCGTTCGTCACGTCGAGCAACTGCGTCGCAGGTGCGGCATCGGCCGGCGCGGGCGTCGGTCCGCAGAAGCTCAACTACATCCTCGGCATCACGAAGGCGTATTGCACGCGCGTCGGTTCGGGTCCGTTCCCGAGCGAACTGTACGATGCGGACAACCCGCAGCGTCAGGACCAGATCGGCGTCACGCTCGCGAACGTCGGCAAGGAATTCGGTTCGGTCACCGGCCGTCCGCGCCGCACCGGCTGGCTCGATGCGGCCGCGCTGCGCCGCTCGATCCAGATCAACGGCGTGTCGGGCCTGTGCATGACGAAGCTCGACGTGCTCGACGGCCTCGACGAAGTCAAGCTGTGCGTCGGCTACCAGGTCGACGGCAAGGACGTCGACATCCTGCCGCGCGGCGCGGTCGATGTCGCGCGTTGCGAACCGGTGTACGAGACGTTCGCCGGCTGGAAGGAAAGCACCGTCGGGATCAATACGTGGGACGCACTGCCGGCGAACGCGCAGGCATACCTCGCCCGCGTCCAGGAAGTGGCTGGCGTGCCGGTCGACATGGTGTCGACGGGCCCGGACCGCGACGAAACGATCCTGCTCCGCCATCCGTTCAAGGTGTAATTCCCAGATGACGCAGCAAATCACGATGACGGCGGCAGACTTGATGACCGATCCGCGCAACGACGACAAGAACCTGTGGGTAGGCTGGGACGAGTACCACCGGCTGATCGAGCTGCTCGCGCTCCAGGTGCACGCCTCGGGCTGGAAGTTCGACCAGATCCTGTGCCTCGCGCGCGGCGGCCTGCGCGTCGGCGACCAGCTGTCGCGCATCTACGACGTGCCGCTCGCGATTCTCGCGACGAGTTCGTACCGGGAAGCGGCCGGCACCGAGCAGGGCGAGCTCGACATCGCGCAGTACATCACGATGACGCGCGGCAACCTGGCGGGCAACGTGCTGCTGGTCGACGATCTCGTCGATTCGGGCGTCACGCTCGCGCGCGTGCAGGAGCACCTGAAGGAGCGCTATCCGTCCGTGACGGCCGTGCGTTCGGCGGTGCTCTGGTACAAGGGTTGCTCGAAGGTCAAGCCCGACTATCACACGCAGTTCCTGCCGACGAATCCGTGGATTCATCAGCCGTTCGAGGAGTGGGATACGGTTCGGCCGCACAACCTCGAGGCGTGGATCAAGCGCGGTCGCGCGCAGCGCGACGGTTCGGGCGCGTAAGCGGCCGGCCGATCGAACGAAAGCCTTGTACGGCGCCGCTTGCGGCGCCGTTTTTCATTGGCGCGCCGGGGCGCCGCGCGGCCGCGCCGCGGACCCGATAGGCAGGCGGCGCGGCGCCGGCTATGATGGCAGCCCTGCCACAGGTCGCGCCGGATTGCATGCGCGGCGTGGATCACGTGGCTCCACGGCAACACGGCAGGGCGGCGTTTCACGGGGGCGCGAGTAGAATAGCGCTCGTTTTGTCCGACCCGGACCCGATTATTACGCTTCATATGAACGACACGACTCACGCGACCGACGCCGCACACGCGCCGCATTCGACGCAACAACACTCGATGCGGGCGCTAGCGATAGCAGCCATCGGCGTCGTGTTCGGCGACATCGGCACCAGCCCGCTGTATTCGCTCAAGGAGGCGTTCAGCCCCGCGCACGGCATTCCGCTGACCGAAGGGTCGATTCTCGGCGTGATCTCGCTGCTGTTTTGGGCCATCGTGCTGGTGGTCGGCGTCAAGTACCTGCTGTTCGTGATGCGGGCGGACAACAACGGCGAAGGCGGCGTGCTCGCGCTGATGGCGCTGTCGCTGCGGCCGCTCGACTCGAAAACGCGGGTCGCGGGCGCGCTGATGGCGCTCGGGATATTCGGCGCGTGCATGTTCTACGGGGACGCGGTGATCACCCCGGCGATCTCGGTGATGTCGGCCGTCGAAGGTCTGGAGATCGCGACGCCGCACCTGTCCCATCTCGTGCTGCCGATCACGATCGTGATCCTGATCGCGCTGTTCTGGATCCAGCGGCACGGAACCGCGCTGGTCGGCAAGCTGTTCGGCCCGATCATGGTGCTGTGGTTCGTCGTGATCGCGGCGCTCGGCGTGTACCACATCGTTCGCGTGCCGGGCATCATCGCGGCGATCAATCCGTATTACGCGGCGTCGTTCATGGCCGACCACCTGCTGCAGGCGTACGTCGTGCTCGGCTCGGTCGTGCTGGTGCTGACCGGCGCGGAAGCGCTCTACGCGGACATGGGCCACTTCGGTGCAAAGCCGATCCGGTTGGCTGCGTACGGGCTCGTGATGCCGTCGCTCGTGCTGAACTACTTCGGCCAGGGCGCGCTGCTGATCCAGAATCCGAAAGCGATCGAAAACCCGTTCTTCCTGCTGGCGCCCGAATGGGGGCTGCTGCCGCTCGTCGTGCTGTCGACGGTCGCGACCGTGATCGCGTCGCAGGCCGTGATCTCCGGCGCGTATTCGCTGACGTCGCAGGCGATCCAGCTCGGCTACGTGCCGCGCATGAAGGTGCTGCATACGTCCGAGCTCGCGATCGGCCAGATCTACGTGCCGGTCGTGAACTGGCTGCTGCTGTTCGTGATCCTCTGTATCGTCGTCGGTTTCAAGAGTTCGGACAACCTCGCGGCCGCGTACGGTATCGCGGTGACGGCGACGATGGTGATCACGACCGTGCTCGCGTGCGTCGTGATGGTGAAAGTGTGGAACTGGAACCGGCTGCTGGTCGGCGCGATCATCGCGGTGTTCCTCGCGATCGACCTCGGCTTTTTCGGCGCGAACCTGCTGAAGGTCGCGCAGGGCGGCTGGTTGCCGCTCGGCATCGGCGCGCTGCTGTTCTTCCTGCTGATGACCTGGTACAAGGGGCGTCACATCGTCAAGGAGCGCACGGCGGCCGACGGTATTCCGCTCGAACCGTTCCTGCAGGGGCTGCTCGCGCATCCGCCGCACCGCGTGTCGGGCACCGCGATCTACCTGACCGGCAACGACAAGCTCGTGCCCGTCAGCCTGCTGCACAACCTGAAGCACAACAAGGTGCTGCACGAGCGGACCATTTTCCTGACGTTCGTCACGCGCGACATTCCGTACGTGCGCGACGACAGGCGCCTGAGTTCGCGTGATGCGGGCGGCGGACTGTACATCGTCAAGGCCGAGTACGGCTTTAACGAGACGCCGGACGTGAAGGCCGTGCTCGAGGAATTCGGCCGCACGCACGACATGACGTTCGAGCTGATGGACACGTCGTTCTTCCTCGCGCGCGAAACGGTCGTGCCGACGCATCTGCCCGGCATGTCGATCTGGCGCGAGCGCGTGTTCGCGTGGATGCATCAGAACGCGGCGAAACCGACCGATTTCTTCTCGATTCCGGCGAATCGCGTCGTCGAGCTCGGGACGAAGATCGAGATCTGACGGGCGCGAGCGGGCCGCGTATGCGGCCCATGCCGAATCGGGCTGCGCGCTTCGCCGAAGCAATAAAAAAACCCGCCTTTCGGCGGGTTTTTTATTGCTTCGACGCCTTCGACTCAGCGTTTCAGCTTCGCGAATGCCACGGCCATCGCGCCGGCCGGTTCCGGCTCGCGCGTACGCTGCGGACGGGCTGCGCCGCGCCCCGCGTTGCCGCGATCCTGGCCGCCGCGCGACGACGTGCCGGGTGCTGCCGCGTCGTCGTCGAGGCGCATCGTCAGCGCAATGCGCTGGCGCTTCACGTCGACGTCGATCACCTTCACCTTGACGACCTGGCCGGCCTTCACGACTTCGTGCGGATCCTTGATGAACTTCGTCGACATCGCGGACACGTGGACGAGGCCGTCCTGGTGCACGCCGATATCCACGAACGCGCCGAATGCGGCAACGTTCGTCACGACGCCTTCGAGCGTCATGCCCGGCACGAGATCCGAGACCTTCTCGACGCCTTCGCGGAACGTGGCCGTCTTGAATTCCGGGCGTGGATCGCGGCCCGGCTTTTCCAGTTCGGCCAGGATGTCGCGCACGGTCGGCAGGCCGAAACGTTCGTCAACAAACTCCGCCGGCGACAGGCCCGCTAGCGCCTCGCGGTTGCCGAGCACGTCGTCGATGCGCTTGTTGATCTTCGCGAGCATCCGTTCGACGACCGGATACGCTTCCGGGTGCACCGACGAGCGGTCGAGCGGATTCTCGCCGCCATTGATGCGCAGGAAGCCGGCGGCCTGTTCGAAGGTCTTGTCGCCGAGGCGCGGCACCTTGCGCAGGTGCTCGCGCGACGGGAACGGGCCGTTCGCGTCGCGATAGTCGACGATGTTGCGCGCGAGTGTCGCGTTCAGGCCCGACACACGGGCGAGCAGCGGGGCCGACGCCGTGTTCGCGTCGACGCCGACCGCGTTCACGCAATCCTCGACGACCGCGTCGAGCGAGCGGGCAAGTTCGCGCTGGTTCACGTCGTGCTGGTACTGGCCGACGCCGATCGCCTTCGGCTCGATTTTCACGAGCTCCGCGAGCGGGTCCTGCAGGCGGCGGGCGATCGACACGGCGCCGCGCAGCGAAACGTCGAGTTCCGGGAATTCCTTCGCGGCGAGCTCGGACGCCGAGTAGACCGACGCGCCGGCTTCCGACACGACGATCTTCTGCAGCCGCAGCTCCGGGTGTTTCGCGATCAGTTCGCTCGCGAGCTTGTCGGTTTCGCGCGACGCGGTGCCGTTGCCGATGCTGATCAGTTCGGCCCGCGTCTGCGCGGCGAGGCGCGCGAGTTTCGCGATCGAGCCGTCCCAGTCGCGGCGCGGTTCGTGCGGGTAGATCGTGTCGGTCGCGAGCACCTTGCCGGTGCGGTCGACGACCGCGACCTTCACGCCGGTGCGCAAGCCGGGGTCGAGACCGATCACGGCCTTCGGGCCGGCCGGTGCGGCCAGCAGCAGGTCGTTCAGGTTGCGCGCGAACACGCGGATCGCTTCGGTTTCGGCCGTTTCGCGCAGTTGCGTGAGCAGTTCGTTTTCGATATGCGGCTGCACCTTCACGCGCCAGCACCAGCGGCAGACGTCGGACAGCCATTTGTCGGCCGGGCGATTCTGGTTCGCGATGCCGAAATGGCGCGCGATCATCGCCTCGCCGGGATGCGGCACCTGCGCGTCGAGCTCTTCGCCGAGGCCGAGCTTGATCGTCAGCACGCCCGCGTTGCGGCCGCGGAACAGCGCGAGCGCGCGGTGCGACGGCACGGTCTTGATCGTTTCCGCGTAGTCGTAATAGTCGCGGAATTTCTCGCCTTCCTCGTTTTCCTTGCCCTCCACGACCGCCGACGACACGACGCCCTGGGCGTGCAGGTAGTCGCGCAGCTTGCCGAGCAATTCCGCCGTCTCGCCGAACTGTTCGGACAGGATGTCGCGCGCGCCGTCGAGCGCGGCCTTCACGTCGGCGAGGCCCTTGTCGACATCGACATACGCGGCCGCCTCGGTCTGCGGGTCGAGCAGCGGATTCGCGAGCAGCGCCTGCGCGAGCGGCTCGAGGCCGGCCTCGCGGGCGATCTGCGCACGCGTGCGGCGCTTCGGCTTGTACGGCAGATAAAGGTCCTCGAGCACCTGCTTGCTGTCGGCCGCGTCGATCGCGGCACGCAGTTCGTCGGTCAGCTTGCCCTGTTCGTCGATGCTCGACAGGATCGCGGCGCGGCGATCCTCGAGCTCGCGCAGGTACAGGAGGCGTTCCTCGAGCTGGCGCAACTGCGTGTCGTCCAGGTTGCCGGTCACTTCCTTGCGGTACCGGGCAATGAACGGAACGGTCGAGCCTTCGTCGAGGAGTTGCACGGCCGCCGCGACCTGGCGCGGCTGGACGGACAGTTCGGTGGCGATGCGCTGTACGATCTTGAGTGCTACGGTTTCCGTCATGTCGTGGATGGTCTGCCTGCTGAAATCGCGGCGCGGGCCGGCAGGCCCGGAGCGGCGGGCTGCCCGGCTGGCCCGCCGGGCCAGAGGCCGCGGGTGAATGAAGCGGGGCATTTTGCCATAAATGGCGGAGCGTCCAGCCGGGGGTGATAGAATTTGACACATGTCCCGCAGCTTTCCTACGACGTTGCCAACTTCCCGTATTTCTCTCGTCGCGCTCGGCGCAGCGCTCGCCGCGGCTTTGTCTGCCGGGCCTTCCGGCGCATTCGCGCAGGCCCAGGGCGCCAGCGCGCCGGACGCCGCCGCGTCCGCGCCCGTTGCAGCCTCCGCCGCCCCGGATTTCGACGCCCGTCAAAAAGTGCTCAATCAACGCTCCGCGGAAAACGATTATCGTTATGCGGTGGCGGAGCACGATTGTTACAGCAAGTTCTTCGTCAACCACTGTCTCGGCAAGGCGCGCGATCGGATGCGCGAGGAGCGCGCGAGCATTCGCCAGGAGCAGCTTGCGCTCAACGACGAGCAGCGCGCGGTGCGGGCGCAGCAGCGCGACCAGCAGCAGGCGCTGAAGCAGGCCCGGAACGCGGCGGAAGCGCCGCAGCGGGCGGCGACCGACGCGGCGAACGCGGCTGCATTCCGCGACAAGCAGGAGCAGAATGCACTGAAGCAGGCGCAGCGCGGCGCGGAAGGCCCGCAACGCGCGGCGAACAGGCAGGCATACGACCAGAAGCAGGCGGATTTCCAGCGCAAGCTCGACCAGGCGCACCAGCAGGCGGCGCAGAAGGCGCAGGAGCGGGCGGACAACGCCACGCGCTACGAGCAGAAGCAGAAGGCAGCCGCGCAGCACAAGGCCGATGTCGAGCGGCGTCAGCAGGAAGCGGCCGAGAAGGCCAGGCAGCAACAGCAGGGGCAGTAACGTGTTGAATTGATCGGGCTCAGTCTCGGGCGCGTCGGCACGCCAGCCGTCGCGCTGCTTCGATGAGGAGGCAGGTATGCAAAACCGTCACACGGAACAGCAGCAGGAATTGCACAACCGTTTGGCTGCATTGCAGGAGCAGCACCAGCAGCTCGCTCGGGAGATCGAGCTGAAGGAAGGGCACTCCGACATCGATGACATCACGCTGCACCGGCTGAAGAAGGAAAAGCTGGCCGCCAAGGACAAAATCATTTTGCTGCAATCGCAGCTCGAACCGGATAAGCGCGCCTGAGCGCGGCCTGGCAAGCGCCGGCGCCGCTCGGGCGCTGGACACAGGAACGCTTGCCTTGAATTCACCGCTTGAAGCCACCCCCGATGCCCGGCGTGACACGACGTCCGCCGGGCGCGTTCGTGCGCCCGAAGGCACTTTCGAGCTGAGCCGCAAGCGCGTCGACGAACTCGACACGATCTTCGGCGAAGGCGGGTTGCTGGCGCGCGCGCTCGACGGCTATCGGCCGCGTACGTCGCAGATCGAGATGGCGCGCGCGGTCGCGTCCGCGATGGAGGCGTCCGCACGCCGGATGCCCGATCCCGAGATCTTCGAAACCCGCAAGCGGCCGGCGCGCCGCCTCGGCGACGGCGACAAGGCGGCCGGGCCGGCCGCGGATGACGCCGCAGCGGCCGAATCCGACAACGACGCAGGCGACAACACGCTGATCGTCGAGGCCGGCACGGGTACCGGCAAGACCTACGCGTATCTCGTGCCTGCCATGTTGTGGGGCGGCAAGGTGATCGTGTCGACCGGCACGAAGCACCTGCAGGACCAGTTGTTCCAGCGCGACATCCCGACCGTGCGCAACGCGCTCGCGGTGCCGGTGACGGTCGCGATGCTCAAGGGACGCTCGAACTACCTGTGCCATTACTACCTGCAACGCACGGCCGACAACGGCCGGCTGCCGTCGCGGCAGGATACCGCGTATCTGCAGGAAATCGTCCGCTTCGCGAAAATCACGAAGAGCGGCGACAAGGCCGAACTCGCGAGCGTGCCGGAAACGGCGCCCGTGTGGTCGATGGTCACGTCGACGCGCGACAATTGCCTCGGCCAGGAATGCCCGCACTACAAGGAATGCTTCGTGATGCAGGCGCGGCGCGAGGCCCAGCAGGCCGACGTCGTCGTCGTCAACCATCACCTGTTCTTCGCGGACATCATGCTGCGCGACACGGGGATGGCCGAACTGCTGCCGAACGCGAACACGATCATCTTCGACGAAGCGCACCAGTTGCCGGAAACGGCGACGCTGTTCTTCGGCGAGACGCTGTCGACGACGCAGATCCTCGAGCTCGCGCGCGACACGGTCGCCGAAGGCCTGAGCCATGCGCGCGACGCGGTGGAGTGGGTGAAGCTCGGCGGCGATCTCGAGCGCGCGGCGCGCGACTTGCGTCTCGCGTTCGCGAACGACCAGATCGTGCGCATGTCGCTCGCACAGCTCGGCGACGATCACCCGATGTTCGGTGCGCTCGACGCGCTCGACGTTGCGCTCGATGCGCTCGCATCGGCGCTCGCGAGCCAGGCCGAGCGCGCGGAATCGCTCGGCGCGTGCCTGCGGCGCGCCCGCGAGCTGCAGGACCTGCTGGCGGGCTGGGTCGCGCCCGGCGCGGCGCAAGCGGCAGCGAAGGCCGATGCGTCGGCGGCCGGCGACAATGCGGCCGCCGACGGCGATCCGAACGAGAAGGTGCGCTGGGTCGAGGTGTTCGCGCATACCGTCCAGCTCCATGAAACGCCGCTGTCGGTCGCGCCGATTTTCGCGAAACAGCGTGCGGGCGTACCGCGTGCATGGGTATTCACGTCGGCGACGTTGTCGGTGCGCGGCGATTTCACGCACTACGCGGCGCAGATGGGCCTGAGCTCGCGTCGTTCGATGACGCTCGCCAGTCCGTTCGATTACCAGTCGCAGGGGCTGCTGTACGTGCCGCGCAACCTCCCGCAGCCGTCTTCGCCGGCATTTACCGACGCCGTCTTCGATGCCGCGCTGCCGGCGATCGAGGCATCCGGCGGCGGCGTGTTCATGCTGTGCACGACGCTGCGCGCGGTCGACCGGATCGCGTCGAAGCTGCGCGACGCGATCGAGTCGCGCGGCTGGAACATGCCGCTGCTCGTGCAGGGCGACGCGAGCCGCACCGAGCTGCTCGACCGCTTCCGCGCGTACGGCAATGCGATCCTGGTCGGCAGCCAGAGTTTCTGGGAAGGCGTGGACGTGCGCGGCGATGCATTGTCGCTGGTCGTGATCGACAAGCTGCCGTTCGCGCCGCCGGACGATCCGGTGCTGGCCGCGCGGCTCGATGCGTTGACGAAGAAGGGGCTGAGTCCGTTCGCCGTGCATCAACTGCCGCAGGCCGTGATCACGCTGAAGCAGGGCGCGGGCCGGTTGATTCGTGCGGAGACGGATCGCGGCGTGCTGATGATCTGCGATACGCGGCTCGTCGACAAGCCTTACGGGCGCCGGATCTGGCAAAGCCTGCCGCCGTTCAAGCGCACACGCGAGATCGCGGTCGTGCAGGATTTCTTCGACGAGCACCGCGCGGACAAGCGCGCGTGAGCGCACGCGCGGCGCTTGCCGCGTGAACGCCTTGGCGTCAACCGAATGCGGCGCCAATAAAAAACCCGGCTCGATGGCCGGGTTTTTCGTATGCGCAACGGGTGTTGCAGCGCGCCGTGCGTTAGAACTGCCACCACGACTTCTTCGCACCGGGGCGCGCATGGCCCGTCACGTACGGGCTGTCGGGGAACGTGCCCGCGAGCACGCGCTTGGTGTCCTCGGCGAGTTCCGGCTGGTTCAGCTTGCCGTACGACAGGATCATGATGTGCAGCGCGTCCTCGATCGCCGGCGCGCCCTTGTAGTCCTTGATCGCGAGCTGGGCACGGTTGATCGCCGCGACATACGCGCCACGGCGATAGTAGTAGTCGGCCGCATGCACTTCGTGCGATGCGAGCGCGTTGACGATATAGCGCATCCGCGCGGCCGCATCGGGCGCGTACTTGCTCTTCGGGAAGCGGTCGACGACGACCTTGAACGCATCGTACGATTCGCGCAGCGCCTGCGGATCGCGTTCGCTCATGTCCTGGCCGGAGAAGCGACCGAACAGCCCGAGATCGTCGTTGAAGTGGATCATCCCCTTCAGGTAGTACGCGTATGGGATATCCGGATGATCGGGGTGGAGCTGGATGAAGCGATCGACGGCCTGGTCGGCGGCCGCCGCTTCGTTGTCCTTCCAGTTGCAGTATGCAACGTTGATCTGCGCCTGTTGCGCGAAATGGCCGAACGGATCGCGGCCTTGCAGCGATTCGAAATATTTCGCGCACTTGCCCCAGTCGCCGCCGGACAGTGCGTCCTGGGCCTCTGAGTATAATTTGTTGTTCGACCAGGTAGCCGTCTCGTCCTGCTTCTGCGGCAAGCCGTGGCAGCCGGCGATGAGGGCCGCGGCCGCTACCGCCGCAGCCCGGGCGGCGACGGTTCTGGCCGTGCGTTTGGTCGAATTCATCATGCTCGCATGTCCTAGCTTCAAGTCTCGGTGACCCAGTCTAAATGACCCGTTCAAGTTCGCAGAATGCCCAGCCGGGCACACCAAATCGCGAAGATTATAGCCCAAGCGATCGGCCCGCCGACGCTGCGTCGGGGGATTCCCTCGATGACGATCTGGCCGGCGACGCCATGCAGCCGCCCGTGGTGCCGTCCGCAGCGCACGACGACGCGCCGCGCATCGTCGAAGTGCCGCTGTCGCTCGCGGGCGAACGTCTCGACAAGGCGCTCGCCCAACTGTTCCCCGAATTCTCGCGCAGCCGCCTGCAGAGCTGGATCGAGGCGCAGCGCGTGCTCGTCGATGGCGCGCCGGCGAAGATCCGCCAGCCGGTGCCGCTGGGCGCGAAGATCGAGCTCGTGCCCGATCTGCTGCCCGAGCAGCTCGCGTTCACGCCGGAGCCCGTGCCGCTCGACGTGATCTACGAGGACGACGCGCTCGTCGTCATCAACAAGCCGGCCGGTCTCGTCGTCCATCCGGCCGCCGGCAACTGGAGCGGCACGATCCTCAACGGTCTGCTGCATCGCTACGGCGACGCGGCGGCCGGCCTGCCGCGCGCGGGGATCGTCCACCGGCTCGACAAGGAAACGTCCGGCCTGATGGTGGTCGCCCGCACGCTGGCCGCGCAGACGGACCTCGTGCGCCAGTTGCAGGCCCGCACGGTGAAGCGCCGCTATTTCGCGCTGGTGTGGGGCACGATGCCAGAGGAAGGCACGATCGACGCGCCGATCGGCCGCGACCCGCGCGAGCGCACGCGCATGGCCGTGGTCACCGGCGCCTCGGGCAAGCCCGCGCGCACGCATTTCCGCACGGTTGACACATGTCTGTGGCAACGTCAGCCGGTTTCGGCGATTCAATGCGATCTCGAAACCGGCCGCACGCATCAGATCCGTGTGCACTGCGCGCACGCCGGGCATCCGCTGCTCGGCGATCCGGTCTACGGGCGTGCGCGCGGCAAGCGCTCGGTCGCGCCGCTGCCGGACGGGTTCGCACGACAGGCGCTGCATGCGTGGCGGCTCGGTCTCGTGCATCCGGTCACGGGCAAGGCGATGCAGTGGCGCTGCCCGCTGCCGGACGACATGAACGCACTGGTCGCGGCGCTCGGCTTCGGGCAGGGCGACGAGGAATTCGACGACGACAATCCCTACGACGATGACGATTTCGGCGGCGAGTATCACGACGACGAGCCGTACCTGGACGATGAGGAGGAGTGAGTGCCGATGACGAATCTGGCGCCGTTGACGTGGCAGGACTGCGTGCAGCCCGACTGGCGCGTGTCGCCGCGCGTGCGTGCGCTGATCACGACGCGCGACGGCGGCGTGAGCGAAGGCCCGTACGGGCGCTGGCAGGATGGGGCGGCATTGGCGGGCGGGATGAATCTCGGCCTGCATACCGGTGACGATCCCGACCATGTCGCCGTCAATCGCGCGCGCCTGCTCGCCCTCGCTGGCCAGTCGGGCGCCGCATGGCTCGAGCAGGTTCACGGCGCGCAGATCGTGCGGGCGGACGAGGTGATCGCCGCGGCGCCTGCCGCCACGGCGCCGGTGCAGGCCGACGCGAGCGTCACGGATCGGGCCGGCGCCGTCTGCGTGGTGATGGTGGCCGATTGCCTGCCCGTGCTGCTGTGCGACGCGCAGGGCCGCGCGGTCGGCGCTGCGCATGCGGGCTGGCGCGGGCTCTCGGCCGGCATCGTCGAGCAGACGGCCGCGCGCGTCGCGGCGCTCGCGGGCGGGACGGCGGACACGCTGCATGCCTATCTCGGGCCGGCGATCGGCCCGCAGGCGTTCGAGGTCGGCGCCGACGTGCGCGACGCGTTTCTCGACACGGCTCCGCAGTCGGAGCATGATGAAACCCGTCGTGCGTTCGTCGCGAGAGACGGCGCGCCCGGCAAGTTTCTTGCCGATCTCTACGCGCTCGCGCGCCTGCGGCTCGCGCGTGCGGGCGTGGTGCACGTGAGCGGCGGGACGGCCTGCACGGTCGCCGAGCGCGCGCGCTTCTATTCGTATCGGCGCGACCGCGTGACGGGCCGCATGGCCGCGGCGATCTGGCTGGCCGATTGATTGCATGCGCATGCGCGCCGGTTTTGTTGCGCCGCGAAATCGGGTTATCTCGATATTGAGGCGGCAATGCGGCGTTGCATGCGCGACTGAATGAAAAATCCCGACGTCAAGTCAGGCAAAACATTTTATGTTTCGCCGGAACCCTTGTCCCGTCTATCGTGCGCGGATTATCTCCGCGCGGAAATGTTCAGTGGTTTGACCGGGCGCTTCACATGGGGAAAACGATAATGATAAAAATACCGCACTGCGGCAGAATCTGGAGACGCCTCTCCAGAGCATGACGGCCCGGCTCGCAGCCGGCACGCCGCGCGCGAGCAGGATTTCACGATTGACGCTCACGAATCACCGGTAAGGCAGGTAATGACAGCATCGAAAAATTCGTCGACGTCCGCTCATGCGGGCACTTCCGCGGGCAGTGCCGGCTTCGATCCGGCGGCCCAGCCGATGCAGCAGATGTTCGAGTCGTGGTTGAACGCGTGGCGCGGTTTTGCCGATCCGGCACGCGCCGCGACGGCATCGGCCTCCGTCAACCCGTTCGCGACATTCCAGTTCCCGACGTCGTTTCCGTTCCAGATGCCGTCGATGCCCGACCTCGGCGCGATGGCGTCGCCGTTCGCGGGGCTGAAGCTGCCGGTTGCCGCGATTCCGCCCGAACGGCTCCAGGCATTGCAGGCCGACTACGCGCGCGACTGCATGACGCTGATGCAGCAGGCGGCCGCCGCGAAGCTCGAGCCCCCGGAGTTGAAAGACCGCCGCTTCAGCGGCGACGCGTGGAAGGCATCGCCTGCGCATGCCTTCGCGGCCGCGTGGTATCTGCTCAACGCGCGCTATCTGCAGGAGCTGGCCGACGCGCTTCAGACCGATCCGAAGACGCGCGAGCGCATTCGTTTCACGGTCCAGCAATGGACGGCCGCCGCCGCGCCGAGCAACTTCCTCGCGCTCAATCCCGACGCACAGAAATCGATCCTCGAAACGCAGGGCGAAAGCCTGCGGCAAGGGATGATGAACCTGCTCGGCGACTTGCAGCGCGGCAAGATTTCGCAGACCGACGAATCGCAGTTCGTGGTCGGCAAGAATCTCGGGTGTACCGAGGGTGCGGTCGTGTACGAGAACGACCTGATCCAGTTGATCCAGTACACGCCGAAGACGGACAAGGTGTTCGAGCGGCCGCTGCTGATCGTCCCGCCGTGCATCAACAAGTTCTACATCCTCGACCTGCAACCCGAGAATTCGCTCGTCGCGCATGCGCTGTCGAACGGTCATCAGGTATTTCTCGTGTCGTGGCGCAATGCGGATGCATCGGTCGCGCACAAGACGTGGGACGACTACATGAACGAAGGGCTGCTCGCGGCGATCGACGCCGTGCAGCAGATCAGCGGGCGCGAGCAGATCAACACGCTCGGCTTCTGCGTCGGCGGCACGATGCTCGCGACCGCGCTCGCGGTGCTCGCCGCGCGCGGCGAACATCCGGCCGCGTCGATGACGCTGCTCACCGCGATGCTCGACTTCACCGATACGGGCATCCTCGACGTGTTCGTCGACGAGGCGCACGTGCAGATGCGCGAGCAGACCATCGGCGGCAAGAACGGTACGCAACCGGGGCTGATGCGCGGCGTCGAGTTCGCGAACACGTTCTCGTTCCTGCGGCCGAACGATCTCGTGTGGAACTACGTCGTCGACAATTACCTGAAGGGCCGCACGCCCGCGCCGTTCGACCTGCTGTACTGGAACAGCGATTCGACGAGCCTGCCGGGCCCGATGTACGCGTGGTACCTGCGCCATACCTATCTCGAAAACAAGCTGCGCGAGCCGGGGGCGCTGACCGTCTGCGGCGAACCGGTCGACCTGTCGCTGATCGACGTGCCGACGTTCATCTACGGTTCGCGCGAGGATCACATCGTGCCGTGGCAGACGGCCTACGCATCGACGTCGATCCTGTCGGGCCCGCTGAAGTTCGTGCTCGGCGCGTCGGGGCACATCGCGGGCGTGATCAACCCGCCGGCGAAGAAGAAGCGCAGCTACTGGGTCAACGACGACCTGCCCGAATCCGCGGACGACTGGTTCGCCGCGGCGACCGAGCAGCCCGGAAGCTGGTGGACGACATGGGTCGAGTGGCTCGACGCGTACGGCGGCCGTAAGGTCGCGCCGCCGGCCCAGCCGGGTTCAGCGCAATTCCCGGCGATCGAGCCGGCGCCCGGGCGCTACGTGTTGCAGCGCGATTGACGAAAACCGGACAGCGGCGCACGCTGTCCGGCGCACCGCAGTTTTTTAACGGGGCCGGTAACGACGCGCCGTGTCGTGCGGGCCTGGAGGAAAGGGAAATGACGGATGTAGTGATCGTATCGGCTGCGCGGACCGCGGTCGGCAAATTCGGCGGCTCGCTGGCAAAGATTGCGGCGCCGGAACTGGGCGCGACGGTGATCCG
>NZ_LOVM01000077.1:0-2456 GCF_001523445.1 Burkholderia sp. ABCPW 11 | reverse complement strand
ATCACGTCGCTCTCGACCTCGACGTCGACCGGTCTGTCGACGGCCAACAGCTCGATCACGTCGCTCTCGACCTCGACCTCGACCGGCCTGTCGTCCGCCAACAGCTCGATCACGTCGCTCTCGACCTCGACCTCGACCGGCATCAGCTCCCTGTCCACGGGCCTGAGCAGCACGGACAGCACGATCCTGTCGTTGTCCACGTCGACCTCGACCGGCATCGGCTCGCTGTCCACGTCGACCTCGACCGCGATCAACGCCGCGAAGACGCACTACTACAGCGTCAACGACAACGGCGTGCAGCAAGCCAACTACGCCAACGACGGCGCCACGGGCACCAACGCCCTCGCCGCCGGCGTGAACGCCAGCGCGGCGGGCGCCAGCAGCGTCGCAGTCGGCGACGGCTCGAACGCGCAGACGGCAGGCGCGGTCGCGATCGGCCAGAACGCATCGGCAACGGGCGGCAAGGCGGTATCGATCGGCTCCGGCAACACGGCGTCCGGCGACGGCGCGGTCGCGACGGGCGCAAACAACACGGCGACCGGCGACGGCGCGGTGTCCCTCGGCAACCAGAACACGGCAACCGGCGCCAGCGCGCTCGCCCTCGGCAGCTCGAACCAGGCCACCGCGGACAACACGATCGCGCTGGGCAGCCAGGCCACGGCCAGCGCCACGGGCGCACAGGCCTACGGCTCGGCCGCCAAGGCCACGGCCGCCGACGCGCTCGCCTTCGGCACGAACGCGCAAGCGAACGTCGCGAACTCGATCGCACTCGGCGCAAACTCGGTCACGGCCGCGGCGGTCGGCACCTCGAGCGCCACGATCGGCGGCGTCACGTACCCGTTCGCAGGCGGCTCGCCGGTCGGCGTGGTGAGCGTCGGCGCACAGGGCCAGGAACGCCAGATCACCAACGTCGCCGCGGGCCGGATCTCGGCCACGAGCACGGACGCGATCAACGGCAGCCAGCTGAACGCGACGAACAACGCGATCAACACGCTGTCGACGTCCACCGCATCGAACGTCGCGTCGCTGTCGACCGGCATCAACTCGCTGTCGACCGGCCTGAGCACGACGAACAGCAACGTGGCGTCGCTGTCCACGTCCACGTCGACCGCGATCAATTCGCTGTCGACGGGCCTCAGCACGGTGAACAGCAACGTCAACTCGCTGTCCACGTCGACCTCGACGGGCATCGGCTCGCTGTCCACCGGCCTGAGCACGACGAACAGCAACGTGGCGTCGCTGTCGACCGGCGTGACGAACATCAACAACCAGTTGAACCAGTTGTCGACGACGCTCAACAACAACACGACGCGTGCGGCGAACAACAACGGCATCGCGGCCGACATGAACGGCAAGGGCACCGACGTCCCGACCGTCACCGCCGGCTCGAACTCGGTGGCGATCGGCGCGGGTTCGAACGACGGCAGTCGCTCGAACGTGGTGTCGGTCGGCAGCGACACGCAGCAGCGCCAGATCACGAACGTCGCGCCGGGTACGCAATGCACCGACGCGGTGAACGTGAACCAGCTGACGCAGGTGCAGACGACGCTGTCGACGGCACTGTCGGGCCAGCAGGCGCAAATCAACTCGCTGGGTTCGCAACTGCAGCAGACCGACCAGATGGCGAAGCAGGGTATCGCGGCCGTCGGCGCGATGGCGTCGATCCCGCAGCTCGATCGCGACGCCAACTTCGGGATGGGCGTGGGCACGTCGACCTTCCTCGGCCAGAAGGCGATGGCGGTCAACATGCAGGCGCGCATCACGGAGAACCTGAAGGCGTCGATCAACGGCGGTTTCAGCGGCGGTCAGAAGGTGATCGGCGCCGGCATGCTGTATCAGTGGAAGTAACGCGTCGCGCCGCCCGGCCGTTCGGCTCGCCGCCGGACGGCCCGCGGCTCCGACGACAGGACGAGCCCGCTGCGCGCCGCGCGGCGGGCCTCGGTCAACCCAAGCTTTAAGGACGTCACCGTGAACAAACTCGCTCTTGCGCTCGCGCTTTCCGCAACGGCCCTCGCCGCGTGCTCGACCGCATCCGGCCCGACCTTCAGCGCCTCAGAACTGCAGCCGCGCGACGGCGTGCGCACGTTCCAGGTGGACTGCCACGGCTTGCTGTCGGGCCCGCAGACCTGCATGAAGGCCGCCCGCAAGATCTGCGGCGACGAGCCCGTGCGCGCCGTCGACTCTGCCCGCGCGCTGCGCGACAAATCCGATCCGGCCACGCTGGTCTTCCAGTGCGGCGCCGCACCGGCCGAAGCGGCCTCGGCCGCCGAGCCGGCCGCCGCCGTGGTCGAACGCGTGAACCTGTCGGGCGACGCGCTGTTCGCCACCGATCACGCAACGCTCGCACCGACCGCGCGCGAATCGCTGGACCGGCTGCTGAGCGAGCGCGCCGATCGCACGTACTCGCAGGTGACGGTCACCGGCTTCACCGATTCGGTGGGCAGCGACGACTACAA
>NZ_LOVM01000076.1:0-716 GCF_001523445.1 Burkholderia sp. ABCPW 11 | reverse complement strand
TGGCGGATTTCCTCCTCGAGCTCGGCGATGACTTTGCGTTCATAGGTCGGCAGCGGCGTCTACGGATCGATGACACCTGGTTTCGAGTCGATCTCGTGTTTTTTCACCGGCGCTTGCGATGCCTGCTCATTATCGATTTGAAGGTCGGGCGCTTCAGCTATGCGGACGCGGGGCAGATGCATCTTTACCTCAACTACGCGCGTGAACATTGGATGAAGCCCGGCGAAAACCCCCCAGTTGGCTTGATTCTGTGTGCTGAAAAAGGCGCGGCCGAGGCGCATTATGCACTCGACAACTTACCGAACAAGATACTCGCAGCGGAGTATCAGACGGTCCTCCCGGATGAGGCCACGTTCGCGCGAGAATTGGAACGTACCAGGATCGAACTGGAGCGCCGGGGCCGCAAGGCGTGACTTCCCGTCCGAAGTTCCGAAGTGCTTAAACATGCGCGGATCGGCGAATACGATGGAGCGGTCGTCCGGTAAAATTTGATGTTGCTGGCACGGCAATCAAGCTATGCGAAAACACTCTACCGTGCGCCGACGGCCACTGACGAAGGCGCAACTACTACCTCTTCCGGTTGATCAGGTCCGTCGTCTTTCTCTCAAGCACCACCTCGCACTTGCGCTGCTTTGCGGCGGCAGTGGCGATATTGAGTCGATCGCCACGCTGTCCAATATGCTCGCGCTCGCGTTCTATTTGCGTTCCGACGGCGA
>NZ_LOVM01000075.1:0-205759 GCF_001523445.1 Burkholderia sp. ABCPW 11 | reverse complement strand
GACTTGCCCGAGCCCGAGCGGCCGAGCAGGCCGACGATCTCGCCTTCGCGCAGCGACAGGTTCGCGTCGTCGAGCACCAGCAGTTCGCCCTGCGTCTTGTTGAAGCCGCGACAGACGTGATCGACGCGCAGGATCTCTTCACCGAGGCGCGGCGGCTGGGACGTCTGGACGGGGGCGTTTACAGCATTCGGATTGTGCATCGCGTTTCGCTCTCAATCGGTCTCAGTCGAGCCGCAGCTTCGCTTCGGCGAAGGCATACAGCGGGCGCCACAGCAGGCGGTTGAACAAGGTGACGAACAGGGACATCACGGCGATGCCCAGGATGATCTTCGGAAAATCGCCGGCGGCGGTGGTCTGCGCGATGTAGGCGCCGAGGCCGTGCGCCTCGATCCTGGTGCTGCCCCACTGCACGGCTTCCGACACGATGCTCGCGTTCCACGCGCCGCCCGATGCGGTGATCGCGCCCGTCACGTAGTACGGGAAGATGCCGGGCAGAATCGCCTGACGCCACCACTGCCAGCCGCGAATGCGGAAGTTGGTCGCCGCTTCGCGATAGTCGTTCGGGTAGGACGTTGCGCCGGCGATCACGTTGAACAGGATATACCACTGCGTGCCGAGCACGATCAGCGGCGACAGCCAGATATCCGCGTTCAGGTGGAAGCGCGCGATCACGATCACGAACACCGGGAACAGCAGGTTCGCCGGGAACGCGGCGAGGAACTGCGCGAGCGGCTGCAGCTTCTCGGCCAGCTTCGGGCGCAGCCCGACCCACACGCCGATCGGCACCCAGATCACGGAGGCGATCGAGATCAGCACGACCACGCGCAGCAGCGTGATGAGCCCGAGCACGAGCACGTGGCCGACCTCGGCCATCGTCACGCCGGTCGCGACGAAGCTGACGACGCGCCAGACGATATAGGCCGTGCCGATCAGCACGAGCCCCGCCCACGCGATGTCGACCGTGCGCGACGCCTTCTTCTCGACTTTCGGCAACGTGAAGCGCATCGCACCGGACAGCGGCAGGCGCAGCGGGATCCGCGCGGCCTTCGCGAAAAACCAGCCGGCCGGTACGAGCAGCTGATGGATCAGCCGCGTGCGGCGCACGAGGTCGAGCAGCCACGATTGCGGCGCGTCGCCCGACGCGGTGTTCTCCATCCGGAACTTGTCGGCCCACGCGATGAGCGGGCGGAACAGGAATTGGTCATACGCGAGGATCACGACCGTCATCGTCAGGATCACCCAGCCGATCGCGCCGAAGTTCTTGTCCGAGATCGCCTGCGCGAGATACGCGCCGATGCCCGGCAGCGTGATCGTCTGGTTGCCGACGGTGATCGCCTCCGACGCGACGACGAAGAACCAGCCGCCCGACATCGACATCATCATGTTCCAGATCAGGCCCGGCATCGAAAACGGCACTTCGAGCTTCCAGAAGCGTTGCCAGGACGTCAGGTGGAAGCCGCGCGACACTTCGTCCAGGTCGCGCGGCACCGTGCGCAGCGACTGGTAGAAGCTGAACGTCATGTTCCATGCCTGGCTCGTGAAGATCGCGAAGATCGCGGCCAGCTCGGCGCCGAGCACGCGGCTCGGGAACAGCGCAAGGAAGAACGTGACCGTAAACGAGATGAAGCCGAGCACCGGCACCGACTGCAGGATGTCGAGGATCGGGATCAGCACCATGCCCGCGCGGCGGCTTTTCGCGGCGAGCGTGCCGTAGACGAGCGTGAACACGAGCGACGCGACCATCGCGGCGAGCATCCGCAGCGTGGTGCGCAGCGCATATTCGGGCAGGTTCGACGGATCGAGCGAGATCTTCTGCGTCTGCAGCACGCCGATCGGCGCCATCGTTTCGTGAAAGCCGACCACCGCCATCGCGATCAGGCAGATGATCAGCGGAAATGCGATGAAGTCCCACCGGTTCGGCAACACGCGCCACGCGGATGCGTTGGCGGTCCGGTTCGGATTGAAGAATCCGACGTTCATCAGGCGCCCTCCCCGGTAAGGCCGATCGAAGCCGGCAGTCGATGTTGATTCATGGCAAAGCGCACGGGCGCGGTAATTCGATTGACTGGCGATCTCGTGCACGCGCGGCGCGCCGGGCACGCACGCATGCGCAGCCGCGGCCGGTCGAGCCGGGCCGCGACGGCACGACACTACACCAACCTGTATTTCAGGTACAACCGTCCCCGGACGGCGCAGGCAGCGCAGGGATCGTACCCGGCGCGTGGGCGGATGGCGGGCGCGCGGTACGGAACAGCCTGGCCGCAGTCCTGCGGCCGGCACGCAGGCCCGAATTATGCCGTGATCCGGGCCGGCCGTGAACCCGCCACCCGCACGCGGGCACAAACCGTGTCCGGCATCAGCAGCCGGAGACGACGAAGCAGGTATGATCGGGGCTAGCCCCCGGGGGTCGTTTCGGCCGTGCCGCGGCAATGCGCACGCGCTTCGTGTCGACAGGCCCGGGGATCGACCGACGAGCGGGAGGAAGGGAATGGCAGGAAACTTGGTGATCGTCTGTCGCGATCAGGATGCCGATGCGTTCTATGAACTCATGCAGGAGTACGGGTCGTTCCAGACGCGGCTGTCGTCCACGGCGTGGTACCTGAACATGAACGTCGTGCCGGAATCGCTGCAGGAGGAAATCCTGGAGCGTCTCGGCCGGTATACGACCGTCTACATCTTCGAGGCCACCACGGTGACCTACAACACGATCGACAGCAACGCGGCCGAGACGCTCGGCACGCTGTTCGGCGAATGACGCCGCGCGGCGCCTGCCCGGTGGGGCAGGCGCCGCGGCCGCTCAGGCGGCCTGTGCGTGACGTTCGTCGTCCTTCGGCACGACCTCGAACGGGAACGTCATCGACACGCGCAGGCCGCCTTCGGGGCGATTGCCGATGTCGCACGCGCCCCCGAGCCTGAGCACGAGCCGCTCGACGATCGCGAGCCCGAGCCCGCTGTGGCCGTTCCCGCCGCGCGCGGGATCGAGCCGCACGAACGGCCGCGTGGCGGCCGCGAGGTCGCGCGGCGCGATGCCACCGCCGCTGTCGCTGACCGACAGCACGTAGCCGGTCGGCGTGCGCGCCGTCTCGACGAGCACGGGCGGTGCGCCGTACGCATGTGCGTTGTCCAGCAGGTTCGACAGGATCCGGTCGAGCGTCGCCGTCGGCAGCCGGAAGCCGGGATCGGCCTCCAGCCGCGTCTGGACCGTCGGCGCGTTCGGCGCGACCGCGCGGTAACTGCGTGCGATCCGCTCGCACGCCTGGTCGACCGGCACCGGCTCGCTGCGATCGGCTCCGCCATGCGCAAATACCAGGAACTGGTCGACGATGTGCGACATCGAGTCGACGTCGCGCACGACGCCGTCGCGCAGCCGCGCGTCGTCCATCATTTCCGCCCGCAGGCGCATCCGGGCGAGCGGCGTGCGCAGGTCGTGGGCGACGCCGGCCAGCATCACCGCGCGATCGCTCTCGGCCTGCGACACCTGCTCCACCATCTGATTGAAGCCGCGCGTGAGCTGGCGCAGCTCGCGCGGCCCGCGTTCGCGCAGCGGCGGCACCGGCTGCCCGCGGCCGAAACGCGCGACCGCGCGCGCGAGCGAGCGCAGCGGCTGCTGCAGCTGCCAGGCCGCGAACAGCGCGGCGATCACGCCGGCCGAGAAGATCGTGCCGAGCCACAGCAGCATCCGGTCGAGCGAGCGCGGCGGCCGCAGCGGCTGCACGGGCACCACGATCCAGTTGCGATCGGCCGGCTCCTTCACCCACAGCACCGGCGGATGGCCGGGCGTGCCGATCTCGACCTGCGTGCCGGGCGGCATGCGGTCGCTCACGTCGTCGCGGAACCGCTTCAGCGGCGGCGGCAGCCCCGCATCGCCGCCCTTCGGCACGTCGGCGCTGTCCGGCGACACGAGCCGCACGCGCGACGGCAGCGGCTGGTCGGGCGTGCGCGCCACGTGCTGGCGCACCGCATCGACGAGGAACGCGGCCTCCTCGACCGCATAACGCGTCTGCATCTGGTTGCGCTCGAGCCGCATCGCGAAGAACCACGCGAAGTGCGACAGGAGCAGGACGCCGACGACGAGCAGCGCCAGCCGCCCGAACAGCGAATCAATGGGTTTGCGCATGGGCCTCGCCGTCGGGCACGAACACGTAGCCGCGCCCGCGGACCGTCTGGATGAAGCGCGGCGTCGACGGATCCGTTTCGAGGATGCGGCGCAGGCGCCACACCTGGACGTCGATGCCGCGGTCGGTGCCGTCGTACTCGGGCCCGTGCAGCAACTCGAGCAGCCGCTCGCGCGTGAGCGTGCGCAGCGCGTGGTTCACGAAGATCTTCAGCAGCGCGAATTCGCTGCTCGACAGCGTGGCCGGCTTGCCGTCGACCGACAGCGTGCGCGCCTGGAAGTCGAGCAGGAAGCGGCCGAACGCGAACGGCTCGCGCTGCTCGGGCGCCGCCGCCGACGGCGTCGCGCGGCGGCGGCGCAGCACGGCCTGCACGCGTGCGAGCAGCTCGCGCGGGTTGAACGGCTTGCCGAGGTAGTCGTCCGCGCCGAGCTCGAGCCCGACGATGCGGTCGACGTCGTCCGCCCGCGCGGTCAGCATGATCACGGGGATGTCGTCGCCGGCCGCGCGCAACTGGCGCAGCGCGGTCAGGCCGTCCACGCCCGGCATCATCAGGTCCAGCACGATCAGGTCGGGCCGTTCGCGCTCGAGGCGTTTCTCGAGCGTCGCCGCGTCGTGCAGCACGGACACTTCCATCCCCTGCCGCACGAGATAGTCGCGCAGCAGGTCTCGGAGTTCTTGGTCGTCGTCGACGATGAGGATCTGGGTAGTCATGGCTCGAAGTTTATCGCGCGAGGGCGGAGTGGAAGAACGAAACAAAGGGGCGAAAGGGTTACTGCGGGTTACCGCGCAAGGGAACTGTAATGCACGGTAACCGGGCCGCCACCCCGCGTAACACCCGCCGGGGCCCGGATCGCTAACCTGCGTCTTACCGGATGCGGTACCCGGCTTTCCGGCACCGCATCGCCGGACCCTTTGGATACAAGGAGTTTCTGAAATGTATAAGAAGACATCCCGCGTGGCCATCGCGGCCGCCACCGTGCTCGCTCTCGCATTCGGCACCGCGCATGCCGCGCAGCCCAACGACATGCCGCCGCCGGGCGGCCCCGGCATGCACCGGATGCATGACGGCCACGAAGGCGGCCCGTTCGGCGCGATCATGAAACTGCACGATCAGCTGAAGCTCAACGCGTCGCAGGAGCAGCAATGGCAGGCGGCCGTCAACACGATGAAGCAGAACCGTGACGCGATGCGCAAGAGCCACGAGCAGATGCGCGAGCAGTTCAAGGCGCAGCAGAACCAGCCGATCCTCGACCTGAGCGCGATGCATTCGGCACGCCAGCAGGCGGAGGCGCAAAACGCGCAACTGCGCGAGCAGACGTCCGCCGCGTGGCTCGCGTTCTACAACGGGCTGAACGACTCGCAGAAGACGATGGTCAGCACGGCGCTCAAGCAGCAGTTCGCGAAGATGGAGCAGCGCCACGAGAAGATGAAGGAGCGCTGGGAGCAGCATCGCGCGGCCGCCAAGGGCGCGTCGGCGCCGGCGCAGTAAGCCGGCGGGCCGCTCCCGCAGCGGCGCGGAAGGGGAACGCAGGCACCTGCCTGCGTTCCCCTTTTTGTTTCAGGCGACGTCGAACAGCAGCACCTCGGCCGTCCGGCCGCGCGCGAACGCCACCGCGTCCACGCCGCCGATCCGCGCGCCGTCGCCGACGGCCAGCGCGCGGCCGTTGATCTCGACCTCGCCGCGCGCCACGTGCACGTAGACGCTGCGCCCGGCCGGCACGTCGAATGCGGTCGTCTCGTCGCCGTCGATCAGCCCCGCGAAGATGCGGGCGTCCGCCCGTATCGACAGCGCGCCTTCGCCGCCGTCGGGCGCCGCGACGAGCCGCAACCGGCCGCGCTTCTCGTCGTCGGCGAAACGCCGTTCCTCGTAGCCGGGCCGCCCGCCCCGCTCGGCCGGCTGCAGCCAGATCTGCAACAGGTGCAGTGGCCGATCGCGCGACGCGTTGGTTTCACTATGCACGAGCCCCGTGCCGGCGCTCATCCGCTGGATGCCGCCGGCACGGACGATCGCGCCGCAGCCGAGGCTGTCGCGGTGCGCGAGCGCGCCGTCCAGCACGTAAGTGACGATCTCCACGTCGCGGCGCGGCTGCATCCCGAACCCGCGCGTCGGCGCGATCAGGTCCTCGCTCAGCACGCACAGCGCGCCGACGGGCGGACGCACCGGCGCATGCGTGGGCGCGGTGCGGCAGCCGGGCGAAAAACTGTGGCTCGATTCGAGCCAGCCGTGGCGCGTGTGGCAGCGGTCTTCGGCGCGCAGGATCTGGAACATGGGGTGGACGTTCGGGACGCAGATTGTCTGTTCGGGTTTACCTCCACTGTAGGGTGGGGTCGAACGCGCCACAATCCGTCGCCCGCGCACCGCATCGTTGCATTCGCGTAGTCAATTGCCGAAATGTTCGCTGCGAATACCACGATTACCGCAACAGCCGAATCGAGGAATCGGTCGACCGTGCCGGATTGCCGTTTTCCGGGTATCGCGTTCGGGTAAAATACCGCCCTTTTGGCGTTCGCCGTTCCGGCAGCCGCCAACGCCAGAGCGCCGATCGGCGATTTTTGGCCGTCTAGAATACGCCGCGGCGCCCGGTCCGACCGGCCGCGAGCGCCCCCGGAAAGTCAGCAACAGAAGGATGGAAATGAAGAAGGCCGCCCTGTGCGCCGCCCTCGCCCTCGTGGCGGGCAGCGCCTTCGCGAAGGAGTGGAAGACCGTGCGGATCGGTGTCGATGCCAGTTACCCGCCGTTCGAGTCGACCGCGCCGAGCGGCGAGATCGTCGGTTTCGACGTGGATCTCACCAAGGAAATCTGCAAGCGGATCAACGTGAAATGCGTGTGGGTGGCGCAGGATCTCGACGGGATCATTCCGGCGCTGAAGGCGAAGAAGTACGACGTCATCGTGTCGTCGCTGACCGTCACGGACAAGCGCCGCGAGCAGATCGACTTCTCCGACAAGGTGTACGACGCGCCCGCGCGAATGATCGCGAAGGCCGGCTCGCCGCTGCTGCCGACGGTCGCGTCGCTGAAAGGCAAGCGCGTCGGCGTCGAGCAGGGCTCGACGCAGGAAACCTACGCGAAGGCGTACTGGGAACCGCAGGGCGTGACGATCGTTCCTTACCAGAATCAGGACCAGGTCTATACCGATCTCGGCTCGGGCCGCCTCGACGCGACGCTGCAGGATGAGCTGCAGGCCGATTACGGCTTCCTGCGCACGCCGCGCGGCAAGGGCTTCGCGTTCGCCGGGCCGGAGGTGAAGGATCCGAAGACGATCGGCGACGGCACCGCGATCGGCCTGCGCAAGGAAGATACCGACCTGAAGCGCAAGATCAACCAGGCGCTGGCCGACATGCACAAGGACGGCACGTACGACCGGCTGTCGCACAAGTACTTCTCGTTCAGCGTCTATTCGGCGTCGGCTCGCTGAGCGCCGACAAGAAGAAGCAGCGGATGCGGGGGCGGCCCCGCGTCCGGGCAGTACAGGCAGTCAACCACGCGCCGCCCGCTCCCTTGCCCGCCGCTCGCGCGACGGGCGGGCCCGGCACCGTTGCCGGGGCGGACGGTCATTGATACGCACGGGGCGTTCCGCGCAGCTTGGCGGGCGCGTCTTTCGCGGCGCACTGCGTGCGCCCTCAGGGACCACACCAGGGACCCCATATGTTTCTACAAGGCTACGGCCCGCTGATCCTCGCCGGCACCTGGCAAACCGTCAAACTGGCGGTGCTTTCGCTTGCGCTGTCGTTCCTGCTGGGGCTGCTCGGCGCCGGCGCGAAACTGTCGCGCAATCGCGTGACGAACGGCGTCGGCACCCTCTACACGACGCTGATCCGCGGCGTACCCGATCTCGTGCTGATGCTGCTGCTGTTCTACAGCCTGCAGATCTGGCTGAACATGGCGACCGACGCGCTCGGCTGGGACCAGATCGACATCGATCCGTTCCTCGCCGGCGTGCTCGTGCTCGGCTTCATCTACGGCGCGTACTTCACCGAGACGTTCCGTGGCGCGTTCCTGTCGGTGCCGCGCGGCCAGCTCGAGGCCGGCAGCGCCTACGGGATGACGAACTGGCAGGTGTTCACGCGGATCATGTTCCCGCAGATGATGCGCTTCGCGCTGCCCGGCATCGGCAACAACTGGCAGGTGCTCGTGAAGTCGACCGCGCTCGTGTCGATCATCGGCCTGGCCGACGTCGTGAAGGCGTCGCAGGACGCCGGCAAGGGCACGCTGCGGTTCTTCTTCTTCACGCTGATCGCGGGTGCCGTCTACCTCGCCATCACGACGATCTCGAACTTCGTGCTGATGTGGCTCGAAAAGCGCTACTCGACCGGCGTCCGCAAGGCTGACCTATGATCGAACTCATCCAAGAATACTGGCGCAACTATCTCTACACCGACGGCTATCGCATCACCGGTGTCGCGATCACGCTGTGGCTGCTGGTCGTGTCGATCGGCCTCGGCTTCTGCCTGTCGGTGCCGCTCGCCGTGGCGCGCGTGTCGAAGAAGAAGTGGCTGTCGGGCGCCGTGTGGCTGTACACGTACGTGTTCCGCGGCACGCCGCTCTACGTGCAGTTGCTGCTCTGCTACACGGGCCTCTACAGCCTGCAGGTCGTGCGCGGCACGCCGATGCTCGACGCATTCTTCCGCGACGGGATGCACTGCACACTGCTCGCGTTCACGCTGAACACCTGCGCGTACACCACCGAAATCTTCGCGGGTGCGATCAAGGCGACATCGTACGGCGAGATCGAAGCCGCGCGCGCATACGGGATGTCCACGTTCACGATGTACCGCCGCGTGATCCTGCCGTCGGCGCTGCGCCGCGCGCTGCCGCTGTACAGCAACGAAGTGATCCTGATGCTGCACGCGACGACGGTGGCCTTCACCGCGACCGTGCCGGACATCCTGAAGATCGCGCGCGACGTGAACTCGGCGACCTACATGTCGTTCCACGCGTTCGGCATCGCCGCCCTGCTCTATCTCGTGATCTCGTTCACGCTCGTGTGGCTGTTCCGCCAAGCCGAGCGCCGCTGGCTCGCGTATCTGCGCCCTCAAGGCAAGTAAGTTTCCGCAGGAATATTGATGAATTCCCAGACTCAAAAGCTTTTCGTCGACGATCTCCACAAGCGGTACGGCGACAACGAGGTGCTCAAGGGCGTGTCGCTGAAGGCGAACTCGGGCGACGTGATCAGCGTGATCGGCTCGTCCGGTTCCGGCAAGAGCACGATGCTGCGCTGTATCAACTTCCTCGAGCAGCCGAACGCGGGCCGCATCTTCGTCGACGGCGAGGAAGTGCGCACCGCGCTCGACAAGACGGGCGCGCTGCGCGCGGCCGATTCGAAGCAGCTTCAGCGCGTGCGCACCAAGCTGTCGATGGTGTTCCAGCACTTCAACCTCTGGTCGCACATGAACGTGATCGAGAACGTGATGGAAGCGCCGGTGAACGTGCTCGGCATCCCGAAGAAGGAAGCCGAGGAGCGCGCGCGCGAATACCTCGAGAAGGTCGGGCTCGCGCCGCGCGTCGAGAAGCAGTATCCGTCGCATCTGTCCGGCGGTCAGCAGCAGCGCGTGGCGATCGCGCGGGCGCTGGCGATGCATCCGGACGTGATGCTGTTCGACGAGCCGACCTCCGCGCTCGATCCGGAACTCGTGGGCGAAGTGCTGAAGGTGATGCAGAAGCTGGCCGAGGAAGGTCGCACGATGATCGTCGTCACGCACGAGATGGGTTTCGCGCGCAACGTGTCGAATCACGTGATGTTCCTGCACCAGGGCCGCGTCGAGGAAGAAGGCGTGCCGGCCGAGGTGTTCGCGAACCCGAAAAGCGAACGCCTGCGCGGCTTCCTGTCCGGCAGCCTCAAGTAACGCCCGTCACCCGCCACGCCCGAACGGGCGCCCCGCGGTTCGCCGTGCGGCGCCCGTTTTGCGTTTACGCGGCGCTCACCGGCGCGCCGTCGGCGAACGCGCGCAGTTCGTCGCCCGCCAGCCGGTAACGCACCCACTCGCTCTGCGGCGCCGCGCCGACGCGCTCGTAGAAGCGGATCGCCGGCTCGTTCCAGTCGAGCACGCTCCATTCGAAACGCCCGCAGCCCGACTCGACCGCGATCCGCGCGAGCGCCTTCAGCAGCCGCAGCCCCGCGCCGGCGCCGCGAAAACGCGGCGACACGTACAGATCCTCCAGATACAGCCCCTGCCGCGCGAGCCACGTCGAATACGAGAAGAAATACACGGCGAAGCCGGCCGGCTCGCCGTCGACCTCGCACATCAGCGCACGCGCGGGCGAGCCCTCGCCGAACAGGCTGCGCTCGAGCGATTCCGGCGTCGCGACGACTTCGTGCTCGGCCTTCTCGTAGACGGCCAGTTCGGTGATGAAGCGCAGGATCAGCGGCACGTCGGCGACGGTGGCGGAACGGATATCGATTTGCACGGTGGTGAGCCCTCCTTCGGCCCGGACGGAAAACGGAATACGGCGCCGGCGCTCTCGCATCTGGCGCCGGTGAGATCGACATGCTACGTTCACGGCGCTACTGCAGAAAGTGCAGTTTCTTCATCCGGACATGAACATGATGCATCCCGACCTGCGCCGCCTCGACCTGAACCTGTTGCTCGTGTTCGACGCGTTGTATCGCCACCGGTCGGTCGCGGCGGCCGCGCATGAGCTCGCGCTGAGCCCGTCGGCGTTGAGCCATGCGCTCGCCCGGCTGCGCGACGCGATCGGCGATGCGCTGTTCGTGCGCCTCGGCAACGAGATGCAGCCGACCGTACGCGCCGACGACATCGCCACGTGGGCCGGCGACGCACTCGACGCGATGTCGAAGGGGCTCGCCCGCGCGCGCCGCTTCGATCCCGCGCAAAGCGACCGTACGTTCGTGTTCGCCGCGACCGACTACACGGCGTTCGCGGTGCTGCCTGCGTTTCTGGCCCACATCCAGCACGTGGCGCCGCACCTGCGGATCCGCGTCGTCCATTCGGACCGCAAGATTTCCGTCGACGAGCTCGCGGCCGGCCGCATCGACTTCGCGCTCGGCTACCACGAGGAATCGGCGGCCGACGCGCCCGGCATCGAGGATTTCGACTGGTTCTCCGACGACTATGTCGTGATCGCGAGCGCCACGCATCCTGACGTCCGTCGGCGGCTGACGCTCGACCAGTATCTGGCGGCCCGCCACGTGGTCGTCACGCCGTGGAACGAAGCGCGCGGCGTCGTCGATCACGTGCTCGACCGGCTCGGCCTCTCGCGCCATGTGGCCGTGCAGTTGCCGACCGTGCTCGCCGCGCCGTTCGTGATCGCGGAGTCGGCACTCCTGATGACCGTGCCGAACCGCGCCGCGCAGGCGCTGCGCCACGCGGCGCCGATCCGCATCTTCCCCGCGCCATTCGAGATCCCGCGCTACACGGTGAAGGTCTACTCGCATGCGAAGCACGCGCGCACCGATGCGCATCGCTGGATTCGCGCCCAGTTGCTCGACGCGCGACCGGGCCCAGGCTAAGCGCGGCGCGTTGCACGACGGGCGTTTCAGGCGTCGATCGACGATGGCGGCAATCGCCCGAATCATTACGAAATACTTACCAATTTCGCGACTTTCGCGCTTACGCCGGCGCCTCGGCAACGTCAATAGTGGCAATCCTTGACCCATGCCCGCGGAATCCATGTCTCCCTTGTGGGACAAGGGTTTTCCGGCAATCGAGCACCCTTGCGCCCCCTGTTGCGCAGCGTGTTGCATGGCAATTTGGCGACAGCGGTTAGTCAAACAACGATTTCCGTCGCCACAAAATTGTATTTTTGCTAAATTAGTAACCAAAGTAGCAAAACGAAGTTCGTGAAATGTAGTTTAGCTTCACGACACAACAAGGAGACCCCGCAGGCCGACCCGGCTGCGCGGGACCGCTCAACGGTTTTCCGTCTGCTTGCCCGCGTGCTGCGCTTACCGGCCCTGCACGAGGTCTCCCTGGTTATCCCGCTTTTGCCCGGCGCTCGCGCTCCGGGCATCTCGTGCAGTCTGGGTTGACTTTTTGACAGGGTATGGAGGAGATGATGAAGAAAGCTTTGGTCGCGGCCGCGCTGATGGCTGCTGGGGTGGTGACGGCGCACGCGCAGAGCAGCGTCACGCTGTATGGCCGCCTGGATGCAGGCATCGAGTACATGAACGGCCTGCAGAACGGCCACCAAGTGCGCGCGGAAAGCGGCGACTGGGGCACGAGCCTGTGGGGCTTGAAGGGCAGCGAAGACATCGGCGGCGGCAACAAGATCCTGTTCCACCTCGAAGGCGCGTTCAACACGATGACGGGCGGCTTCAGCGGCTCGATCTGGGATCGTTTCGCGACCGTCGGTATCTCCAACGACCGTTACGGTACGCTGCTGTTGGGTCGCGAACTCGCGATCGCCAACGGCGTGTGGGACTTCGACCCGTTCGGCCAGTCGGCATGGTCGACGGCCTCGCTGGTGCGCGGCCGTAACTGGAACAAGACCAGCAACAACGTGTCGTACCAGTCGCCGTCGCTCTACGGCCTCGACTTCTACGGCCAGTTCTCGTTCTCGAACTCGACCAGCTTCAACGGCAACACGACGGCCGGCCAACCGGGCCGTGCAATGGGCGCGCAGGTCACCTACACGAACTCGCTGTTCCAGTTGCGCGGCATCTACGACGAAACGCGCGACAGCAACGGCCGCTTCTCGGACGTGTTCAACTACTCGCGTGAATACTTCGCGGGCGTGAACGTGTTCCTCGGCCAGTTCAAGGTTCAGGCGGCCTACCAGGCATCGCGCGCCGACGGCAGCGGTGGCCCGGCAGTGAACGCCGGCGTGACGGGTACGCAACAGGTGTGGGGCGGCGTGACGTGGCAAGCAACGCCGGCAGCGGCGCTGATCGCAGCCGTGTATCACGTGAATGCGAACCACGGCGGCGGCAACGCGAACATCTACACGGTCGGCGGCTCGTACAACATCTCGAAGCGCACGCTGTTCGACCTGCAGGTCGCGACGGTGCGCAACAGCAAGAACGCGAACTTCGGCCTGAACGCGAACGGCGCCGGTACGGCCGTGTCGACGGGCAACCCGAATCCGGGCGGCAGCCAGACCGGCGTCTACGCCGGCATCCAGCACCTGTTCTGATCAGACGCCGTCAAAGAACGATTCGACAACACTTTCCACGCTGCTGCGAGAGGCGCGTATCGGTGCGGTACCCAACCGGGTATCCGCACCGTTTTTTCTTGGGCGGCGGGTTCGTGCGACCGCGGCGCGCGCTCGGCCGAAGCGGCCGCGCGTGACCGAACGGCGCGAACGCGGCGCTCAGACGGCCGCTTCGTTCTCCTCGCCGGTGCGAATGCGGATCACGCGCTCGACGTCCGACACGAAGATCTTGCCGTCGCCGATCTTGCCGGTGCGCGCCGCACCGATCACCGCGTCGATCACCTGATCGACCTGCGCTTCGGCGACGACCACCTCGATCTTCATCTTCGGCAGGAAGTCGACGACGTATTCGGCGCCGCGATACAGCTCCGTATGGCCCTTCTGGCGACCGAAGCCCTTCACTTCCGTCACGGTCAGGCCCGTGAGACCCACTTCGGCGAGCGCTTCGCGGACTTCGTCCAGCTTGAACGGCTTGATGATGGCGGTGATGCGTTTCATGATGGGTGTCCCTCAATGCTCGTTTGGATGAAAAATCGCGTTCCCGATTGTAAGCCGGCGGGCCGCATCCGGCCCAGCATCGCTCAATCGAGCCGTTCGGTAAAGCGTGATGTAATCGGGTAGCGCCAGTCGCGCCCGAATGCGCGATGCGTGACGCGGATGCCGATCGGCGCCTGGCGGCGCTTGTATTCGTTGATCTTGATGAGCCGCGTCACACGCTCGACGTCGGCCCGCGCGTAGCCGGCCGCGACGATCTCGGCGAGCGGCCGGTCCTCTTCCATGTACATCCGCATGATCGCGTCGAGCACGTCGTACGGCGGCAGGCTATCCTGGTCGGTCTGGTTCTCGCGCAACTCGGCCGACGGCGCGCGCGTCAGGATCCGTTCGGGAATCACGTCGCGCAGCCCGTAATCGGCCGTTTCGTTGCGATAGCGGCACAGCCGGCACACGAGCGTCTTCGCGATGTCCTTGATCACCGCGAAACCGCCGGCCATGTCGCCGTACAGCGTGCAGTAGCCGACCGCCATCTCGCTCTTGTTGCCGGTCGTCAGCACGATCGAGCCGAACTTGTTCGACAGCGCCATCAGCAGCGTGCCGCGGATGCGTGCCTGGATGTTCTCCTCCGTCGCATCTTCCGCGCGGCCCGCGAACTCGCCCGCGAGCGCGGCGCGGAAGGCATCGAACATCGGCGCGATCGCGATCTCGTCGTAGCGCACGCCGACGCGCCGCGCCATCTCCGCCGCGTCCGTCGTCGAGATGTCGGCCGTGAAGCGCGACGGCATCATCACCGCGCGCACGCGCTCGGGCCCGAGCGCATCGCACGCGACGGCCAGCACCAGCGCCGAATCGACGCCGCCCGACAGCCCGATCAACACGCCGGGAAAGCCGTTCTTGCCGATGTAGTCGCGCACGCCGGTGACGAGCGCGCGATACACCTGCGCGTGAGTCGACAGCTCGGGCGCGATCACACCAGGCAGCGGCCGGGCGCCGTCGAATTCGACGATCGCGTGCCCTTCGTCGAACTGCGGCATCCTCGCGACGAGCGCACCCTGCGCGTCGAGCACGAACGAACCGCCGTCGAACACGAGTTCGTCCTGGCCGCCGACGAGGTTCACGTACACCATCGGCAGCCCGGTCTCGCGAATCCGCGCGCGCAGGATGTCGATGCGCACCGCTTCCTTGTTCATGTGATACGGCGAGCCGTTCGGGATCAGCAGCACCTGCGCGCCGGCCGCCTTCGCGATCTGCGCGGCCGACGCATGCCACGCGTCCTCGCAGATGATCACGCCGTATTTCACGCCGTTCAGCTCGAACACGAGCGGCTCGGTGTCGGTCGCGAAATAGCGCTTCTCGTCGAACACCTCGGCGTTCGGCAGATCCTGCTTGCGGTAGGTGCCGACGATCTCGCCGCCGACGATCAGCGACACCGCGTTGAAGGTGTCGGTGGGCGGCACGCCGCGCTCGATCGGGCGGTTTGCATTACCATCGACGGCTGACGCGCTGCCCGCACCGCCGCCCGGCCCCCGCAACGGATGGCCGACCAGCACCGCGAGCCCGTCGAACGCCTTCAGTGCGTCGGCGAGCGCGTCGAGCGCGGCGGCCGCCGCCGCGTAGAACGCGGGCCGCAGCAGCAGGTCTTCGGGCGGATAGCCGGACAGCACGAGTTCGGGTGCGACCATCAATTGCGCACCATCGTTGTGCGCGGCACGCGCGGCCGCGACGATGCGCGCGACGTTGCCGGCGAAATCGCCGACGGTGGCGTTGATCTGGGCGAGAGCGAGTCGGGTCTTCATGGCGGGATCGGCGCAACCCGGCGGCGCGCCTTGAACGGCTGACGAAATCGACCCGGGCGCGGGCCATGGCGGCCCGCACCCGGCAACATCCAACGGTACGGATTCACGCTTGAAACACGAACGCATCGATTATCGCACGGGCATCCTGTCGTCCCCCGCCGAGGTGCCGGCCGACGAATGGAACGCGCTGCTCGCGCGCGACGCGCAGCCCACGCCGTTCCTGCGCCACGAATTCCTCGACGCACTGCACGTCGCGCGCTGCGCGGTGGACGACACCGGCTGGTCGCCGCACTTCGTCACGCTGACCGACCCGCGCACCGGCCGCCTCGCGGCCGCCGCCCCCGTCTATGCGAAACAGCATTCGTACGGCGAATACGTGTTCGACTGGGCGTGGGCCGACGCGTACCAGCGCAACGACCTGCCCTATTACCCGAAGCTGCTGTGCGCGGTGCCGTTCACACCGGTGCAGGGCACGCGGCTGCTCGCGGCCGACGACGACGCGCGCCGCCGGCTCGCGGCCACGCTGCTCGCGTTCGCCGAGCAGAGCGACGTGTCGTCGCTGCACGTGCTGTTCCCGACCGGCGACGAAGCGCGGCTCCTCGAATCGATGGGCATGATGCTGCGCGAAGGCGTGCAGTTCCACTGGCTCAACGACGGCTACCGCCACTTCGACGATTTCCTCGGCACGCTCGAGCAGAAGAAGCGCAAGAACATCCGCGCGGAGCGGCGCAAGGTGCACGACGCGGGCGTGACCTTCCGGCGGCTCACCGGCGATCGAATCACCGACGCCGACTGGCGCTTCTTCTCGCGCTGCTATCGACAGACCTACCGCGAGCACTATTCGAGCCCGTACCTGAACCTCGACTTCTTCCGCACGATCGGCGCGACGATGCCGGAGAACCTGCTGCTCGTGATCGCGGAAGCCGACGGCCGGCCGATCGCGAGCGCGCTCGCCGTGTACCGGCGCGGCGAACGCGGCGGCGGCACGCTGTACGGCCGCTACTGGGGGGCGATCGAGCACGTGCCCTGCCTGCATTTCGAAACGGCCTACTACCAGTTGCTCGAGTTCTGCATCGAGGCCGGGCTCGACACGTTCGAGGGCGGCGCGCAGGGCGAGCACAAGCTCGCTCGCGGTTTCCTGCCGACCGTCACGCACTCCGCGCACTGGCTCGCGCATCCGGCTTTTTCCGACGCGGTCGCGCGCTTTCTCGAACGCGAGACCGAGCATATCCACGCGTACGTCGACGAACTGCGCGAGCACGATCCGTTTCGGCGCGGCGCCGGCTAGCGTCATCCCGCGCACCGGCATGCGGCGAAGCCACGCATGGGCTCGCCGCATGCCGCACGGCCGCCGCCGGCTCAGTGCGCGGCGAGCGTCACCGTCTGCGACAGCGCCTGCGGGTCGCGCGACGACGCGGCCGCCGACAGCCCGTAGCTGCCCGCGCCGATCCGCCATGCGTGCGCGCTCGCATCCCACACCGCGAAGCGCTGCGCCGGCACCGCGACGCTGACCGTGCGCGCCTCGCCCGGCTGCAGCGCGACCTTGGTCCAGCCGACGAGCCGCTTCGGCGGCTCGCCGAGCGACGCGGGCAGCGCCGCGTAGATCTGCACCGTATGCGTACCGGCGCGCGCCCCGGTATTCGTCACCGTCACGCCGACCGTCACGTTGCCGGCGGCGTCGGCCTGCGCGGACATCGCCGACAACGCATACGTCGTGTACGACAGCCCGTAGCCGAACGGGAACAGCGGCTCGATCGCCTTCGCGTCGAACCAGCGATAGCCGTACGCGAGCCCTTCCGCATAAACGTTCTGCAGGTTCGACGGATCGATCGTCGGCTGCGGCAGATCGGCCTCCTGCTTCGGGAACGTCAGCGGCAGCCGGCCCGACGGATTCGCGTCGCCGAACAGCAGATCGGCGATCGCCTGGCCGCCTTGCGCGCCCGGATACCACACGTCCAGCACGCCATGCACGTTCGCGAGCCACGGCATCAGCACCGGGCTGCCGTTCTCGAGCACGACGATCACGCGCCTGGCCTTCGCGGCGACCGCGGCGATCAGTGCGTTCTGGTCGTATTGCTGGTTGTACGGGTCCGCCTTCGCATCGGGCAGCGACAGGCTCGCAAGGTCGAGCCCTTCCGTCTGCCACTGCGTGGCGAACACGATCGCGACATCGGCCTGTGCGGCCGCGCTCGCCGCGGCATTCGCGTCGGTGCCGTCGAGATAGCTGACCGACGCGCTCGGCGCCTTCGCGCGAATCGCCGCGAGCGGCGCGGACTTGTACCAGGTCGCGCAGCCGCCGAACAGCATGTCGGCCGGTTGTTGGCAGGACGTCACCGCGTTGCCGTCGATCGCCGGCACCGCCCCGGAGCCGCCGCCCGACAGCACGCCCGCGTCCGCATGGCCGCCAATCACGACGACCGACTTGAGCGCACCGGCGGCGAGCGGCAGCACCGGCTGCGTGTCGCCCGGCGCGGCCGCGTTCTTCAGCAGCACCGCCGCCTGCCGTGCGATCGCGAGCGCATCGGCATTGCCGGCGGCTTCGTCGATCGCGCCGCCCGGCTTCGGCGGCGCGTCCATCACGCCGATACGGATCAGCGTGCGCAGCTTGCGCTGCACCATGTCGTTCAGCCGCGCGACCGACACGCTGCCGGCCTGCAGCGCCGCGCGCAGCTTCGAATTGAAGTACGAGCCGAGCGGCGCGTTGCCGTCGTCGGCCGCGCCCGGCTGCTCTTCGTCCAGCCCGGCCTGCACGGCCGCGACCGTCGAGTGCGTCGCGCCCCAGTCGGACTGCACGACGCCCTTGAAACCCCACTCGTTCTTCAGCACCGTCGTCAGCAAATACGGGTTCTCGCACGCATATACGCCGTTCAGCTTGTTGTACGAGCACATCACGTTGCCCGGCTGGCCGTCCTTCACGCCGATCTCGAACGCGAGCAGTTCCGCCTCGCGCATGGTTCGCTCGTCGACGACCGAATCGACCGTCATCCGGTTGGTTTCCTGGTCGTTGAACGCGAAATGCTTGATCGTCGCGATCACCTTCTGCGCCTGCGTGGCCTGCGTGCGCGCGGCGCTCAGCGTGCCCGCGAGCACCGGATCCTCGCCCATGTATTCGAAGGTGCGGCCGTTGCGCGGCTCGCGCGCGAGGTTCACGCCCCCGCCGAGCCCCTCCGCGAAACCGAGCGCACGCAGCTCGAGCGCGATGCGCGTGCCGTAGGCGCCCGCGAGCGCCGGGTCCCACGTCGCCGCAAGCGCGACCGGCGCGGGCAGCGCGGTGACGCGTGCGTTCTTCACGTTCACGCCGCCCGCCGAATCGGCGCTGCTGACCGCCGGAATGCCGAGCCGCGGCACGCCCGGGATATAGCTCGCGCCGTTCAGCGCATCGGCCGGAAACGGGCCGCCCAGGCCGAGCGCCGGCATGCCGGTGCCATGCACGAGCTGCAGCTTTTCGTCGGTCGTCAGTTGCGCGACGAGGGCCGCCGCGCGCTGGTCGGCTGCCGCGTCGGGGTCGGTCGGGGCGTGAATGTCGTCGCCGCCGCACGATGCGAGCAACACCGTGAGCGCGCATGCGCACGCAATCGTCGAATACCGGAACAGCGAAGTTTTCATTGATCCTCCAGAATCGTTCTGTTAGTACTTGTCGTCTCACTCCAGCGTCCAAGTCTAAAAATCGACCGGTCACCACGCTTGACCGGCAGGAGCATGCGTTGACCTCTCGCAGCGGGGACAAACCCGAACGGCATGACGACAGGGAGACAGACATGGAGTTGCAACGGAAATCGGTATCCGTCCGGATCTACCGCTGGCTGTGCGAAGACGCGCGTGCGAACGGCATCGATCCCGCACCGCTTTACGAAACGCTCGGCATCGGGCCGGCCGAGCTCGCCGACGACACGCGCCGCATCGCGGGCGACCGGCACGTGGCCGCGATGCAGCTGACGAGCGGCTGGCCGCTGTCGTGGCATCGCCCGCCGCCGCAGGTCGTGCTGTGGCTCGTGCCGTTTCCCGAACTCGCGGGCATCACGTGCAATGCGGCGACGCTGCGCGACGCGCTGCACGGCTACCTGTACTATCGCGAGCTGATCGGCAACGTCGACTGGGTATTCGCGCACGAGAACGGCGACGCGATCGCGCTCGAGTACGTGAACGAAGGCAACGGCCGGCACGCGGGCAGCGCGTTCGCGAACCTCGCGATCCTCGCGGCGCTCGCGCGCCTGTACGATCCGCACGTGCACGTCGACGACGCCGCATTCGCCGGCCGCGCGTTCGCGCCCGTTGCCGCGTTGCGCGACATGCTCGGCGCACCGGTGTCGTTCGATGCCGCGCACAACCGCATCGTGCTGCGCTCCGCGCACTTCGACACGCCGTTCGAGCGCTACAACGCGCCGCTCGCCGGCATCCAGCGTCATGCGGCCGACGCCGCACGCGAGCGCGTGCGCGCACGTTCGACGTTCGGCGCGTCGGTCGAGCAATGCGTGCGCGACTGGCTGCGCACGTCCGACGACACCGACGTGCCGACCGATACGCTGATGCAGCACGTATGCACGCGCTTCGCGATGTCGCGCTGGACGTTGCGCCGGCGCCTGCATCGCGAAGCGGTCGGTTTTCACGCGCTCGTCGCGCAGGCGCGGCTCGGCGAGGCACGCGACCTGCTGCTCAACACGCGGTTGCCGATCGGCGAGATCGGCGTGCGCGTCGGCTTCCGTTCGACGAGCGCGTTCACGCGCTTCTTCACGCGCGAACTCGGTGCGGCGCCGAGCCGCTTTCGCGACGGGCATGGCGACCGGTGGCGTTGATGCGCATTTTTTCTGAGACACTGGCGGCTTCGCATTCCGCCGCTCTGCCATGTCCTGGTTCCTGTATCTGATCGAATGCGCCGACGACAGCGTCTACACGGGCATCACGACCGATGTCGCCGCGCGCTTCGACGAACACGCGTCCGGCAAGGGCGCGCGCTACACGCGCTCGCGCAAGCCGCGCGCGGTGCTCGCGTCGTTTCCGCTGCCCGACCGGTCGAGCGCGTCGCGCGCCGAATACTGGGTGAAGCGGCTCACGCCCGCGAAAAAGCGCGAGCTGGCGGCCGGTTTGCGGACGCTGGAATCGGTGTTGCCGGCGGCGATCGCGCTCGACGAAAGCGGCGACACGGCCGGGACGAACGCGATGGGGCGCGGGCGGAAGAAAAGGAAGGCGGAAAACGTCGACGATGCGCAGAAGACGGCCGCAACGGAGGCGGCCACCGCGAAAAGGGCGAAAACCGGGAAACGTGCCGGATCCGCAACGGCCGCGAAGCCTGCGAAGGGCAAACAAGCGTCGAAGTCGACGAAGGCAAATAAAGCCGCGCCGGACGCGAAACATGCAAAAACCGACGGCGATGCCGCCGCAAAAAAGACCGCGTCGCGTGGCACACCGGTAAAAAAGGCACGCTCGCCCTCGTCCACGCAGTCGAAAAGAAAGGCCCCGGCTGCCGCCGCAGCGGCCGCGAACGTACGCGAAGACGCCGCTTGCGCATCGGGCCGGCGCCGACCGGCGGCCACGAAAGCCGCCGCGGCGATCGCTCCAGCCGTTGCCCCGCCGCGCGCGAAACGCGCGAAGCCGGCACCGGCCACCCCACTGCCGCCCGTCTCCCCGTCCACCCGCAGGAAAACCGTGCGCGCAAAACAAAACCGCGCGGTCTCCTGAAGAGACACGCGCGGTTCGTTCCGTACGCGCCGGCCGTCGGCCGGCACGCCGCTTACTTCTTGTAGTTCGCGGCGCCGTCGGCGATTTCCTTGTGCGCGGCTTCGATGCCGGCCCAGCCTTCGACCTTCACCCACTTGCCCTTCTCGAGCGCCTTGTATTGCTCGAAGAAGTGCTTGATCTGGTCCTTCAGGTACTCGGGCACGTCGTCGATCGTCTTCAGGTTCGCCGTCATCGGGCAGATCTTGTCGTGCGGCACCGCGATCAGCTTCGCGTCGACGCCCGATTCGTCCGTCATCTGCAGCATGCCGAGCACGCGCGAACGCACGATCGAGCCGGCCAGCAGCGGGAACGGCGTGATCACCAGCACGTCGACCGGATCGCCGTCGCCCGACAGCGTCTGCGGGATGTAGCCGTAGTTCACCGGATAGCGCATGCCCGTGCCGATGAAGCGGTCGACGACGAGAAGGCCCAGTTCCTTGTCCGCCTCGTACTTCACCGGATCGCTTTGCGCGGGAATCTCGATGATCACGTTGAAATCTTGCGGCAGGTCCTTGCCGGCCGGAACATGATTGAAGCTCATGAGCACTCTCTGTAGGTCGATGGGAATTCGGGACAGGGCGCCTTGGCCGATGCACCGCCACGGGCGTCCCCCAAAAGGAATGCGCCATTATAGCCAATCGACCGGTGGCGTCCGGATGACGATCGGCGCGATAATCGTTCCGGATGTCCGGCCGTCGAACCGGCGGCGTTGCACGTCGACGATAAAGCACGGGATCCGGGCAAGCGCCACAGCGCCAGTTCGGGTCGACCGCGTTGCATGACGCCCAACCAAGCGCTAAAGCGCTAACTTGAGTCGACCGCGTTGCATGGGACCCAAGTAAGCGCTAATGCGCTAACTTGGGTCGACCGCGATGCATGGGACCCAAGTAAGCGCTAAAGCGCTAACTTGGGTCGACAGGAGCAGGCATGGAAGAGGCGAAGCACTTCATCGCGGGCGAATGGACGTTGCCCGCGCAACTGGAAACCATCGCGGTCATCGATCCGTCCGACGGCCAGCCGTTCGCGACGATCGCGCGCGGCACGGCGCCCGACATCGAACGCGCGGTCGCCGCGGCGCGCGACGCATTCGCAGGCCCGTGGGGCGCCGCGAGCGCCGCCGAACGCGGCCGCGTGCTGATGCGGCTGTCGGCTCGCGTGGCCGACCATCTCGACGAACTCGCCGCGATCGAGGCGCGCGACACCGGCAAGCCGCTGAAGCAGGCGCGCGCCGATGCAGCCGCGCTCGCGCGCTACTTCGAGTTCTACGCGGGCGCCGCCGACAAGCTGCATGGCGAAACCCTCCCCTATCAGGCCGGATACACGGTGCTGACGGTGCGCGAGCCGCACGGCGTCACGGGCCATATCGTGCCGTGGAACTACCCGATGCAGATCTTCGGGCGCAGCGTCGGCGCGGCGCTCGCAGCCGGCAACGCCTGCGTGGTCAAGCCGGCCGAGGACGCGTGCCTGTCCGTGCTGCGCGTCGCCGAGCTGGCCGCCGAAGCCGGGCTGCCGGCCGGCGCGCTCAACGTCGTCACCGGCTACGGCCATGAAGCGGGCGCCGCGCTCGCACGCCATCCGGGCATCGACCACATCTCGTTTACGGGCTCCCCAGCCACCGGCAAGCTGGTCACGCAGATGGCGGCCGAGAACCACGTGCCGGTCACGCTCGAACTCGGCGGCAAGTCGCCGCAGATCGTGTTCGCCGATGCCGATCTCGACGCGGCGCTGCCCGTACTCGTGTCCGCGATCGTGCAGAACGGCGGGCAAACCTGCTCGGCCGGCAGCCGCGTGCTGATCGAGCGCGCGGTGTACGAGCCGCTCGTCGAGCGCCTCGCCACCGCGTTCAACGGGCTGCGCGTCGGCCCGAGCCGCGCCGATCTCGACTGCGGCCCGCTGATCAACGCGAAGCAGCAGCAACGCGTGTGGGATTTCCTGTCCGACGCGCAGCACGACGGCATTCCGATGGCCGCGCACGGGCAGGTCGTCGCCGACGCGCCCGAAAGCGGCTTCTACCAGGCGCCCGCGCTGTTGCGCGACGTGCCGCCGTCGCATCGGCTCGCGCAGGAGGAAGTGTTCGGCCCCGTGCTCGCGGCGATGCGTTTCGTCGACGAGGACGAAGCCGTCGCGCTCGCGAACGGCACGCCGTACGGCCTCGTCGCGGGCATCTGGACACGCGACGGCGCACGCCAGATGCGGCTTGCGCGGCGCCTGCGCGCGGGCCAGGTGTTCATCAACAACTATGGCGCGGGCGGCGGCGTCGAGTTGCCGTTCGGCGGCGTCGGCCATTCGGGCCACGGCCGCGAGAAAGGTTTCGAGGCGCTTTACGGCTTCACCGCGCTCAAGACGATCGCGATCCGGCACGGCTGAACGCACGGCGCGCGACAGCCGGCAGGCAGCGCCCGGCCGCCTGCCGACGCACGACGACTCTCATGACCAGCACAGCTGCGATTCGAGCTCGATGGCTCGCAGGAGACACACGCTGTGCCATGGCCGCCAACCGGTCAGGCAGCCCGCCTCACGGCGGCCACAACTGAAGTTCGAAGCAAATCGAAGATATAAGGAGACACACCATGCGGTTGAGCGGCAAGACGGCCATCGTCACGGGCGGCGGCTCGGGGTTCGGCGAAGGCATCGCGAAGACGTATGCGCGCGAAGGCGCGAACGTCGTCGTCAACGACCTGAACGGCGCGGCGGCCGAGCGCGTCGCGAGCGAGATCGCGCTCGCGGGCGGCAAGGCGATCGCGGCGGCCGGCGACGTATCGAAAGAGGACGACTGGCGCGCGCTGCTGCAGGCGGCGCTCGACGATTTCCATGCGGTGCAGATCGTCGTGAACAACGCCGGCACCACGCACCGCAACAAGCCCGTGCTCGACGTGACGGAAGCCGAATTCGACCGCGTGTACGCGGTCAACATGAAGAGCCTGTTCTGGTGCGTGCAGACCTTCGTGCCGTACTTCCGCGCACAGGGCGGCGGCGTGCTCGTGAACGTCGCGTCGACGGCCGGCGTGCGGCCGCGCCCGGGCCTCGTCTGGTACAACAGCACGAAGGGCGCGATGATCACCGCGAGCAAGTCGCTCGCGGCCGAGCTCGGCGCCGACCGCATCCGCGTGAACTGCATCAACCCGGTACTCGGCGAAACCGCGTTGATGACGGAATTCATGGGCTGCGAGGACACCCCGGAAAATCGCCGCCGCTTCCTCGCGACGATCCCGCTCGGCCGCTTCTCGACGCCGCAGGACATCGCGAACGCCGCGCTGTACCTTGCGTCCGACGAAGCCGAATTCATCACGGGCGTCTGCCTCGAAGTCGACGGCGGGCGTTGCATCTAGCCGTACCGGGCATCACGGTTATTCCGTCTTGCTTCGCACGAAACCGGCTTGGACGCGCCGCTGCGTCTGCGCCGGCCAACTACAACGACGGTGGCGCACGGGATCCGGATAACCGCTCGAGCGCCCACTCTGATCGACAGGAGACAACATGGCAACATCGACGCAGTCGCTGCCGGGCTCGTCCGGCGCATTCGAGGAAGCAACCTACCGCAAGGTGTCGTGGCGACTCGTGCCGCTCCTGCTGCTGTGCTACGTGGTCGCGTATCTCGACCGCGTGAACGTCGGGTTCGCGAAGCTGCAGATGGCGAGCGACCTGAACCTGAGCGATACCGTGTACGGGCTCGGCGCCGGGATCTTCTTCTTCGGCTATTTCCTGTTCGAGGTGCCGAGCAACATCATCCTGCACCGCGTCGGCGCACGCGTCTGGATCGCCCGCATCATGGCGACGTGGGGCGTGATCTCGATCCTGACGATGTTCGTCACGACGCCCGCGATGTTCTACGTGATGCGCTTCCTGCTCGGCGTCGCCGAAGCGGGCTTCTTTCCCGGCGTGATCCTCTACCTCACCTACTGGTATCCCGCGCACCGGCGCGGCCGGATGACGACGTTCTTCATGACGGCCGTCGCGCTGTCCGGCGTGATCGGCGGGCCGATCTCGGGCTTCATCCTGAAGGCGTTCGACGGCGTGAGCGGCTGGCACGGCTGGCAATGGCTGTTCCTGCTCGAAGGCATTCCGTCGGTGCTCGCCGGCGTGCTCGTGTTCTTCACGCTCGACGAGCGGATCGCGAAGGCGACGTGGCTGACCGATGAAGAAAAGGCGCTGCTCGCCCGCAACGTCGACGCCGAGGAAGCCACCAAGGAAGACCTGCCGCTCGGCGCGGTGATGTCGAGCCCGCGCGTGTGGCTGATGGCGCTGATCTATTTCTCGTTCGTGATGGGGCTCTACGGCGTCGGCTTCTGGCTGCCGACGATCATCAAGGCGACGGGCGTGACCGATACGATCGTGATCGGCCTGCTGTCGGCGATTCCGTATGCGGCTGCGGTGGTCGCGATGATCCTGATCGCGCGCAGCGCGGACAAGCGCCGCGAACGCCGCTGGCACCTCGCGATTCCGGCCGCGATCGGCGCGCTCGGCCTCGTGCTGTCGGTGATCTGGGCGCACCAGACTGCGCTCGCGATGCTCGGCCTCACGCTCGCGACGATCGGCATCCTGACGACGCTGCCGCTGTTCTGGAGCCTGCCGACCGCGTTCCTCGGCGGCACGGCCGCCGCGGCCGGCATCGCGATGATCAACTCGATCGGCAACCTCGCCGGCTTCCTGAGCCCGTACCTGATGGGCTGGCTCAAGCAGGCGACGGGTGCCAACGATGCGGGCATGTACATGCTGGCCGGGTTCCTCGTGCTCGGCGGGCTGCTCGCGCTGTCGGTGCCGAAGCGGCTCGTCGACAAGTGACGCGCGGCGCGTAAAGGCGCGCCGGACGCGCCGAGCACCAAGCACCGAACACGCCGGTCGACGGCCGCCCCCACGAAACGCCCCGACGCCCGGCACTGCCCGGCCGCCGGGGCGTTTTCGATTCCGGACGGGCAAGACCGCGCCGGCCGGATGCTTCGCCGACCGGATGACGCCGCCATACGTCCGCACGGCCTCGCGACGAACGAAAAAAGCCCCGAAGGCCGATCGGCGTTCGGGGCTTTTACCGCGGCACCGCGTCACACCACGGTGATCGCGAGCGCGCTTTCGCGGTAGTGCTTCGCGGCCTTGTCGGTTTCGCCGAGATGCTCGAACAGACGGGCGAGCGCACGATGCGCCCGCACCTTCAGCGCCTCGTTGTCGGCCAGCTTCAGCGCCGATTCGAGGAACGACTGCGCCTTGCCCCACAACTGCTGCTGCTGGCAGAGACGGCCGAGTGCGAACAGCAGGTCGGCATCTTCCGGATGATCCTTCTTCCAGCCTTCGGCCTTCTGGATCAGCGGCAGCGCATCGGCGCCGGCCGTGTCCGGATAACGGCGCAGCAGGCGCGCATCCCAGTTGTGCGCGAGCGCGTCCTCGACGATGCGGCGCGCTTCGTTGCGGCGCTCGAGCGGCACGAGCAACTCGGCCGCGAGATCGGCCAGACGCGGCGACTGGCGCTCGACCGGCGACAGCGACTGCCACACTTCGAGCAGCGCGTCCGGGTCGTGCCGGCGTTCGCGCAGCAGGTTTTCCGCCGCCTGCTGGCGCAGCCGCACGGCTGCGGCCGGATGCAGCGCCTCGCGCTTTTCGAGCGCCTTCGCAAGCTTCAGCACCTCGGCCCAGTTCTTCAGTTGCTGCTGCGCACGCAACGCGACCTGCTGCGCGTGGATCCGCTTGCCGCCGGCCTGCATGTCGGCCAGCGCGGCGAGCGCACCGTCGGCATCGCGGGCATCCGCGCGCATGTCGGCGGCGGCAAGCAGCCGTGCATCCTGCCATTCGGGCGCGTCGATCTTCGACAACCAGTCGTCGCGGCGCGTGTACTCGTGCATCCGATGCGCGGCGGTGGCCGCGACGAGGCTCGCGGCGCCCAGGTTCGCGTCGACCGACAGCGCTTCGCGCGCGGCCTTCTCCGCACGCGAGAAGCGGCCCGCGTACAGGTTCGCGATCGCATCGCGCAGCGACGCCTGCGCCTTCTCGTTGCGCGAACGCGCGCGATAGGCGGCGACCCGCTGCGGCATGCGCCAGATGTTGCGCACGATGCGCAGCAGCGCGTACACGACGATGAACAGCACGACGATGGCGATCACGAACAGATTCAGCGACACGTCGACCCGGTACGGCGGATAGACGAGCAGCACCTGCCCCGCGTCGAAACGGCCGACGGTGGCGAGCGCGGCGGCGAGCGCGAACAGGACCGCGAGCCAGACGATTCCTCGAAGCGTCATCGTTACCCCCGGCTCTTGAACTGCTGAACGGCGTTCAGGCTCGTGTTCAGGTTCGGCACCGCGACGGTCAGCGATGCGCCGTCAACCTGCTTGAGCAGATCCTCGACGGTCTGCGTGTCCTTCGACGCCTGATCGAAATACTTGCCGAGCGACGCCTGGGCGGCGTGCAGGTCGGCCTTCATCGCGCTGTCGTTGCGCGCCAGCAGCGACAGCCGCGCGGTGAGCAGACGCAACTTCACGTTCTCGCGCACGAAGTAACCCTGGTCGGGCGACGCGAGCATCGCATCCGCGTGGTCGATCCGGCGCACCTGCACGAGGCCCTTCAGTTGCTGACCGAGACCGGCCGAGAAGTCGTGCCACCACACCTTCCAGCGCGGCTCGCCGGCAGCGATCGACGAAGCGGCGTCGGCCGGCGCGGCCTTCGGCGCCGCGTGCGGCACGATCGCCTCGCCCGACAGCGGCAGCGCGTCGATCTTGCCGATCGCATCGTCGAGCTTGATCGCAAGGCCGGTGAGATCGGCTGCCGGCGCGGCCTTCAGCTTCTCGATGTCCTGCGCGAGCGCCTTGCGCACCGTGACGGCCTGTGCGCTCTGCGACGTCGCGAGACGCGCGTCGGCGTTCTGCAGCGCGATCAGCGCGAGCTGCGTGTTGCCGGTCAGCTGAAGCTGCTGGCTCGCGCTCGACAGCATCTGGTCGACTTCCTCGAGCATCCACGCATCGCGGTTGCGCGACAGGTCCTGGTATTGCTGCTGCAGCGCCTGCTGCGCGCTCTGCGCATCGGCGAGCTTGCCGTCGAGCTGCGCGAGCTGCGTGTCGACCTGGTGCGTGCCGGCGAGCGCCTGCTCGGTCTTCATCCGCGTTTCGGCCGCTTGCGCGTCGAGCGCCTTCTGGCGCGCGACGAACGTACCGTCGAGCCGATCGATCTTGCGGTTCAGTGCGTAGCCGCCGACACCCGCCGCGCAGCCGAGCACGACGACGACGAACCACAGCACCGCGCTGCCGCCGCGGCGCGCACGCGGCTCGGGCGCGAGATAAGGAGGGCTGGACGGCGGTGCGGATGCAGCGGCCGGCTGGGAAGCGACGCTTTTGGAATCGTTGGTATCTGTCATGCGTTTAGTCACCGGTGCGGCTGTCGCCGGTTGGACGGCCTCGTCGGCCATCGTTCGAAACGCGCGGACGATGCGCTCATCGCCCGCGCCGGTCAGCGTAATCCTATCAAAACCCAATGCGCGCGCGGTCTGCTCGATCCGCGGGTGCGGCGTCACGAGCGGCGCATGCTTCAGCGCGTCGATCTCGGCGTCGTTCAGGTGGACGCGCGCGAGCTCGTGCAGATTGCGCACGCCTTCCGAGCTCGTGATCAGCCACGCGTGCGGCTGGCCGTCGAGCAGCGCGTGCACGCGCTCCCACGCGCCGACGCGCGGCTCCGGCACGACGCGCCGGTACGCGGCGACGAGCGTGACGTCCGCACCGGCCTCGCGCAGGCGGTCGGCAAGCCATTCGCGTCCGCCGTCGCCGCGCACGATCAGCACGCGCTTGCCCGCCAGCGCCTGCGCGCCGCCGAACGCGGCCTCGATGCTCGCGAACAGGCTTTCCGAATCGTAATGGGGCACGCCGCCGTCGTGCGGGGGCTGCGGCGCGATCACGCGATGCGCGGGCGCCGCGATGCCGTGACGCTCGAGCGCCGCGACGCTGCCGGGCCCGACCACGCCGACCGGCAGCGCGTTCGGCCAGATCGCGCCGTACCGCGCGAGCGCGCGATCGATCGCGTTCGGCGACACGAAAATCACCAGCGCGTAGTCGGCCAGCGCCGCGAACGCGGCGTCGAGCGGCGCCGGATCGTCGACCGGCGCGATGTCGATCAGCGGGAATTCGAGCACGTCGCAACCGGCATCGGCCAGTTGCGACGCAAGCGCGTCGGACTGGCCGTCCGGACGCGTCAGGACAGCGGTGAACGCGCGCGCGCCGCCCGCCATCAGGCGTCGCCCTTGCCCGCGGCCTGCGAGCCCGCGAGCAGCGCCTGGACGATGTCGAGCGCGCCTTGCGCCTCGAGCTCGTCGGATACCGCGCGGCCGAGCGCGAGCGCATCGGCGACGGTCACGACGGCCCCGCACTCCTCGGCCGTCAGCACGCGCTTGCCGTCGGTGGTCGACACGCGGCCCGTCAGGTACAGCTCGCCCGCTCGCCACACCGCGTGCGCGGCGAGCGGCACCTCGCAACTGCCGCCGAGCGCGCGCGACACCATCCGCTCGGCCTCGACCGCGAGCGCGGTCTGCGGGTCGTGCAGCGGCGCGAGCCACGCGGCGACGTCGTCGCGGTGCGCGGCGATCTCGATGCCGAGCGCGCCCTGGCCGGCTGCGGGCGGGCTGGCCTCGACGTCGAGCAGCGTGCGGATCCGCGCTTCGAGACCGAGGCGTTTCAGCCCCGCCGCCGCAAGGATGATCGCCGCGTAGTCGCCGCGGTCGAGTTTCGCGAGACGCGTGTCGAGGTTGCCGCGCAGCGGCAGGACCTCGAGATGCGGATAACGCGAACGCAGCATCGCTTCGCGACGCAGGCTCGACGTGCCGACGACCGCGCCGGCCGGCAACGCATCGAGCGACGCGTAGTCGTTCGACACGAACGCATCGCGCGGGTCCTCGCGTTCCATGATCGCGGCGAGCGAGAAGCCGTCGGGCAGCGCCATCGGCACGTCCTTCAGCGAGTGCACCGCGAGATCGGCGCGGCCGTCGGCCAGCGCGCTCTCCAGTTCCTTCACGAACAGGCCCTTGCCGCCGACCTTCGACAGCGTGCGATCGAGAATCTGATCGCCGCGCGTCGTCATCCCGAGGATTTTCACGTCACAAGCTGGATATAATTTGCGCAGCGCATCACGCACATGTTCGGCTTGCCACATCGCCAGGCGGCTCTCGCGCGAAGCGATCGTCAACGTCGCGGGCGGCCGTGCCTGTTGCGGCCCGGCCGCGGGGGTCTCGGAATTCATTGCTGGAACATCGAAGGACGGGATTGAAGACCGAACAATGGTAGCACGCACGCCCCGGCGGCCCGAGCCCGGAGCCTGCGCCCGGCCTGCTTCCGTGCGGGTCGCGGCGCCGTTGTGCGGATGTGCCGCACGTAGCTGGTTGCTTGACCGCAGTTTCCGCAGTTTCCGCAGTTTCCGCAGTTCCTTTTGACTCGAGCTTTCCCAAGGAAACCCATCGTGAAGTCTTCCGGATCGGCGCGTACGGCGCGCCGCAATGCTGCCTTGCCCTCCTCCGACGCCCCGACGGGCACGCTCGCCACTGCCGCGAACGGCCGTGCGAAAACGGCAACGAAACCCACGGCAACGAAACCGAAAGACCCGATACGTCAGACAAAAACGGCGCCGAAGGCCGCCGGCGCAGCCGCCCGCCAGGCCGTCGCGACGAAGGCCGGCACCCGCGCGCGCGACGACAAGGACCGCCCGCTGTTCGAAGACATCCGCTTCCTCGGCCGCCTGCTCGGCGACGTCGTGCGCGAACAGGAAGGCGATACCGTGTTCGACGTGGTCGAGGCGATCCGCCAGACCGCGGTCAAGTTCCGCCGCGAGGACGACAGCGAAGCCGCGCAGACGCTCGAGAAGAAGCTGCGCAAGCTGACGCCGGAGCAGACGGTGAGCGTCGTGCGCGCGTTCAGCTATTTCTCGCACCTCGCGAACATCGCGGAAGACCGCCATCACAACCGCCGCCGCCGCATCCACGCGCTGGCCGGCTCCGCGCCGCAGCCCGGCACGGTCGCGTACGCGCTCGATCAATTGAAAACCACCGGCAACGCGTCGAAGCGCCTGCTGCAACGCTTCTTCGACGATGCGCTGATCGTGCCGGTGCTGACCGCGCACCCGACCGAAGTGCAGCGCAAGAGCATCCTCGACGCGCAACACGACATCGCGCGCCTGCTCGCCGAGCGCGACCAGGAACTGACCGCGCGCGAGCGCCAGTACAACGAAGCGATGCTGCGCGCGCGCGTGACCGCGCTGTGGCAGACGCGCATGCTGCGCGACTCGCGCCTCACGGTCGGCGACGAAATCGAGAACGCGCTGTCGTACTACCGCGCGACCTTCCTCGACGAGCTGCCCGCGCTGTACGGCGACATCGAGGCCGCGCTCGCCGAGCACGGCCTGTCGGCCCGCGTGCCCGCGTTCTTCCAGATGGGCAGCTGGATCGGCGGCGACCGCGACGGCAACCCGAACGTGACCGCGTCGACGCTCGACGAGGCGATCAACCGCCAGGCCGCGGTGATCCTCGAACACTATCTGGAACAGGTGCACAAGCTCGGCGCCGAGCTGTCGGTGTCGAACCTGCTGGTCGGCGCCAACGACGCGGTGAAGGCGCTCGCGGCAGCGTCGCCCGACCAGTCGCCGCACCGCGTCGACGAACCGTATCGCCGCGCGCTGATCGGCATCTACACGCGGCTCGCCGCGAGCGCGCGCGTGCGCGTCGGCGAAGGCACGGTGCCCGTGCGCAGCGCGGGCCGCGGCGCGCCGCCGGTGCGCGCGATTCCGTACGAGGATTCCGAAGCGTTCGTCGCCGATCTGAAGGTGCTGACCGCGTCGCTCGACGAACACCACGGCACGTCGCTCGCCGCGCCGCGCCTCGCGCCGCTCGTACGCGCGGCCGAAGTATTCGGCTTCCATCTGGCGAGCATCGACCTGCGCCAGAGTTCCGACATCCACGAGGCGGTGGTCGCCGAGCTGTTCGCGCGCGCGGGCGTCGAGGCCGACTATGCGGCGCTCGCCGAGGAAGACAAGCTGCGCGTGCTGCTCGCCGCGCTCGCCGATCCGCGCCCGCTGCGCTCGCCGTACCTCGAATACTCGGCGCTCGCGCAGAGCGAGCTCGGCGTGTTCGAGAAGGCGCGCGAGGTCCGCGCGCAATTCGGCGCGCGCGCGGTGCGCAACTACATCATTTCGCACACGGAAACCGTCAGCGACCTCGTCGAAGTACTGCTGCTGCAGAAGGAGACGGGCCTGCTCGAAGGCACGCTCGGCGTACCGGGCGGCGACGCGCGCAACAGCCTGATGGTGATCCCGCTGTTCGAGACGATCCCCGACCTGCGCGACGCGTCGCGCATCATGCGCGAATACTTCGCGCTGCCGGGCATCGACGCATTGATCGCGCACCAGGGCGCCGAACAGGAAGTGATGCTCGGCTACTCCGACAGCAACAAGGACGGCGGCTTCCTCACGTCGAACTGGGAGCTGTATCGCGCGGAACTCGCGCTCGTCGACCTGTTCCGCGAGCGCAAGATCACGCTGCGACTGTTCCACGGCCGCGGCGGCACGGTCGGCCGCGGGGGCGGCCCGACCTACCAGGCGATCCTGTCGCAGCCGCCCGGCACCGTGAACGGCCAGATCCGCCTGACCGAACAGGGCGAGGTGATCGCGAGCAAGTTCTCGAACCCGTCGATCGGCCGGCGCAACCTCGAGACGGTCGTCGCCGCGACGCTCGAGGCGTCGCTGCTGCCGCAGTCGAACGCACCGGCGCAACTGCCCGCGTTCGAAGCCGCGATGCAGACGCTGTCCGACTCGGCGATGGCCGCGTATCGCGCGCTCGTCTACGAAACCCCGGGCTTCACCGACTACTTCTTCGCGTCGACGCCGATTACCGAGATCGCCGAGCTGAACATCGGCAGCCGCCCCGCGTCGCGCAAGCTGCAGGATCCGAAGCAGCGCAAGATCGAGGATCTGCGCGCGATTCCGTGGGGCTTCTCGTGGGGTCAGTGCCGGCTGCTGCTGACCGGCTGGTACGGCTTCGGCAGCGCGGTGAGCGCGTATCTCGACGGCGCGCCCGACGACGCCGAACGCGCGAAACGCGTCGCGCTGCTCAAGAAGATGAACAAGACCTGGCCGTTCTTCTCGAACCTGCTGTCGAACATGGACATGGTGCTCGCAAAGACCGATCTCGCGGTCGCGTCGCGCTATGCGCAACTCGTGCCCGACCGCAAGCTGCGCAAGCACGTGTTCGAGCGGATCGTCGCGGAATGGGAGCGCACGTCGCAGGCGCTCGCGGAAATCACCGGGCACGAAAGCCGCCTCGCGACCAACCCGCTGCTCGCGCGCTCGATCAAGAACCGCTTCCCGTATCTCGATCCGTTGAACCACCTGCAGGTCGAGCTGATCAAGCGTCACCGCGCGGGCGACACGAACGCGCGGCTGCGCCGCGGGATTCACCTGACGATCAACGGGATCGCGGCCGGCCTGCGCAACACCGGCTGATCCGCGCGCGGCGCGGGTGCATTCCGCGCCGCCCGGGACAACGAAAGCCGCGATACGCGCCCATGCGTATCGCGGCTTTTTTCATGCGACGAGAAACGGCGCGGCGCGCGCCGCACGCTCAGTGCGCGTCGATCAGCAACGCATCGTGCTCGAACGAACCGTCGGGCTGCACCGCGTAATAGCCGCGCACCTCGTCCGGCGCATGCGCCCACAGCGCGCGAATGCCGGCGACGCTGTCGGCCGGCGTGCGGATGCGCGCGACCCACGTGTCGAAATCGATCGGCAACCGCCAGCGGCTGTGCACCTGCGCATCGAAACCGGCTGCGCGAAACATCGCGAGCCATTCGTCCGCGCGATAGTCGCGCACGTGCGACGCGTCGCGCAGCACTTCCGCGGCCTGCAGGTACGTATCGAGGAGCGGATGATCGTTGCCGGCGATGTCGATCATCAACACGCGGCCGCCCGGCTTCAGCACGCGACGCACCTCGGCGAGCGCCGCGCGCATGTCGTGCCAGTGGTGCGCGCTCATCCGGCTCACGACCCAGTCGAACGTCGCTGTGTCGAACGGCAGCCGTTCGGCCGGGCCCTGCTGCGTGCGGATATTCGCGAGCCCGCGCTCGCGTGCGGCCGCGTCGACGGTCGCGAGCATCGGCGCGGCGAGATCGTACGCGACCACGTCGCGCACGTGCGGCGCGACCGCGAAGCTCGCGTGGCCGGCGCCGCAACCGAGGTCGAGCACCGCCGCATCGGGCGTCGCACTCACCGCGTCGGCGAGCGCCTGCAGGTCGGCGCCCGTCGCATGAACCGTGCTCGTCAGATAGGCGGCGGCCGTCGTGCCGAATGCGTCGGCGACCTGGTCGTGGTGTTTCATCGTTCGCTCCTTTTCTTGATGCAGCCGGCCGAACCCGGCGCTCCCGCGCGCGATCCGGCCCCGTGCAACGTATTGTGGGACGCCCGCTGCCCTGCCAGCGCGCGAGCCGCTACAATAGGCCCGCACGTGTACCAGTACAAGTTAAGCAGTTATTCTGGTATTCGATCCACCTGTCTGATCGTTGCCGCGTCTTCGTCTCCATTTCGCCGTTTCCGCATGAACCAGCCGTCCTCCGCTCCCGTCCCGCCGCTCGACGCCACGCCCGCTCGCGCGCTCGGCGAATTCATCCGCGCCCATCGCGAGCGGCTGTCGCCGCAGGCCGTCGGCCTGCCGCCCGGCCCGCGCCGCCGCACGCCGGGGCTGCGGCGCGAGGAAGTCGCGCAACTGTGCGGCGTCAGCCCGACCTGGTACACGTGGATCGAACAGGGCCGGCCCGTGTCGGCGTCGGCCGACGCGCTCGCCCGGATCGCCGTCGCGCTGCAACTGTCGAAGGCCGAGCGCGCGTACCTGTTCGAGCTGGCCGCGCAGCGCGACCCAGCCGAGCCCGATGTCGCGGGCGGCGACCTGCCGCCGACGCTCGCCGCGACCGTCGCGGCGATCGCGACGCCCGCCTACGTGCTCGACCGCCAATGGAACGCGCTCGCGTGGAATGCGCCGGCCGCCGCGCTCTTTTCCGGCTGGCTCGACGGCGAGCACGACCGCAACCTGCTGCGCTTCACGTTCATGTCGCCGGACGCCCGCACGCTGATCGTCGACTGGGAAACCCGCGCGCGGCGGCTCGCGGCCGAATTCCGCGCCGATGCGATCCGCCACCTGACCGATGCGCCGACGCGCGCGCTGATCGACGCGCTGACGGCCGGCAGCGACGCGTTCGCGCAGTACTGGGCATCCCAGGACGTGTTCGAGCGCGAAGGCGGGCTGCGCGAATTCGACCACCCGGCCGACGGCCGCCTCGTGTACCAGCAGATCACGCTGAAGCCCGCGCACCGCGAGGACCTGAAGCTCGTCGTGCTGGTACGCGACTGAGCACAGGCCGCGCCGGCAAAGGCCGGTGGGCCGGCCCGCGAATGTTAGAATCGCGGGATTCCCTCGGCGGCGCACGCCGCCCAACTCCCCTTCGAAGAATCGCCATGACGTCCCAACTGCACAAAAAGGGCGAGGCCTGGTCGGCCCGCTTCTCGGAACCGATGTCGGAGCTGGTCAAGCGCTACACGTCGTCGGTGTTTTTCGACAAGCGCCTCGCGCTCGTCGACATCGCCGGCTCGCTCGCGCACGCGAACATGCTCGCTGCGCAGAAGATCATCAGCGCCGACGACCTGGCCGCGATCGAACGCGGGATGGCGCAGATCAAGGGCGAAATCGAGCGCGGCGAATTCGAATGGCAGCTCGACCTGGAAGACGTCCACCTGAACATCGAGGCGCGCCTGACCGCGCTGATCGGCGATGCCGGCAAGCGCCTGCACACGGGCCGCTCGCGCAACGACCAGGTCGCGACCGACATCCGCCTGTGGCTGCGCGGCGAGATCGACCGCATCGGCGGCCTGCTGAACGACCTGCGCGGCGCACTGATCGACCTCGCGGAACAGAACGCCGACACGATCATGCCGGGCTTCACGCATCTGCAGGTCGCGCAGCCGGTCACATTCGGCCATCACCTGCTCGCGTACGTCGAGATGTTCACGCGCGACGCGGAACGCATGCGCGACTGCCGCACCCGCGTGAACCGCCTGCCGCTCGGCGCGGCCGCGCTCGCGGGCACCAGCTACCCGATCGACCGTCACGCGGTCGCGAAGACGCTCGGCTTCGACGGCATCTGCGCGAACTCGCTCGACGCGGTGTCGGATCGCGACTTCGCGATCGAATTCACCGCGGCGGCCGCGCTCGTGATGACGCACGTGTCGCGCTTCTCCGAAGAGCTCGTGCTGTGGATGAGCCCGCGCGTCGGCTTCATCGACATCGCCGACCGCTTCTGCACCGGCAGCTCGATCATGCCGCAGAAGAAGAACCCCGACGTGCCGGAACTCGCGCGCGGCAAGACCGGCCGCGTGAACGGCCACCTGATGGCGCTGCTCACGCTGATGAAGGGCCAGCCGCTCGCCTACAACAAGGACAACCAGGAAGACAAGGAACCGCTGTTCGACACGGTCGACACGGTCGCCGACACGCTGCGGATCTTCGCCGAGATGGTCGCGGGCATCACCGTGAAGCCGGACGCGATGCGCGCGGCCGCGCTGCAGGGCTTCTCGACCGCCACCGACCTCGCCGACTACCTCGTGAAGCGCGGCCTGCCGTTCCGCGACGCGCACGAAGCCGTCGCACACGCGGTCAAGATCTGCGACGACCGCGGCATCGACCTCGCCGACCTGACGCTCGACGAGATGAAGCGGGAACTGCCGAACGTCGCGCACCTGATCGGCGACGACGTGTTCGGCTACCTGACGCTCGAAGGGTCGGTCGCGAGCCGCAACCATCCGGGCGGCACCGCGCCCGACCAGGTGCGTGCGGCCGTCAACGCTGCCCGCGCCGCGCTGGGCAAGTAACGACCCGCAGTCTCCGACGGACGCCTTCGGCGTCCGTTTTTCATTCGGGCGGCCGACGCGCCGCCCGCCGCCTCCCCCGCTTCACGGATGCCCCGATGACCTTTTCCGCCGCGCTCTTCGACATGGACGGCCTGCTCGTCGATTCCGAGCGGACCATCATGAACACGTGGATCGACGTGTCGAACGCGCACGGCGTCGCGCTGACCGAGATCGATTATCTGCAGATCGTCGGCCGCTCGTTCGCCGAAGGCCAGGTGATCCTCGCGCGACTGATCGGCGACCCCGACACGTTCGACGCGGTGCGCATCCGCGTGCGCGAGCAACTCGCCGCACCCGAACCCCATCCGAAGTTTCCGCTGAAGTCGGGCGCGCTTGCGCTGCTCGACACACTCGCGCAGGCCGGCATTCCGTGCGCGGTCGCGTCGTCATCCGCGCGCGACGTGATCCGCGCGCGGCTCGACGCCGTCGGCGTGCTGCCGTTCTTCCGCGCGATCGCGGGCGGCGACGAAGTCGCGCGCGGCAAGCCCGACCCGGCCGTCTACCGGCTCGCGGCCGAGCGCCTCGGCGTGCCGGCCCACGCGTGTGTCGCGTTCGAGGACAGCGACTTCGGCGCGCTGTCGGCCGCCGGCGCGGGCGCCGCGGTCGTCACCGTGCCCGACCTGAAGGCGCCGACGCCCGACATCGTCGCGCTGAGCCTGCACGTGCTCGCGTCGCTCGACGACGCGGTCTCGCTCGTGCCGACGTGGTTCGGCCGGCTGGACACGCAGCAGAGCGCGTAAGCGGCGCACACGGCCCGCCAATGCCAACGGGCACCCGAGGGTGCCCGTTTTGCGTTGCCGAGCCGGATCATCGGCCTCGCCGCGATTCCTACCGATTGCCGGCCGTCTCCGACAGCCGCTTCATCGTCGCGATGCGCGCACCGATCAGGTCGACGCGGCCGTCCTCGCCGACGAGCGGCGCCGTCGCATCGCGGAACGCCACCCACGCGCGCTGCGCGCGCACGAGCGTCGCGGCCGAATGCGCGGGCATCTTGCGGCGCAGCTTCTGGTAATAGCGGTTCAGGTCGAACAGCGCGTGTTCGCACGCGGCGTCCTGCGCGCACGGCCGCACGCGGCGGATCGCCGGATCGCGCGGCGCGTTCGCCGGCTTGGCGCCGGCCGGTGCAGCCGCAGCCGCACCGCCCTGCGCACCGCTCGTCGCCGCGACCGGCACGGCGGCGGGCGGCGGTGCATAGCGATCGGCCGCCCCGCGCAGCGCCAGCGCGCGATCGCGCACCGGCTGCAGTTGCAGGTCGGCGCTCGACATCGCATACGCGGTGCCGCGCGTCGTGTCGTACACGGCCTTCAGCAGTTGCACTTCGTCCTTGCGCCACGTGAGCCAGCGGCGCTGGCTCTCCTGCCAGCCGCGCTTCGCGTCGGCCGGCGCATCCTTCGACAGGCGCTGGTACGCGCCGTCCATCACTGCCTGCCACTGCTGCTGCGCTTCGCCCATGCACTGGATCTGGCCGGCCGGCGACGACCGGTCGCGCCGCGCGAGACATTGCCGCATCGCGACGTCGATCGGGTCGGCCGCCGCGACTTCCGCGTGAACGGCACCCGCGCCTGCGAGCCCCGTCAATCCTGCCGCCCAGACGACGAGCGCGGCCAGCGCCGCGCGCATCGTCCGGAATCGTCCGTGCGTCGCCATCAGTCGCGCACGCAGTCGACGAAGTACTCGACGCGGCCGTTCACCTCTTCCGCGACGAGGCCGTGGATGTCGGTGTGGAAGCCCGGGAAACGCTCGTTGAAGTCGCGCGCGAACCGCAGGTAGTTCACGATCGTCTTGTTGAAGCGCTCGCCCGGGATCAGCAGCGGAATGCCCGGCGGGTACGGCGTGAGCAGGATGCTCGTCACGCGGCCTTCGAGCTCGTCGAGCGGCACGCGGTCGATCTTGCGGTGCGCGAGCTTCGCGAACGCGTCCGACGGCTTCATCGCCGGCTCCATGTCCGACAGGTACATCTCGGTCGTCAGACGGGCGATGTCGTTCGCGCGGTACACGTCGTGGATCTGCGTGCACAGGTCGCGCAGGCCGACGCGCTCGTAGCGCGGATGCTGCGCGACGAATTCCGGCAGCACGCGCCACAGCGGCTGGTTGTTGTCGTAATCGTCCTTGAACTGCTGCAGCTCGGTCACCATCGAGTTCCAGCGGCCCTTCGTGATGCCGATCGTGAACATGATGAAGAACGAATACAGGCCCGTCTTCTCGACGATGATCCCGTGCTCGGCCAGATACTTCGTGACGATCGCGGCTGGAATGCCGGTCTCGCCGAACTCACCGTCGACGTCGAGCCCCGGCGTGATGATCGTCGCCTTGATCGGGTCGAGCATGTTGAAGCCTTCCGCGAGCGGGCCGAAGCCGTGCCAGTGGTCGTTCGGCTTCAGCATCCAGTCTTCGCGCGAACCGATGCCTTCCTCGGACAGGTTGTCCGGCCCCCACACGCTGAAGAACCAGTCGTCGCCGTATTCGGCGTCGACCTTGCGCATCGCGCGGCGGAAGTCGATCGCCTCGGCGATCGATTCCTCGACGAGCGCGGTGCCGCCCGGCGGCTCCATCATCGCGGCCGCGACGTCGCACGACGCGATGATCGCGTACTGCGGGCTCGTCGACGTGTGCATCAGGTACGCCTCGTTGAAGCGGTGCTTGTCGAACGTGCGGTTCTCCGAATCCTGCACGACGATCTGCGAGGCCTGCGAGATACCGGCGAGCAGCTTGTGCGTCGAGTGCGTCGCGAACACGAGTGCGCCCGTGCGCGGCCGCCCGTCGCCGATCGCGTGCATGTCGCGGTAGAAATCGTGGAACGTCGCGTGCGGCAGCCACGCTTCGTCGAAGTGCAGCGTGTCGAGCAGGTCGCCGAGCAGGTCCTTGATCATCTCGACGTTGTAGACGACGCCGTCGTACGTGCTCTGCGTGATCGTCAGGATCCGCGGCTTCATGTCCGGGTTCTGGCGCATCGCCTCGCGCGCGAACGGGTTCGCCTCGATCTTCTTGCGGATGTTCTCCGGCTTGAACTCGTCGCGCGGGATCGGCCCGATGATGCCGAAATGGTTGCGCGTCGGCGTGAGGAACACCGGGATCGCACCCGTCATCGTGATCGCGTGCAGGATCGACTTGTGGCAGTTGCGGTCGACCAGCACGATGTCGCCGGGCGCGACCGTCGCGTGCCAGACGATCTTGTTCGACGTCGACGTGCCGTTGGTCACGAAGAACAGGTGATCCGCGCTGAAGATGCGCGCCGCGTTGCGCTCGGACGCCGCGACCGGGCCCGTGTGATCGAGCAGCTGGCCGAGTTCGTCCACCGCGTTGCAGACGTCCGCGCGCAGCATGTTCTCGCCGAAGAACTGGTGGAACATCTGGCCGAGCGGGTTCTTCAGGAACGCGACGCCGCCCGAGTGACCGGGGCAGTGCCACGAGTACGAGCCTTCGTCCGCGTACTTGACGAGCTCCTTGAAGAACGGCGGCGCGAGCGAATCGAGATAGACCTTCGCTTCGCGGATGATGTGGCGCGCGACGAACTCCGGCGTGTCCTCGAACATGTGGATGAAGCCGTGCAGCTCGCGCAGGATGTCGTTCGGCAGATGCCGCGACGTGCGCGTCTCGCCGTACAGGAAGATCGGGATGTCCGCGTTGCGGCGGCGCACTTCGGTGACGAACGCGCGCAGCTCGATGATCGCGGTCGCGAGCTCGGGCAGCTCGCCGTCCGGCCCGGTTTCGCCGAGCATGAGTTCGTCGTCGTCGATCGACAGGATGAAGCACGACGCGCGGCTCGATTGCTGCGCGAACGACGTCAGATCGCCGTAGCTCGTGAGGCCGAGGACTTCGACGCCCTCCTTCTCGATCGCTTCGGCCAACGCCCGGATGCCGGAGCCCGAGATGTTCTCGGAGCGGAAATCTTCGTCGATGATGACGACGGGAAAACGAAACTTCATGGGCGATTCTCCAAAAAGAACGACCGCGGCGCGTCACGCGCAGCGGTCACCCGGAAACTGGTGAGACGTTATGCAACCAGATCAGGTTTTCGGCAGCGTGACACCGCGCTGACCCTGATACTTGCCGCCGCGATCGGCGTACGACACGTCGCACACTTCGTCGCTCTCGAAGAACAAGACCTGCGCGACGCCTTCGTTCGCGTAGATCTTCGCGGGCAGCGGCGTGGTATTCGAGAATTCCAGCGTGACGTAGCCTTCCCACTCGGGTTCGAACGGCGTCACGTTGACGATGATCCCGCAGCGCGCGTAGGTCGACTTGCCGAGGCAGACCGTCAGCACGGTGCGCGGGATGCGGAAATATTCGACGGTGCGGGCCAGCGCGAACGAATTCGGCGGGATGATGCACACGTCGCCCTTGAAATCGACAAACGAACCCTCGTCGAAGTTCTTCGGATCGACGATCGTCGAGTTGATGTTCGTGAAGATCTTGAATTCGTCCGCGCAGCGGATATCGTAGCCGTAGCTCGACGTGCCGTAGCTGACGATCCGGCGGCCGTCCTCGGACGCGCGGACCTGATCGGGCACGAACGGCTCGATCATCTTGTGCTCTTCGGCCATGCGCCGAATCCATTTGTCGGACTTGATGCTCATGCCGGCCTCCGCGCATGGCGGGAACGGGGGGACTGCATCCCCCCGAGCGAACGAAGTGAGCGTTGGGGTCGTTTCATATCGGGGCGCCAGGAAACGCTGCGTGACAGTCGGGAAGGGCCGCTCGCGCCAGGCGGCGGCCGGGAAAGGCGCACATTTTACGCGATCGTCGGCCCGCGCATGCGGCGGCCGTCAACGGATCACCCCGCAAGCCAGCGCGGGCCCCGCGCCATGCTGCGGAAACGCCGGGTCGCTCGAGTCGCGGTGCACCAGCGCCGCGCGGTTCATCGCCGAGCGCACGCCATCGAGGGCCAGGTCGGGCGCGACGATGAAGCCGGCCGCGACGCCGTTCGCATCCGCATGGATGTTGCCGAGATCGCCGGCGACGCGCGCACCCGCGCGCAGCCGGTCGGCGGCCGGCGCGAACACCTGGCCGGCGCTCGAGCCGTCGCCCGCGTTGCAGTCGCCGCGTTCGTGCACCTGCAGCGCGTGATCGCTGTTCGGCGGCAGGCCGACCAGGTTGTAGGTGACCTGCACGCCGTCCGGGCGCTCGACGAACGTCACCGCGCCGCGCGCCTGCGAGCCGACCGTCGGCTGCAGTTGCGCGTCGGCCCGTTTTTCGTGCGACGAGGAAAAGGAGGTACAGCCGGCCAGCAGGCCCAGCGCGGCGGCGGCCAGCAGCGCGCGCCGCGCGCGGCCGGCGCGCACGCCGTGATGTCGTTGTTTCATTCGATCCTCATACCGGCTGGCGGCCGTGTGAGACGACGGCCGCGCCGGGTGGGTAAAGGGACCCGGGAAAAGTCGCCATGATACCGCGCCTCGCGGCGCCGTAAACAGCGTGAGGCCCCGCCCCGCAAGGGTTTTACGTATTTTGAACAACGATCGACGGGAACTTCGACGTCATGTCGCGCGATCGCTCGGCGATCGCCAGCGCGACGCCGCGCGCGATATCGCGGTAGCGCCGCGCCAGCGCGCCGTCCGGCTCGGCCGCAACCGTCGGCGCGCCGCTGTCGGCACGCTCGCGAATCGCGATGTCGAGCGGCAGGCTGCCCAGCACGTTCACGCCGTAATCCTTCGCCATCCGCTCCGCGCCGCCCGCGCCGAAGATGTGCTCCTCGTGGCCGCAGTTCGAGCAGATGTGGATGCTCATGTTCTCGACGATGCCGAGGATCGGAATCCCGACCTTCTCGAACATCTTCAGCCCCTTCTTCGCGTCGAGCAGCGCGATGTCCTGCGGCGTGGTGACGATCACCGCGCCGGTGACGGGCACGCGCTGCGCGAGCGTGAGCTGGATGTCGCCCGTACCGGGCGGCATGTCGACGATCAGGTAGTCGAGCTCGCGCCAGTTGGTCTGGCGCAGCAGTTGCTCGAGTGCGGACGTCGCCATCGGGCCGCGCCACACCATCGGGTTGTCTTCCTCGATCAGGAAGCCGATCGAGTTCGCCTGCAGCCCATGGCCGACGAGCGGGTTCATCGACTGGTTGTCCGGCGACTCGGGGCGCTGGCCGTGGATGCCGAGCATCGTCGGCAGCGACGGGCCGTAGATGTCGGCGTCGAGGATGCCGACCGCCGCGCCTTCTGCGGCGAGCGCGAGCGCGAGGTTCACGGCCGTCGTGCTCTTGCCGACGCCGCCCTTGCCCGACGCGACCGCGACGATGTTCTTCACGTTCGGCAACAACTTCACGCCGCGCTGCACCGTATGCGCGACGATCTCCTGCGACACGGCGACGCGCGCGTCGCGCACGCCCGGCACGGCCTGCAGCGCCGCGGCGACGCGTGCGCGCACGTCGTCGTGCTGGCTGCGCGCCGGATAACCGAGCACCACGTCGAGCGCCACGACATCGCCGTCGATCGCGACGTTGCGCACGCCCTTGTTCGCCGCGTACGGGCGGCCGGTATTGGGGTCGACGACTGCCGCCAGTGCGGCGTCGACTTGTGCCCGGTCAATGCTCATCGAAACTCCGTGAAAACGTTTTTCGCGCGCGCAAACGTCAAAAAATATCAAATTACGCTGCGAAAATCGGGAAAAGTGAAAGAATCTGTTGCACGCCATTGCGCGAACGCGCGACCCGGCGCACTCTTCGCGTGCGGCACGCTATAGGGCCAAATCGGCCGCTTACGCCTATATTGTAGAGGCTGACGCGTCGCACTGTCCGAACAGCCACGCTGACGGACAGGGCATGCGACCGCCTCGGCGGCTGCCGCGAGCGCAGGCCGGCCTTCCTTTTTCGGCGGGCCCGCGCAGGGAGCCGTAGCTGTTGTTTGTCGTCGTTGTCGACTCGTTCAACCAAGAGAGGAATCCAACATGAACATGAAAATCGCGACTCGCCTGTCCGTCTTCGCACTCGCCGGCGCGCTGCTGGCAGGCTGCGCCACGCAGCAGGGCAACAATACGGCCGTCGGCACCGGCACGGGTGCGGCGCTGGGCGCAGGGATCGGCGCACTGGCCGGCGGCGGCAAGGGCGCGGCGATCGGCGCGGGCGTCGGTGCACTGGTCGGCGGCGTGACGGGTTACAACTGGCAAGCGATCAAGAACAAGCTCGCGCCGTCGGCAGCGCAGACGGGTACGCAGGTCACCGAACAGCCGGACGGCTCGCTGAAGCTGAACGTGCCGAGCTCGGTCACGTTCGCGACGAACCAGTACGCGATCACGCCGGCGTTCACGCCGCTGCTGAACGACCTGGCGACGACGCTGAACCAGAACCCGCAAGTGACGGCGTCGATCGTCGGCTACACGGACAGCACGGGCTCGGCGCAGTTGAACCAGACGCTGTCGCAGAACCGCGCGCAAAGCGTCGTGAACGCGCTCGTGCAGCGCGGCGTGAACGGCGGCCGTCTGTCGGCGCAAGGCATGGGCGCATCGAACCCGATCGCGGACAACGCGACCGAAGCCGGCCGCGCACAAAACCGCCGCGTCGAGATCTACCTGCGCGCGCCGCAACAGCATCAGTAAGCGCGACCACGAGAGGAAACGTGCGGGCGCCCTGCCCGCACAGCCCCGCCTCACAAGGCGTTCGGCGGGGCCGGTAACAAATCGAAAAATTTTTCGAACTTCTGTCGCAGGCCGTGGTCAGTATTTACGGTACGCGGCTGGTGTTGCCGGCGCGTCACCATTCTCCTCTTGTCGTTGTTGCTCCGGGGCCGTATCCGCCCCGGTTTTTTTTGCCCGCGAAATTCGTGCTGCAATGCAGCACGACGCTGTCGGGCGCGCCGCATGCGCGGCCGCGCCCCTTTCGCCGCCCGGTCCGCGGCGCGTGCCCGCCGCGCCGGCCCGTCCCCCTGCTAGAATCGCGGTTTCCCGTCGTTTTTCCCGCTGTTCTTCTCCAGACCCTATGTCCGCATCCGACCTCACTTCCGTGCAGGCTGCGGCGCCGCAAGGTGGCCGCCAGATCCTCGTTACGTCCGCACTGCCCTATGCCAACGGGCAGATCCACATCGGCCACCTGGTCGAGTACATCCAGACCGACATCTGGGTGCGGGCGCTGCGAATGCATGGCCACGAGGTCTACTACATCGGCGCCGACGATACGCACGGCACGCCGATCATGCTGCGCGCGGAGCAGGAAGGCCTGACGCCGAAGCAGCTGATCGACCGCGTGTGGACCGAGCACAAGCGCGACTTCGACAGCTTCGGCGTGTCGTTCGACAACTTCTACTCGACCGATTCGGACGAGAACCGCGTGCTGAGCGAGAAGATCTATCTGGCGCTGCAGGAAGCCGGCCTGATCGCCGAACGCGAAATCGAGCAAGCGTACGATCCGGTCAAGGAAATGTTCCTGCCGGACCGCTTCATCAAGGGCGAGTGCCCGAAGTGCCACGCGAAGGACCAGTACGGCGACAGCTGCGAGGTGTGCGGCTCGACCTACCTGCCGACCGAACTGCTGAACCCGTATTCGGTCGTGTCGGGCGCGACGCCGGTGCGCAAGACCTCGAAGCACTACTTCTTCCGCCTGTCCGACCCGCGTTGTGAATCGTTCCTGCGTGAATGGGTGAGCGGCCTCGCGCAGCCCGAAGCGACCAACAAGATGCGCGAATGGCTCGGCGATGCCGGCGAAGCCAAGCTCGCCGACTGGGACATCTCGCGCGACGCGCCGTACTTCGGCTTCGAGATCCCCGGCGCGCCCGGCAAGTATTTCTACGTGTGGCTCGACGCGCCGGTCGGCTACTACGCGAGCTTCAAGAATCTGTGCGACCGCAACGGCATCGATTTCGATGCGTGGATCCGCCCGGGCTCGAAGGCCGAGCAGTATCACTTCATCGGCAAGGACATCCTGTACTTCCACACGCTGTTCTGGCCGGCGATGCTCGAGTTCTCGGGCCACCGCACGCCGACCAACGTGTTCGCGCACGGCTTCCTGACGGTCGACGGCGCGAAGATGTCGAAATCGCGCGGCACGTTCATCACCGCGCGGAGCTACATCGACACGGGCCTGAACCCCGAGTGGCTGCGCTACTACTTCGCCGCGAAGCTGAACGCGACGATGGAAGACATCGACCTGAACCTCGACGACTTCCAGGCGCGCGTGAACAGCGATCTCGTCGGCAAGTACGTGAACATCGCGAGTCGCGCGGCAGGCTTCCTGATCAAGCGTTTCGACGGCCGCGTGCAGGACAGCGCGATGAATCATCCGCTCGTCGCGAAGCTGCGCGATGCGATTGCGCAGATCGCCGCGAACTACGAAGCACGCGAATACGGCCGCGCGCTGCGCCACACGATGGAGCTCGCGGACGAAGTGAACGCGTACGTCGACGGCGCGAAGCCATGGGATCTCGCAAAGGATCCGGCCAACGCGGTCGCGCTGCACGAAACCTGCAGCGTGAGCCTCGAAGCCTTCCGCCTGCTGTCGCTCGCGCTGAAGCCGGTGATCCCGCGCGTCGCCGAAGCGGTCGAGGCGTTCTTCGGGATCCCGCCGCTCGTGTGGGCCGATGCCGCGAAGCCGCTGTCGTCGGCGCAGCCGATCAAGGCGTACCAGCACCTGATGACGCGCGTCGATGCGAAGCAGATCGAAGCGCTGCTCGCCGCGAACCGCGATTCGCTGCAGGCCGAAGCGACGGGTGCAGCCGCCGCGAGCGCGAACGCCGCGAAGAATGCGAAGCGCAATGCCGACGCGAAGCCGGCCGCCGCGAACGGTGCCGACGACGCGCCGATCTCGATCGACGATTTCGCGAAGATCGACCTGCGCATCGCGAAGATCGTCGCGTGCCAGGCCGTCGAAGGCTCGGACAAGCTGCTGCAGCTCACGCTCGACGTCGGCGAGGAAAAGACCCGCAACGTGTTCTCGGGCATCAAGTCCGCGTACCAGCCGGAGCAGCTCGTCGGCAAGCTGACGGTGATGGTCGCGAACCTCGCGCCGCGCAAGATGAAGTTCGGCCTGTCCGAAGGGATGGTGCTCGCCGCGTCGGCCGCCGACGAAAAGGCGGAACCGGGCCTCTACATCCTCGAACCGCACAGCGGCGCGAAGCCCGGCATGCGCGTGAAGTAAGCCGAACGCGCTGCTGCCTGCGCAAAAAAGCCCCGCACGATGTCGAATCGTGCGGGGCTTTTTCATTGCCGCCCGGTACGCCGCGCCCGCGCTCAGCGCTGCCCGAACCAGCGATCGAAGCGCCGCGTGTAGTTCAGATCGACGCCCTGGAACGTGCCGCCGTACGCGGACACCGACCAGAAGCGCGTCAGGTTGATCGTCGCCTTGAACGCGTTGCTCGCCGATTGCAGCCCCTGCTCGAAGCCGAGCACGAACCGCTCGTTGATCGCCTTCGACACCAGCACGACCTGCGGATCGGTCAGGCCGACTTCGCTGCGGCCGACCGACACCTCGTCGAGTCCGAAGGTCTGCGCGACGCGCTTGCCGGTCACGCTGCCAAGCAGCCCGAGCGCGGCCGTCATCGCCCCCTGCTGGCCGACGTTGTTGCCCTGATCGGTGCCGTGCCCGAACAGCAGCCACGACAGCTTTTCGTTGTCCGTGACGTTCGGCTCCGACACCAGCTTGGCCGTCGGCGACTGGATCGTGCCCGTCACCTGCACGCCGGCCTCGACCTCCTGGTTACGCCGCATCGCGAGGATGTTGACGCCCGGGTTCGACACGGGGCCGTTGAACGTGAAGAAGCCGTTCTCGACCGCGAGCTTGCGGCCGAACGTCGTGTACGTCGAGCCTTCGGTCACGCGCACGTTGCCGACCGCTCGCAGCGGCACGCCCGGCGCGCTCATCACGGTGATCGTGCCGCGCAGCCCGAGATCCGCGCCGTGGCCCTTGAAGCGGAAGTTGTTGCCGAGACCGACGTCGATGTTCGCGCGCGGCGCCAGCGACGGCGCCGGCTTGTTTTCGACCGGCTTCGGCTTCGCGGCCGCGGTGCCGGTCGGCGTCTCGCCGCGTACCGTGCCGTCCGGCTGCACGATCACGACGTCGTCGGACAGGTGCGGCGCCGATTGCTCGGGCAGGTCGAACAGCGCGCGGTCGACCACGAACTTGCCGTCGATCGACAGCGCGCCGCGCGGCCCGTCGTTCGCGACGGTGGCCTTGCCCGACAGCGACAGCTTGCGGTCCGGCGCCGCGAACAGTTCGAGCTTGTCCGCGACGATGCTGGCGGTCAGGTCGGGCGCCTCGCCGTCGAGGCGCACGCGGCCGAGCGCGCGCAGCGTGCCGTCGCCGCCGTGAAATTCGACCTGCTCGAATTCGACGAGGTTGTCCGACAGCTTCACGCGAACGATGCCGTCCTTCAGCTGCACGCCTTGGTCGATGAGCGTCGCGGAAAGATCGTCGCCCGTCAGCGTCCCCGACAGGTTCGGTTTCACCGGCGTGCCGGAGACCGTCAGCTTCAGCGCCGCACGCCCACCGAGCAGGTAGCTCGGCCCGAACAGGTTGCCGGTGGTCTTCAGCGCGGGGATGTCGGCGTCGATGCGGCCCGACAGCGGACCGTCGTCGACGATGCCGAACACGCCGTCGCGCAGCGCGAACGGCACCGCGACGTTCGCGTCGAGCGTGCCGATCCGGCTCGCCTTCGCGAGCGCCGTCACGTTGAGCCGGTTGCCGGGCGCGAAGCTCGCGCGTGCGGACAGATCGGTCAGGCCGAGCGACGCGATGCCGCGCCCGGTCTCGATCGTCACGTCGCCGCCGCGGCGCTTCGCCTGCACGTACCCCGTCGCGTTCGCGCCGAGCGAGAAGTCCCAGTCGGCATCGAGCACGACGTCGGTCCGCACCGGCGGCCGCTGGCCGGTCAGCGCCTGGCGAACCTCGAGGAAACGCGCGACCGACGCACCGGTCACGGCGCCCGCCGAGCGCATCTGGCCGCGATCGAACACGAACGATTTCAGGTCGATCGCCGCGCCTTCGAGCGTGAGCCGCGTCGCGCCGAGCGTCACGCGCCCGGCGCCGGCCGAGATCGTCAGCGGCGCCTGCAGCGCGAGCGCCGGCGTGCCGCGATTCGCGAGACGCGTGACGGTGCCGTCCCAGCGCATGCCGTCGCGGTTCTCGACCACGCCGCCGTTCGCCGCGAGCGTCAGGTCGATCACGCGGCCGCCGGCCACCCCGAGCGCCGCTGCGTCGAGCGTGTGCTTCGCGCGCGTGCCGTCGAGGTTCGCGCGCAACGACTTCAGCTTGAACGAGCCGAGCGCGATGTCGGCCGCGTCGGCCGTGAACACGAGTGCGCCGTGTGCTCCGTCGCGGATGTCCGCGCGGCCCTGCGCGGTGCCGATCCGGTTCGAACCGACGACGACGTGCTCGGCCTTGTAGGTGGCCGTCACGTTCGGATGCGCGAAACTGCCGGTCAGGTCGCCCTGCGCCTGCACGAGCCCTTCGACGCCGAAGCCGAGCCGGTCGAGCTGCGGCGCGTCGACGACGAAGCGCAGCCGGTCGCCGGGCGCGCCGAAGCTGCCGCGCAGGTCGACGTGGTTGCCGGCGATCGACAGGGTCGCGTTGCTCGGCAGGATCCGCGAGCCGGCGAGCTGCACGACGCCGGCGCCGGTCAGCGGCACGCCGTCGTACAGGCTGTCGGCGAGCTTGAAGGTCGCCTTCGTCGAGACCTGCGGCGCGAACGCGCCCGACGCCGTCAGCGTGCCCGACACGCGCGTCTCGCCGCGCTTGGCCGACGCCTTGCCGCCGCCCGCCTTCGGTGCGCCCGTCGCGGCGAGCAGCAGCGGATCGAAGGCGGTGAGCGTCGCCTTCGCGTCGTAGCTCGAATGCGCGTCGTGGCGGAATACGCCGGTCAGGTCGATGCGCCCCTTGGCCGCAGTCACGCGCGTGTCGGTCAGCACGGTCTGCTTCTGCGTCAGCGCGACCTTGGCGCGCGCGCCGAGCGCGAGCTTCGGGTCGTTCAGGTCGAAATCGACGGTCGTCACGTCGCCCGCAAGCGTGACGCCGAGCGGGCCGCCGAGGCGCATCGGTCGCAGTTCGGCGACGAACGCGTTCAGGTCGAGGTTCGCGACCTTCAGGTCGAAGCGGCCCTTGCCGCCCGCGAGCGTGCCGCCGCCCGTCACGCTGCCGTCGCGGATCAGCTTCAGCGCGAGGCCGTCGATCCGTTGCGCGTGCGCGTCGAGATGCACGGTCGCATGCGCGTCGATCAGCGGCAGCAGATGATCGCCGAGCGTGCCCGGCTTCGCATTGACGATCGACACCGGGCCCGTCACCGCGAACCCTTTCGCCGGAGACGAACCTGCTGGCGCGGTCACCGGTGCGAGTTCCGCGCGCACCGCGAGATCGGCCGCCGGAGCGCCGGGCGAAAGCGCCTGCGGGTTCACGTGATCGAACGCGAGCGTCGCGCGCGTGAGCGGCACGGCGCCGAACGGCGCGGCCTCGACGTGCGCGCGCCCGTTCAGCTTCATCCCGCTCGCATCGACCTCGGCGACGAGCGCCTCGAGCGAGCCCGACACGCGGGCCCGCGCGTCGACCGCTTCGTCGGACAGCTTGCCTGCATAGGTGGCTTCGCCCGTCAGCGCGAACGGCTTCACGCCGTCGAGCTTCGCACGCGCGGTCAGCGCGCCGTACGGCGTGTCGACGCCGTCGAGCACGAGTTCATGGTGACGGCCGTCGCTGCGGCCGTTCAGCGCGAGATGGTCGAGCTGCGTCGTCGAACCGCCTTCGTGAATGGCGAGGCGGTCGACGCGCAGGTCGTCGATCCGCACCTGCAGCGGCAGGCTCAGGTCCTGCGGCATCGTACTCGGCGTCGACGGCCCCGGCGCGATCCGCACGTCGATCGTGCCGGCGCGCAGATACGCGACGGACAGCCGCCACGGCGCGCGCGTCAGTGTCCAGCGGCCATCGAGCCGGTCGATGCGAACCTCGGTGCCGGTGCCGTCGGGGCTGATCCACGCGAACCCGCGCAGGCGCACGCCGGTCGCGAGCGAGCCCCCTTCGAGCGTGCCCGCGAGCCGCGCGCCGAGCACCTTGCCGGCCGCCTGCCACGCGAGCCGCGTCCCGCGTTCGGTCGTCACCGCGCCCAGCACGAGCCCCGCCGCCAGCACGACGAGCAGCACGACCGTCGCGAGCGTCCACGCGACGACACGCCACGCGCGGCAGCGGCGCGGCGCGCGCGGCGGCGTGTCGGGCGCGCCGTCGGGCGAATCCGGATCGTGAGGCGGCGGCGTGTCGTTCGGGTCCTTCGTCATGCGGTTCGTCGTGCGGGTCGTCGTCAATAGGACGGCGGGTTCAGAAAGCGATGCCGAGCGTCAAATACGGGCGCACGCTGTGGTTGCGCAACCCGTACGCGACGTCGACGTTGATCGGGCCGACCGGGCTGCGCCAGCGCGCACCGACGCCCACGCCCGGGTAAAACACGCGCTCGCCCCACGCATCGGTCGCGGTGCCGATGTCGAAGAACGTCGCGGCGCCCCAGTCGCGGTTGAACCAGTGCTGGTATTCGGCCGTGCCCGTCACCAGGTACTTGGTCGGCAGAACGGAGCCGTCGACGCTGTTGCCGATGCTCTGGTAGCCGTAGCCGCGCACCGAATTCGAGCCGCCGGCGCGGAACAGCAGCGACGCCGGCACGCCGGTCGAGCTGCCGCTGGTAAACACGCCGCCGAGCTCCGCGCGGAACACGAACAGGTCGCGCTTGCCGATCGGCAGGTACTGCTGCCCGCGCGCATAGCCGCGGATGAAGGTTTCGTCGGCCAGCGCGCCCTTGACCGCGAAGCCGGCCTCCGCGTGAATCAGGTTGCCCGAGCGCGGAAACAGCGGATCGTCGACGTTGCGGCGGGTCCACGCCCATTGCGGCACGAGTGCGCGGCTCGTGGTCGGCCCCGCGCCGTTCTGGTCGAGCCGGTCCTGGTAATACATCAGCGAATACGAATAGTCGATGAACTGGCCGGTGCGCGTGCGCTGCACGCCGACCCGCGCGCTGTAGATACGCGTGTCGGACACGTTGGTGTTCGTGTACGACGCGAGCACGCTGTTGGTCCAGCCCTTCTCGCCCGGCGGCATCGACAGCTGGACCTGCCCGTACTGCTGAATCTGGTCGAGCCGGCCCGACACGGTCAGCGGCCACGCGGCGCCGAAGGTGTCGAGATACGTATAGGAGCCTTGCACGTGCGGCCCCGTATCGGTGGCGAAGCCGACGCCGCCGCGGATGTTGTTGTACGGGAACTCGCTGACCTTCACGTGCACGGGCGTGCGCTCGGGCTTCGACGTATCGTCGCCGACGTCGATCGCGACGCTCGCGTAGTACGGCGTGTTCTGCAACTGCCGCTGCAATTCGTTGATCCGCCGCACGTCGTAGATCTCGCCTTCCGACAGCGGATTGACGTTCGTGACGATCTTTTCCGGATAACGGCGCACGCCGTCGACGTCGACCTTGCCGATCGTGAACGTCGGGCCGCTGTCGAACGTGACCGCGAGCGTCGCGCGCCGCGTGCGCGGATCGATGCGCGCCTCGGACGACGCGATCTTCGCGCCGAGATAGCGGCGCGCCTGCAATTGCCGGAGCGCCGCATTCTTCGCGTCGTCCCAGTCGGACTGCGTGAACGGGTCGCCCGGCTTCATCGAGAACGCGAAACGGGTGGCCGTCTCCTGCACCGGATCCTCCGTTTCGACGGGCCCCTTGAACGCCAGGTCGACCGTCGACACGACGGTCTGCTTCCCCGGGTCGACCGCGATGCGCACGTCGCGCTTGCCGTCGCGGGTGCGCACGTCGGTACGCACGACCGGCGAGAAATAGCCGGCCGTCGCGGCCAGGTCGCGCACCTGCTGCGGCGTGGCGGTCACGAGGAAGTCGAACTGGTCGTCGCTGATGTCGTCGCGCTTGGCGAAGCGGGCGATATCGAGATGGGTCTTGAGGAGCTTGCGGATCGAGCGCGGCGCGTCGATGTCGACGTCGTACTTCGCATGGGCCGGCAGCGCGAAGCACGCGGCCAGGCAACCCGCGAGGGCCGCCCGCGCGACGCGGGCCGCGGCGCCGGCGCGATCGCGTGCCGCGCGCGGGCCCGCGTCATGCGCCGTGTGTGCTTGCTGGTTCGACTGCCCCGCCAAATATGACCTCGCCGTCCTGGATCGTTACGGTTTCGTGGAAAACCCTGTATTTGACCACAGGGCGCGGGCGTCGCAGCCAAACGATTGTGAAAGAATGCCAGCGCCCGAGAGGGCTGCCGCCCAATGCTCGCCGGCACCGCCCGCGGTTTCGACGCGCGATTGGCGCCGGCTGTTCCCCGCGATGCGGTAAAATCCCGCCATCGCGAATCCGGCGCATCGTGCGCCGCCCGAAACGGAAGATCCAGCCATGCCGTACCAGTCCGACGTCACGCAGTTCCTGAACCAGCTCAAGCAGCAGAAGCCGACGCTCGAGGAAGAGCAACGCAAGGGCCGTTCCCTGTTGTGGGACAAGCAGCCGATCGATCTCGACGAGCGCGCCGAGCAGCAGGAATCGCGCGTGAAGCAAACGCCGTACGTCTACTACCAGAACTTCTGACGACGTGAGCGCCGCCGACGAGGCCAGCGCCGCCCGGCAGGACGACGCGATCGCCGCGCCCGCGGGCGCCGATTCGACGCCCGACACGGTCGACGGTGTCGCGGCCTTCGCTCGCCTGTACGGCGAGCCGCTCTTCAAGCTGCCGCAGGATCTCTACATCCCGCCCGACGCGCTCGAAGTGTTCCTCGAGACGTTCGAAGGCCCGCTCGACCTGCTGCTGTACCTGATCCGCAAGCAGAACTTCAACGTGCTCGACATCCCGATGGCGCAGGTCACCGCGCAGTATCTGGGCTACGTCGACCAGATCCGCACGTCGAATCTCGAGCTGGCGGCCGAATACCTGCTGATGGCCGCGATGCTGATCGAAATCAAGTCGCGGATGCTGCTGCCGGTCAAGAAGGCCGACACCGGCGAGGAAGCCGAGGATCCGCGCGCCGAACTCGTGCGCCGGCTGCTCGAGTACGAGCAGATGAAGCTCGCCGCGCAGCGGCTCGACCAGTTGCCGCAACTCGGCCGCGATTTCCTGCGCGCCGAGGTATATATCGAGCAAAGCGTCACGCCGCGCTTTCCCGACGTGAATTCGGACGATCTGCGCGCCGCGTGGGCGGACGTGCTCAAGCGCGCGAAGCTCGTCCAGCATCACAAGATCTCCCGCGAGGAGTTGTCGGTGCGCGAACACATGAGCCTGATCCTGCGCCGGCTGCAGAACGCGCGCTTCATGGAGTTTGCCGACCTGTTCGACACGTCGCGCGGCGTGCCGGTCGTCGTCGTGAACTTCATCGCGATGCTCGAACTCGCGCGCGAATCGCTGCTCGAGATCACGCAGGCCGAGCCGTTCGCGCCGATCTACGTGCGCCTCGCGTACCTGCCTGCGTAAGGGCCGCCCCCCCCGCCGCTTCCCGTTCCCGGTTCGTTCCGACGCTCGCCGCTGCGCCGCGGCGGGCGACCGTCCGGCGGGTGTTTGGCACACCCCGATAAAAAGTGAACGATCGTTCTTTTATCGGTGCGTGCCGCGGCCAAATCCTCTACAATCCGCCGACGCCCGATGCGCCGCCCGCGCGCCGGCGTTCTCCGCTTCGACCCCGACGCCGCTGCCGCGGCGTCAACGCGCGCCTGCGCGAGGAACCCGTTACCCGATCATGAAAGTCATCAGCTCGATCCAGGAACTGCGCGACCAGCTGCGCGGACAGAACCGCACGGCGTTCGTGCCGACGATGGGCAACCTGCACGAAGGGCACCTGTCGCTGATGCGTCTCGCGCGCCAGCACGGCGACCCGGTCGTGGCGAGCATCTTCGTCAACCGGCTGCAATTCGGCCCGAACGAGGATTTCGACAAGTATCCGCGCACGCTCCAGGACGATATCGAGAAGCTGCAGCAGGAAAACGTGTACGTGCTGTTCGCGCCGACCGAGCGCGACATGTACCCCGAGCCGCAGGAATACCGCGTGTTGCCGCCGGACGATCTCGGCGGGATTCTCGAAGGCGAATTCCGTCCGGGCTTCTTCGCCGGCGTGTGCACGGTGGTCACGAAGCTGATGTCCTGCGTGCAGCCGCGCGTCGCCGTGTTCGGCAAGAAGGACTACCAGCAGTTGATGATCGTGCGCCGGATGTGCCAGCAGCTCGCGCTGCCGGTCGACATCATTGCGGCCGAAACCGTGCGCGACGACGACGGCCTTGCGCTGTCGTCGCGCAACCGCTACCTGACGATCGACGAGCGCAAGGAAGCGCCCGAACTGGCGAAAACGCTGCAGCGCGTGCGCGACAGCGTGCTCGGCGGCGAACGCGATCTCGGCAAGCTCGAGCGGCACGCGCACACGCACCTGGCCGAACGCGGCTGGCTGCCCGACTACATCGCGATCCGCCGCCGCGCGAACCTGATCGCACCGAGCGCCGCCGAACTCGAAGCCGGCGAGCCGCTCGTCGTGCTCGCGGCCGCGAAGCTCGGCGCGACGCGCCTCATCGACAACCTGGAAATCTGACGGGCGGCCCGCCCGCGCCTCTCACGACGCCTCACCGGAGACACCATGCAGCGCCACATGCTCAAATCGAAGATCCACCGTGCGGCGGTCACGCACTGCGAACTGCATTACGAAGGTTCGTGCGCGATCGACGAAGACCTGCTCGAAGCGGCGGGCCTGATCGAAAACGAACGGATCGACATCTGGAACATCAACAACGGCGAACGCTTCTCGACGTACGCGATCAAGGGCGAGCGCGGCAGCGGGATGATCTCGCTGAACGGCTCGGCCGCGCGCCGCGCGCAGCTCGGCGACCTCGTGATCATCGCGGCGTTCGCGATGGTCGACGAAGCCGAACTGCAGGCCGGCTGGAAGCCGAAGCTCGTGTTCATCGACGACGGCAACCGGATCAAGGGCCATCGGGACCACGTGCCGACGCAGAGCTGGAGCTGATCCGCGCGGCCGCCGGCGTGTCGTGACACGCCGGGTGTCGCCGCGATGCGGCGGGCGCCCGGCGGCCGACACCGAGCCGCCACATACGTACGGAGGGCCTGATTCGGCGCGATGCCGGATCAGGCCCTTTGTCCGTTTGACGGAATCCGCCGCGCTCGCCGTCTGCGGCGCGGCCCGCGCGCGAGCGGGTCAGGACGCTTTCGCGGCCTTCTCGGCCTTCGGCATGCGGCGCTCGGCCCATTCGACGATCGGCCGCCACTGTTCGAGATCCTTCTCGACGCGGCTTTTCGCGACATCCCACAGCGTCAGGCCGTGCGCGGCGATCTGCACGTAGTTCTGCGTGTCGCGCACGTAGCCGAGCACCGGCAGGCCGAGCCCTTCGACGAACCGGTGCAGTTGATCGGACGAGCGCGTGCGGGCGTCGACCCGCATCCCGACGATCCCGACCTCGACGCCGCCCTTGCGCACGGCCTTCTCGCCCGCGAGGCGCTCCAGAAACTGCTGGGTCGCGAGAATATCGAACATCGACGGCTGCAGCGGCACGATCACCTTGTCGGCCAGTTGCAGCGCGACGTTGAGCCGCGTGCCGTGCAGGCCGGCCGGCGTATCGATCACCGCATATTCGAGGCCGCGCGGCGGCTTCGACGGCGCGTCCGGATCGAGATCCCACGCCTCGATCGTCGGCAAGCCGGCCGGCCGCAGGTCGAGCCACGCATGCGCGGACTGCTGCCGGTCCAGGTCGGCCAGCGCGACCCACGCGCCCTGCGCCGCGAAATAGCCGGCCAGATTGGTGGACAGCGTGCTCTTCCCCACGCCGCCCTTCGGATTCGCCACCACGATGACCGTCATGAATTCCCCCGAAAAAGCCGCGCGGCGCCGGCCGCATGGCAGGCGCCGCTCGATTGCGGATACAGGGAGCGATGATATCGGCAAACGGGGTGTCACCGGAACCGGTCGCAGCGAACCGCGAACCGCTTTCGTGCGCGTTCGTTCACACTACGCGGGCCGGTCCGCGGCCTCCGCCGCGCCGATCGCGAACGCGCCGCCGCCCAGCAGGGCCTGCACGGCCAGCGTGACGGCCCAGAACGCCGGATATTCCCAGCCGCCGTGCGGCGACGAGAAGCTCCAGCCGTTCGGCAGATGCGCGGCGAGCGCGCCGAGCATGAACGGCAGCAGCACCAGCGCGGCGATGCGCACGCGGAACCCCGCGAGCAGCGCCAGCCCGCCCGCCAGTTCGACGAACGTGGTCAGGTACGCGAGCCAGCCCGGCAGGCCGATCGACGCGAAGAACTGCGCGGTGCCGGGCAGCGTGAAGACGAATACTTTCTGCGCGACGTGCGCGAGGTACAGCACGCCGAGGGCGACGCGCAGCAGCGTCGCGGCGAAATCGTTCAGGCGGTTGGCGTTCATGACGGCTTCCTTCGGGAGTGGATGGGAATGGATCGCACTCTATTCGAATCGATTCGACCGATAAACACGCCATGTCGCTTAAATTGATTCCATTTCGGAACGAATCGAAGCAAAAAAAAGGGCATGACCGATCATGCCCTCCGTCCTGCTCAGTAACCGCTCTTGCCTTGCGTTGCATCGCCGCCGGACTGGCCGCCGCGCGGCGCATACGAATCGCACGCATGCGCCGCCGACGACGCGCCCAGCAGCGCCGCAAGCAGCACGCTCCACCACCACCGAACCTTCATCGTCGCCCTCCTTCGGGCGGACCTCCGCCCTCCTCCGTTGTACGCGATCGGACGGAAAAAGCGAGGGCGGACCGGCTCGCCGTCACCGAAACTCGGCGTACAGCGCGTCGAGGTCGAGATGCGCGGCGAACGTGTCGGCCAGCCGCTCGAGGGAAGCCTCGCGCAGCGCCGGGTAGTCGATGCGCGCCGCCCCGTCGAGCCCCGCCCAGGCGAGCAGCGCCGTGCAGGCGTCGGGCGCGTCGAACAGCCCGTGCACATAGGTCGCGAGGATCTGGCCGTCGGCCGACATCGCGCCGTCGGGACGCACGCCATCCTGCGCGGCATCGGCGGCCAGCGTCAGCGCGGGCGTCGCGAGCGCCGGCCCGCGCGTGTCGCCCATGTGGATCTCGTAACCGCGCACGGCCGCTTCGCCCGGCAGCGCGAGTTGCCCGGTCACGTTCTTCAGCGTCTTGTCGGGTTGCAGCGTCGTGTCGAAATCGAGCAGCCCGAACCCCGGCACGCTGCCGGGCGCGCCCTCCAGGCCGAGCGGATCGTCGAGCGTGCGGCCGAGCATCTGCATGCCGCCGCAGATGCCGATCACCTTGCCGCCGTAGCGCAGATGACGCCGGATCAGCGCTTCCCAGCCCGCGTCGCGCAACCACGCGAGGTCGCGCTGCACGCTCTTCGAACCCGGCAGGATCAGCAGGTCGGCGTCGGGCACGGGGCCGCTCTTCCAGTACGTGAACTCGACCTGCGGATGCGCGCGCAGCGGGTCGAAATCGGTGTGGTTGCTGATGCGCGGCAGCGCGGGCACGACGACGCGCAACACGCCGGCATCGCCGCGTGCGGCGGCGCTGCGCGCCTGCGCGGGCAGCATGTCCTCCGCGTCGAGCAGCAGCCCGTGCAGGTACGGCAGCACGCCGAACACCGGCTTGCCCGTCCGGGCGCGCAGCCAGTCGAGCCCGGGTTCGAGCAGCGCGAGGTCGCCGCGGAAGCGGTTGATCACGAAGCCGCGCACACGCGCGCGCTCGCTGTCCGACAGGCAGGCGAGCGTGCCGACCAGATGCGCGAACACGCCGCCGCGATCGATGTCGGCCACGAGCACGACCGGGCAGTCGACGCGCTCGGCAAACCCCATGTTCGCGATGTCGCCGTCGCGCAGGTTGATCTCGGCCGGGCTGCCGGCGCCTTCGACGATCACCGTGTCGTACCCCGCCCGCAGGCGCGCATACGATTCGAGTACCGCATCGAACGCGACCGGCTTGTAGTCGTGATACGCCCGCGCGTCGAGGTTCATGCGCGCCTTGCCGTGAATGATCACCTGCGCGCCGCGGTCGCTCGTCGGCTTCAGCAGCACCGGATTGAAATCCGTATGCGGCGCGACGCCGGCGGCCAGCGCCTGCAACGCCTGCGCGCGGCCGATCTCGCCGCCGTCGACCGTCACCGCGCTGTTGAGCGCCATGTTCTGCGGCTTGAACGGCGCCACGCGTGCGCCGCCGCGGCGCGCGAGGCGGCACAGGCCCGCGACGAGCGTGCTCTTGCCCGCGTCGGACGTGGTGCCCTGGATCATCAGCGTGCCGCGCGGCCGCGGCTCGGGTGCATTCATCGTGTCAAAGGTCGTCGCGAAGCAAAGGCGGCATTATCGCCCGCGGCGGGTCGCGCGCGCCGTTACAATCACGCGATGATTCCGCACGACCTCACCTTCGTCCTCGGCGGCGCGCGCTCGGGCAAGAGCGCGCATGCCGAGCGGCTCGCCGCCGACAGCGGCCGCCCCGTCACCTACATCGCGACCGCGACCGCCGCCGATGCCGAATTCGCGCAGCGCATCGCGCATCATCGCGCACGCCGGCCGGCCGCCTGGGGGTTCGCCGACGCACCCGTCGATCTCGCCGGCACGCTCGCGCGGCTCGACGATCCGCACGCGTGCCTGCTCGTCGACTGCCTGACGCTGTGGCTCACGAACCTGCTGTGTCCCGCCGAAGGTGAACCGCTCGACGACGCGCAGTACGCGGCGCACGTTGAACGGCTCGAGCACGCGTTGCGCGGCGCACGCGCGAAGGTGATCGTCGTCAGCAACGAGATCGGGCTCGGCGTCGTGCCGCTCGGGTCGGTCACGCGCCGCTACGTCGACGAGCTCGGGCGCCTGAACCAGCGCGTCGCCGCGCTCGCGACGCGCGTCACGCTGCTGGTTGCGGGGCTGCCGCTCGACCTCAAGACGGGCGCGCAGCCATGCTGATGTTGTCGCTGCCCGTCGTCGCGATGCTCGCGGTCGCGGCCGCGATCGTCGACCGCGCAATCGGCGAGCCGGCCGGCTGGCATCCGCTCGTCGCGTTCGGCCGCGTCGCCGCGCGCATCGAAGCCGCGCTGAACACGGGCCGGCGCGGCCGCCTCGTCGGCGTCGCCGCATGGCTCACGGCGGTCGTGCCGCCGGTGGCCGTCGCGGCATGGCTCGTCTGCTTGCTGCCGTGGCCGTTCGCGGCTGCGCTGCACGTCGCGCTGCTATGGTTCGCGCTCGGCGCGAAGAGCCTCGCCGACCACGTCGCGCCGATCGCCGCCGCGCTGCTGCGGCGCGATCTCGACGCGGCGCGCACGCTGACCGCACGCATCGTGTCGCGCGACACCGGCAGCGCGGACGAAGGCGCGCTGTCGCGCGCGGCCGTCGAATCGGCGCTCGAGAACGGCAACGACGCGATCTTCGGCGCGCTCTTCTGGTTCGTCGTCGCGGGCGGTCCCGGCGCGTTGCTGTTCCGGCTCGCGAACACGCTCGACGCGATGTGGGGCTATCGCACGCCGCGCTTCCTGACCTTCGGCTGGGCCGCCGCACGCATCGACGACGCGCTGAACTGGATGCCCGCACGCCTCACCGCCGCAAGCTACGCGCTGCTCGGCGACACCGCCGCCGCGTGGCGCTGCTGGCGCACGCAGGCGCGCCACTGGGACAGCCCGAACGCAGGCCCCGTCATGGCCGCGGGCGCCGGCAGCCTGAACGTGCAGCTCGGCGGCCCGGCCGTCTATCACGGCGAGCTCGAGAATCGTCCGATGCTCGGCACCGGCGCCACGGCGACTGCCGTCCACATCGTCGCCGCGCTGTCGCTCGTCACGCGCACGCTCGCCCTGTGGCTCGCGCTGCTGGTCGCGAGCGGCGCACTCGTCATGGCCACCCATCATGTCTGATTCATCCATCGCGCACGGCGGCAACCTGCACGAAGCCGCCCGCCGTCACGGCATTCCGTACGACGCGTGGCTCGACCTATCGACCGGCATCAATCCGGCGGGCTTCCCGGTGCCGCCCGTCCCGGCCGACGCGTGGCGCCGGCTGCCCGACGACGGCGACGGCCTCGCGGCCTGCGCCGCGCAGTACTACCACGCGCCCGATGCCGCGCACGTGCTGCCGGTCGCCGGCAGCCAGGCCGCGATCCGCGCGTTGCCCGGGTTGCTGCCGGCCGGCGACGCCGGCGTCGCGGCGCTCGCGTACGGCGAATATGCGCCCGCGTTCGCGCGCCACGGCCATCGTGTCGTCGCGCTGGACATCCGCGCCGATACGCTGCCCGCGACGCTGCGCCACGTCATCGTCGGGAATCCGAACAATCCGACCGCCGAGTTCGTGCCGACCGCGCGCCTGCTCGGCTGGCATGCGCAACTGGCGACACGCGGCGGAACGCTGATCGTCGACGAAGCGTTCGCCGATACGGGCGCGACGCCATCGCTCGCGCCACAGGTCGATCGTCCGGGCCTCGTCGTGCTGCGCTCGGTCGGCAAGTTCTTCGGGCTCGCCGGAATTCGCGCGGGCTTCGTGCTCGCATGCCCCGACCACGTCGTCGCGTTGCGCGACAGGCTCGGCGCGTGGACGGTCAGCGGCCCCGCACGCCACGCGGTTGCCGCGGCGTTCGCCGATCGCGCATGGCAAGCTGCTGCCCGCGAGCGGCTCGCGGCCGACGGCGAACGACTGGCCGCGCTGCTGCGCGCACACGGCTTCGCGGTTCGCGCGACGCCGCTCTTCAGCTGGACCGACGATCCGCGGGCAGCGGCGCTGCATGCGGCGCTCGCGGCGCGCGGGATCTGGACGCGGCACTTCCCGAGCCCGTCGAGCGTGCGCGTCGGCCTGCCGGGCAGCGAAGCCGAATGGCGGCGCCTCGGCGACGCGCTCGCGCATTGCGTGCCGCTGCTGCAGCAGGCCTCGGCATGAGGCCACGCCTGTTCCGCCCGTTCCGCCGGCTCGCACCGGCCGCACTGCTGGCGGCGCTCGCTCACGCGCCGCTCGTCCACGCCGATGTCGCGACGCGCGACGACGCCGGCAATACGGTCACGCTGCCCGCGGCCGCGCAGCGCGTGATCAGCCTCGCGCCGCACGCGACCGAGCTCGTCTACGCGGCCGGCGGCGGCGCGAAGCTCGTCGGCACCGTCACGTACAGCGACTATCCGGCCGCCGCGCAAGCGGTGCCGCGCGTCGGCGACAACAAGGCGCTCGATCTCGAACGAATCGCCGCGTTGAAGCCCGACCTGATCGTCGTCTGGCGGCACGGCAACGCCGAGCGGCAGACCGATGCACTGCGCGCGCTGCACATCCCGCTGTTCTTCAGCGAACCGAAGCATCTCGACGACGTGCCGTCGTCGCTGCGCCGGCTCGGCACGCTGCTCGGCACGCAACCGACCGCCGATGCCGCCGCTGCGGCCTTTGTGCGCGACCTCGCGGCACTACGCGCACGCTACTCGGCACGCCCGCCCGTCACGCTGTTCTTCCAGGTGTGGGACCGTCCGCTGACGACGCTCAACGGCACGCACCTGATCGACGAAGTATTCGAACTATGCGGCGGCCGCAACGTATTCGCATCGCTCAAGCCGCTCGTGCCGACCGTCACCGACGAGGCCGTGCTCGCGGCGAATCCGGAAGCGATCGTGACGACGAGCGCGGGGGCGACCCGTTCGACCGAACCGCTGCCGAGCCTCGCGCGGTGGCGTGCGTGGCCCGCGCTGACGGCCGTGGCGCGCCACAACCTGTTCGCGATCGACGGCGATCTGCTGACGCGGCCGTCGCCGCGGATCGTGCAGGGCGCAGCCGCGCTGTGCGAGGATCTGGATGCCGCGCGTGCGCGGCGGCCGGCGCGCTGATTGCCAGCGGCTGGCGCATTCGTCGCGCACCGATGCCGGATGCGTGCGGCGCCCGAGACGGATCGAACGTGCGCGGCGTCGTTCACTGCGAACGCACGTGCGCCTATGCGTCCCAGTGCACGACTTCCCATGCTTGCGCGTCGTCGTTCATGCGCAGCCAGACGGCCCCGCCCGTCGACACGGGCCGCGACAGCAGCGTGTCGAGCGGCACGCGCAAGACATGCGACGCGAACGCGCGGATCACGCCCGCATGCGTGACGACCCAATGCGCGCCGCCGAGCGCCGCAATCGTATCGGCCTGCCGCGCGACCCGTTCGACGAATCGCGCCACGCTTTCTCCGCCGTGCGCGCAGGCATGCATCAGGTCGGCCGCCCACGCATCGAGTGCCGCGCGGTCGATATCGTCCCAGCGCTGCATCTCCCATGCGCCGAAATCCATTTCCTGCCAGTCGGCATCGCGCCGCAGCGGCACGTCGAATGCCCGCGCGAGCCGTTCGGCAATCGACGCGCAACGCGCGAGCGGGCTCGTCCAGACCCGTTCGGGTAACGGCGCGCCGAGTGTCGACAGATGCGCACGCACGGCCTGCGCGCCGCCGTCGGCCGATGCGGCGAGCGGCACGTCGCTGCGCCCGTAGCAGATGCCCGGCTCGATGCCGACGGCCGGATGACGGATCAGGACGACGTCCATCCGAGCACCACGAGATAGATCGCCAGTTCGCCCAGTTGCTGCGCGAAACCGAGACAGTCGCCCGTATAACCGCCGATCCGCTTCACGAAATAGCGCGCGAGCCATGCACGCACGAGCACGAGCACCACGCACGCGGCGACGCCCATGCGCCAGTCCGGCCAGAACAGCCACGGCATCCCGAACGCCGCCGCGATGCATGCTGCGCGGGCGCCCATGCGTTGCGCCACCGGCTTCGCCTTGCCTTCGGCTCGCACGTAGTCGAGCGACATCAGCAGGCTCACGGCCATCGCGCGGCTCGCCGCATGCGCGGCGATCATCGTCCATGCGGCGCGCAACGGCAGCATCGACGTCAGCGCCTGCCATTTCAGCTCGAGCGCGATCACGAGCGCGACCGCGCCGAACGTGCCGATCCGCGAATCGTGCATGATGCGCAGCACGTCGTCGCGCGTGTAGCCGCCGCCGAACGCATCGCAACTGTCGGCAAGGCCGTCTTCGTGGAATGCGCCGGTCGCGAGCAGCGTCGCGGCCATCGACAGCCCGACCGCGATAGACGCGGGCAGCGCGCGCAGTGCGACGAGATAGACCAGCGCGCCCCATGCGCCCACGCACGCGCCGACGAGCGGGAAATAACGCGCGGCCTGGTCGAGGTCGCCGGCCGCGTAGCCGATCGAGCGCGGCACGGGCACGCGCGTGAAATAGCCGAGCGCGACGAAGAAGTAGCGCAGTTCGGCCCGCATGCCGCGCGCGCGCTCAGGCGTCACGATCGTCGACGCCGGCGGACTCGAAACTCGCCATCTCGCCGAGGAACGCGGCCGCCGCGCGCACGAGCGGCAGCGCGAGCGCGGCGCCCGTGCCTTCGCCGAGCCGCAGGTCGAGCGCGAGCAGCGGCTTCGCGCCGAAATGCTCGAGCATGCGCCGGTGGCCGGCCTCGTGCGACGTATGCGAGAACACGCAGTAGTCGCGCACGCCGGTCGCGATGCGCTCGGCGACGAGCAGCGCGGCGGTCGCGATGAAGCCGTCGACGAGGATCGTCATCCGCTCGCTCGCGGCCGCGAGGTACGCGCCCGTCATCATCGCGATCTCGAAGCCGCCGAACGTCGCGAGCACGTCGAGCGGTGCGATCGCATGCGCGTGCTTGACGAGTGCGCGGCCGAGCACCGCGCGCTTGTGTGCGAGACCCTGATCGTCGAGCCCCGTGCCGCGACCGACGCATGCATCGATCGGCACGTCGAGCAGGCGGCTCATCAGGCAGGCGGCCGACGACGTGTTCGCGATCCCCATCTCGCCGAAACCGATCGTGTTCGTGCCAAGCGACGCGTGCAGGCGGACGCGGGCCGCGCCGGCGGCCAGCGCCGTCATCGCTTCTTCGCGCGTCATCGCCGGTTCCGTCGCGAAGTTGCGCGTACCGCGCGCGACCGGCAGCGACACCAGCCGGTCCGACGGCGGCAGCGGCGACGCGACGCCCGCATCGACGATCTCGAGCGTGCTCTGCGCGACGCCCGAGAACGCGTTGATCGCCGCACCGCCGGTCAGGAAGTTCGCGACCATCTGCGCGGTCACCGTTTGCGGATAAGGACTGACGCCTTCGGCCGCGATTCCGTGGTCGCCCGCGAACACGATCGTCACGGGACGCTGCACGACCGGCCGCTCGGTGCGCTGGATCAGCCCGATCTGCAGCGCGAGCGCCTCGAGCTGGCCGAGGCTGCCGGGCGGCTTGGTCTTGTGGTCGATCACATGTTGCAGGCGCGTGCGCAGTGCGTCGTCGAGCGGCGCGATCGCGGGCGGGAAATGGGTCGGAGTCGTCATCGAGGAGCCGTGTCGTGGGCGCGGCATGCGCCGCGCATCGGAAAAATCGGAACAGGAACGGTCATTGTCGCGCAGGCCATGCCGGCAGCAGCGCATCGCGGCCGTTCTCGCGGATCAGCACGAGCGGATAGCCGAACGCGTCGCTCGCGCGCTCGGGCGTCAGCACGTCGTGCACGGGGCCGGCCCACGCATGGCCGCGGCCGTCGAGCAACAGCGCATGCGTCGCGAAACGCCGCGCGAGGTTCAGGTCGTGACACGAAAACATCACCGTGCGCGGGCCTGCCGCGAGCCAGGCGGCCAGCGCGGTCAGGCAGTCGATCTGGTGATGCAGGTCGAGATGCGCGAGCGGTTCGTCGAGCAGCATCAGCGGCGCATCCTGGCACAGCGTCGCGGCCAGCGCGACGCGCTGCCGCTCGCCGCCCGACAGCGACATCACGTCGCGCGACGCGAGCGCGCTCAGGCCGAACGTCGCGAGCGCATCGCGCACGGCCGTGCGGTCGCCGTCGCGCTCCCAGCCCCAGCCGCCGAGATACGGAAAGCGGTTCAGCAACACCGTGTCGAACACGGTCGCGCTGAACGCATCGTGCAATTGCTGCGGCATCAGCGCGCGGCGCCGCGCGAGTTGCTCGGGACGCCACGCGGCAAACGGCCGGCCGTCGATCTCGACGTGTCCGCCGGCCGGCAGCTGCAATCCCGCGAGCGTGGCGAGCAGCGTCGTCTTGCCCACGCCGTTCGGTCCGGCCACGCACCAGATCTCGCCGGGGCGGAACGCCTGCGTGAAGCGCTCGAGCAGCGTGCGGGCGCCGGCCTTCAGCGTCAGATCGACGGCCATGTAGCGCATGTCGCGGGCAGCGGCATGCGGTGCGGCGGTGCCCGTCATCGCATCGGCCTCCTCAGCAACATCCACAGGAACATCGGCACGCCGATCAACGCGGTCATCGCGCCCACCGGCAATTGCGCGGGCGCGATCGCGGTGCGCGCCAGCAGGTCGGCCGCCATCACGCCGCCGCCGCCCGCAAGCATCGCGGCCGGCAGCAGCATCCGCTGGTCGTTGCCGAACGCGAGCCGCAACGCATGCGGCACGACGAGCCCGACGAAGCCGATCGTGCCGGCCGTCGTCACGGCGGCCGCGGCGGCCAGCGACGCGACGAGATAGATCCGCACGCGCAGGCGCGCGACCGGCACGCCGAGCGCGAGCGCGGTCGCGTCGCCGCGCAGCAGCACGTTCAGTTGCGGCGCGGCGGGCAGCGCGACGCATGCGCTGAGCAACAGCGCACCCCACGCGAACCACGGCGCCGTCGCGCCGCTCAGGTCGCCCGTCAGCCAGAAGATGATGCCGCGCAGCCGCGCGTCGGGCGCGAGCGACAGCAACAGCGTGACGAGCGCGCCCCACCCCGCCGCGATCACGACGCCCGTGAGCAGCAGCCGCGGCGATGCGTCGCGCGATTCGCCGCGCCACAGCTCGCGCCTCGCGAGACCGAGCACGAGCGCGACCGATACGAGCGAACCGGTGAACGCCGACGCGTCGACGAGCCACCATGCGCCGCCCGCGATCATCGCGACGAGCGCGAAGCCGGCCGCGCCGCCGGACACGCCCAGCACGTACGGCTCCGCAAGCGGATTGCGCAGCAGCACCTGCAACAGCGCGCCGGCCAGCGCGAGCAGCGCGCCGCACGCGAAACCCGCGAGCGCGCGCGGCAGGCGCAGCGTCCGGACGATATCGGCAAACAGGGTGTCGCCGCCGTGCGGCACGAGCGACGCGAGTGCCTGCCACGGCGACATCGGCACGCTGCCGATCGACAGCGACGCGACGAACAGCAGTGCGACCACGACGGCCAGCGCGGCCCAGATCGCGGCGGCGCGCGCGGCGCTCATGCCGCGCACGGCCGCACGCACGACGCGCGGCACATCCGCTTGCGGGAGCCGGCCGGGCGCGACAGGGGCGCGTGGCGGACGATTGGGGTCGGCATCGAAGAAACGTTCCGTGAAGCATTACGCGCCCCGCTTCCCCGCAGGTCGCGCGTCATGGAACCCGTGCGGGCTCCCCGTCTCGGCCGGTATCCGGGCTGGCGGCGGTCCGGCTCGCCTTCCCGCGCGATGACGCGCAGTGGCCCGCGCCCGCATGCGACCTGCACGCGGAACGCGCCCGAGCCGGCCTGCGTCACACGACGCGGCCGCTTACCGTTGCGGGGGCAGCGCAGGTCGGCGCGCTCGTGGAGCCCGCATCCTGCTTCCCGTTTAACCGCGCGTCCTGCGCGCGAGCACCGAGGCGGCGCCAGTTTAGGAGCCGGTCGCGCGAGCGTCAAGGAAGCGTCCGGACCCGCGCGAGACGCGCCTATTCGCGGCAAGAAGCAGGGGTGTTACGACTGGAAACGTTACAGATGTCGGATTGCGCGTTATTCCGCGCTAAAATGCTGGGTCTTTAGAGGACGCAGCAAATGCTCAACGAACTCGAAACCCTATCTCAAAATATTGGCCGTCTGATTTCGCTGAACAAGCGCTATCACTCGGAACGGCTCGCGCTCGAGGAGCAGGTCGCGCAATTGCGCGCGGAAGCGGACACGGTCCGCGCGGAACTCGCGCAGCTGCGCGACGAACGCAATGCGCTCGCGGCCGAGCGCGACACGTTGTCGGCGAAGATCGACGACGCCCAGGTGAAACTGAACGCGATCCTCGAAAAGCTGCCGCGCTCGAAGGGCGCGGAGCAAGCCGACAACCAGCTCGACCTGCTGGATGCGCAGGCGCGCACGGATGGCGATGACGCGGCCAGCCACGGAGAACATGCATGAGCACCAAGCAGATCGAAGTCTCGATTCTCGGTCAGCCCTATCGGCTCGCCTGTTCGGCCGAGACCGAAGCGGCGCTGCTCGAAGCGGTCGCGCGCGTCGACGCCGAAATGTCGAAAATCCGCTCGAACAGCTCGGTGCGCGGCACCGATCGCATCGCGGTGATGGCGGCGCTGTCGCTTGCATCGGAATTGCTGCGGCTGCAAACGAGCGTGCGGCATGGTGAAGCATTTCCGGCGGAGGAAATCCGTCGTACAATGCACCAGATGAACGAACAGCTCGGCGCGGTGCTCGCACAGCACGAGACGCAGTAACGTTTCAAACGATGCGTCGATTCCCCTTGATCTCGACGGTCAACGGTGGTCAAATTGGCGCATCGAATCACAGTTCAGTCAGCTTCCCTGCCTGGTTCGCCAAGGTCATATATTCCTTGAACCAATGCCATGTGCACGGTTGCGGAAATTTGTAGCACGGGCGCGCGCGTCACTCTGTCTGATGTACCCGAAGTGCTGCTAACTGCGACCAATTCTGAACCTCAGGTTCAGGATGCCGGCCTAGCGGCCAAGGTGGGGGCCTATCCAACGGCATCGGGCAAGTCCCGGTGCCGTTTTCTTTTGTAGCAGCCTTTTCTGCGTCGACCACGACCATGCAATACTGGCTGATGAAGTCCGAACCGGACGAAGCAAGCATCGACGATCTCGCCAACGCACCGCAGCGCTCGCTGCCGTGGACCGGCGTGCGCAACTATCAGGCGCGCAATTTCATGCGCGACACGATGAAGATCGGCGACGGCGTGCTGTTCTATCACTCGAGCTGCCCCGAGCCGGGCATCGCCGGGCTCGCCGAAGTCTCGTCGACGCCCTACCCCGATCCCACGCAGTTCGATCCGAAAAGCCCCTATTACGACCCGAAATCGACGCAGGAAGCGCCACGCTGGCTGCTCGTCGACGTGCGCTTCGTGAAGAAGTCGCCGCTCGTGCCGCTCGCCGCGCTGCGCGAGCACGACGAGCTCGCCGACATGCGCGTGCTCGCGCGCGGCAACCGGCTGTCGATCACGCCCGTCACGCGTGCGGAATGGCGATTCATCACCGAAAAGCTGATGAAGTAGGCGCGCGCCAAAGGTCAAATCCGGTCAGTACGCGCGACCGTAACGGAACTCGCGGCACTTTCGCGCAGCCTAAGCAACCGCAGTCGGCCGAACGGGCCGGCCGTCGTTTTTTCGTCGCGCGGTACGCCCGCGTCGCGCGCGCGTGACCCGCGTGCGCGCCCTCGTACAAGGAATCCAACAATGACCAAGAAATCCGCACTCGCGCTGTCGCTCGCCCTCGCCGCCGCCGTTCCCGTCGCGCTGGCGCTCGCGTCGCCCGCCGCGCACGCCCAGGCGGCGAACCCGCACTTTCCGGAGCCGGCCGGCGTGCTGTCGCTTTCGTCGCAGGCCAGTGCCGACGTGCCGCAGGACATCATCCACATCACGCTGTTCTACGAGCAACAGGCCAAGGATCCGGGCAGCCTCACCGCTCAGCTGAACCAGCGCGCGGACGCGGCCCTGTCGCAGGCGAAGGGCGTGTCGGGCGTCACCGCGCACACGGGCGCGTTCTCCGTGTATCCGAGCACCGATCGCGACGGGAAGATCTCCGCATGGCGCGGCCGCACCGAGGTCGCGCTCGAATCGCGCGATTTCGCCGCAGCGTCGAAGCTGGCGGGCCAGTTGTCGAACCTGATGCAGGTCGCGAACGTCGAGTTCTCGCTGTCGCCGGAAGCGCAGCGCACGGCCGAGCAGAAGCTCACGACCGAAGCGATCAAGTCGTTCCGCGCCCGCGCGGACGAAGCCGCGAAGGCGTTCGGCTACAGCAGCTACACGATCCGCGACGTGAACGTCGGCAGCGGCCGCAACGTGCAGCCGTACACGCGCATGATGGCGATGGCCGCGGCGCCGATGGACAGCGCGAAGATGAGCGCGCCGATCGCGGTCGAAGGCGGCAAGGCCACCGTGTCGGTCACCGTCAACGGTTCGGTGCAGATGAAGTAACGCGCATCGCGCAGCTGTCGGAAACGAAAAACGCCGGCCCGAGGGCCGGCGTTTTTCATGCATGTCCGGGTAGCCGATGCACGCGCCGATCACGCGTACATCGTTACCACGTCATGCAGCCACGTCACGCAGCCGCATTCGCGTTCGCCGCGCGGCGGCGATACGCCCAGGCCATCAGCGCGATACCCGCGAGAATCATCGGCAGCGACAGCCACTGCCCCATCGACAGGCCGAGCGCGAGCAGCCCGAGGAAGTCGTCCGGCTCGCGCGCGAACTCGACCGTGAAACGTGCGAGGCCATAACCGATCAGGAACAGCGCGGATATCGCGCCCATCGGCCGCGGCTTGCGCGCGAACAAGAACAGCACGAAGAACAGCGCGATCCCTTCGAGCGCGATTTCATAGAGCTGCGAAGGATGGCGCGGCAGCATCTGGTATTGCATGAACACGTCGGCGAGATGCCACTTCTCGACGAGCTCCGGATGTTTCGGCAACCATGCCGCGTCGTCGCGCATCGCACCCGGGAACAGCATCGCCCAAGGCGCCGTCGGATCGGTCACGCGGCCCCACAGTTCGCCGTTGATGAAATTGCCGAGGCGCCCGGCTGCCAGCCCCGTCGGCACCATCGGCGCGACGAAATCAGTCACCTGGAGCCAGTGCCGCTTGCGCTGCCACGCGAACAGCATCATCGCGAGCGTCACGCCGAGGAAGCCGCCGTGAAACGACATGCCGCCTTCCCACACCTTGAACACGTCGAGCGGATGAGAGAAGTAGAAACCGGCCTTGTAGAACAGCACATAGCCGAGCCGGCCGCCGAGCACGGTGCCGAGCACGCCGTAGAACATCATGTCGTCGATGTCCTTCGCGGTCCAGCCCTGCGCCGCGACATGCGGCAGCTTCAGGCGGACCCGGCCGACGACGATCGCCGCGATGAAGCCGACGAGATACATGAGGCCGTACCAGCGCACGGCCAGCGGCCCGAGATGGATCGCAACGGGGTCGAAATTCGGGTGAATGATCATGGGTTAGCGAAGAAGTTTTCGAATACGGTACGGCCGTCGCACGCGCAGCACCGCGCGTTGGACGGCGCCCGCACGCCATCGTTCACGTCACGCGGCAAGCCCCTGCGCGCGCACGACGTCGATGAACCCGGCAAGCACAGGGCTCACGTCGTCGGTACGCCACACGAGGCCCGTCTCGACGAGCGGCGCGTGGCCGGCGAGCGGCCGGTAGACCACGCCGGTGCGCCGCAGGTTACGCAGCGATTGCGGCACCAGTGCGACGCCCATGCCGGCCGACACGAGGCTGACGATGGTCTGCATCTGGATTGCCTCCTGACCGATGCGCGGGGTTTCCCCCGCCGCGCCGTAGCAGCCCGTAATGATGTCATAAAAGCCGGGCGCCAAACGACGCGGAAAGATCACGAGCGGCAACGCGGCGACGTCGGCAAGCTGCACCGGCTCGTCCTCGGGCGCGTCGGATGCCGTACTCGGCATCGCGACCACCAGCGGCTCGCGCACGACGGGCAAGTACGACAACCCGGCCGCGTGACGCGGCGGCACGGGCGGGATGACGAGCCCGGCGTCGATGCGCCCGGCGACGAGTTCGTCGATCTGCACGTCGCTCGTCGCTTCCGCGAGCTGCAGCCGCACCTGCGGATAACGCGCGCCGAACGCACGCAGCAACGACGGCAACAGCCCGTAATCGGCGGTCGACACGAACGCGAGCGACAGCGAACCGGCCTCGCCGCGCGCGAGCCGCCGCGCCAGCGGCGGCAGCGCATCGGCCGACGCCAGCAGCCGGCGCACGTCGGGCAGCAGCGCAGCGCCGACCGCCGTCAGCGCCACCGAGCGCTTGGTGCGCACGAACAGCGCCACCCCCAGCGCGTCCTCCAGCGCGCGAATCGCCTGCGACAGCGGCGGCTGCGTCATCGACAGGCGCTCGGCCGCGCGGCCGAAATGGCGCTCGTCGGCGACGGTCGCGAAATAGCGCCACTGGCGCAGGTCGGGGATCGGATCGGCCATGTTCGACTCATTCGCAAAACGACTTAATAGGCGACAAATAATATATTGGACATCCCAATCGGGAAACTCCATGCTTGTTCGATCCGAACCGGCGCGCCCTCGCGAGCGACGCCCACACAACGATGGAGTCCCCCATGTCGTACAACCGTCGCTCGAAGCACATCACGCAAGGCGTGGCCCGTTCGCCGAACCGCTCGATGTATTACGCCCTCGGCTACCAGAAGGACGATTTCGACAAGCCGATGATCGGCATCGCGAACGGCCATTCGACGATCACGCCGTGCAATTCCGGTTTGCAGCGCCTGTCGGACGCGGCCGTCGACGCCGTCAAGGCCGCCGGCGCGAACCCGCAGATCTTCGGCACGCCGACGATTTCGGACGGCATGTCGATGGGCACCGAAGGGATGAAGTACTCGCTCGTGTCGCGCGAAGTGATCGCCGACTGCATCGAGACCTGCGTGCAGGGCCAGTGGATGGACGGCGTCGTGGTGGTCGGCGGCTGCGACAAGAACATGCCCGGCGGCATGATCGCGCTCGCGCGCCTGAACGTGCCGGGCATCTACGTCTACGGCGGCACGATCCGCCCGGGCAACTGGAAGGGCCGCGACCTGACGATCGTGTCGTCGTTCGAAGCCGTCGGCGAATTCACCGCGGGCCGGATGTCGCAGGAGGATTTCGAAGGCGTCGAGAAAAACGCGTGCCCGACGTCCGGTTCGTGCGGCGGCATGTACACCGCGAACACGATGAGTTCGTCGTTCGAGGCGCTCGGCATGTCGCTGCTGTATTCGTCGACGATGGCGAACCCCGATCGGGAGAAGGTCGATTCGGCCGCCGAATCGGCGCGTGTGCTGGTCGAGGCCGTGAAGCGCGACCTGAAACCGCGCGACATCATCACGAAGGCGTCGATCGAGAACGCAGTATCGGTGATCATGGCCACCGGCGGCTCGACCAATGCGGTGCTGCACTATCTCGCGATCGCGCACGCGGCCGAAGTGGACTGGACGATCGACGACTTCGAGCGCATCCGCAAGCGCGTACCGGTGATCTGCGACCTGAAGCCGTCGGGGCAGTACGTCGCGACCGACCTGCACCGGGCCGGCGGGATTCCGCAGGTGCTGAAGATCCTGCTCGACGCGGGGCTGCTGCACGGCGACTGTCTGACGATCACGGGCCGCACGCTCGCCGACGAGTTGAAGGACGTGCCGAGCGTGCCGCGCGCGGACCAGGACGTGATCTTCCCGATCGACCGCGCACTGTACCAGGAAGGCCATCTCGCGATCCTGAAGGGCAATCTCGCGCAGGACGGCGCGGTCGCGAAGATCACCGGCCTGAAGAACCCGGTGATCACGGGCCCGGCACGCGTGTTCGACGACGAGCAGAGCGCGATGGATGCGATCCTCGGCGACCGGATCCGCGCGGGCGACATCCTCGTGCTGCGCTACCTCGGCCCGCAGGGCGGCCCCGGCATGCCGGAAATGCTCGCACCGACGTCCGCGATCATCGGCAAGGGGCTCGGCGAATCGGTCGGTTTCATCACGGACGGCCGCTTCTCGGGCGGCACCTGGGGCATGGTGGTCGGCCACGTCGCGCCGGAGGCGTTCGTCGGCGGCACGATCGCGCTGGTGCAAGAAGGCGACTCGATCACGATCGACGCGCACCGGCTACTGCTGCAACTGAACGTCGACGACGCGGAACTCGCGCGCCGCCGCGCTGCGTGGCGACAGCCGGCGCCCCGCTATACGCGTGGCGTGCTCGCCAAATTCGCGGCGCTCGCCCGGCCGGCGAACCAGGGGGCGGTCACGGGTTGATGCAGAGGCGCCGGCGCATGCGACCCCGATAAAAGGGGCCCGCCCGGGGAACGCGCAAAACGTGCTTTCCCTTTGCTTCTATAATGCGCGGACCATGAAGCCGGCCGTCCCCGCCGGCGGAGAACCGCATGAAACAGACGATATTGCGCGTGCTGCTCGCCATGCTGCTGACCGGCAGCGCGGCGGCGGCGCGTGCCGACCAAGCCGACGGGCTCGCGCTGGCGCAGCGCAAGAACTGCATGGCCTGCCATGCGATCGGCAAGCCGCTGATGGGTCCGTCGTTCCGCGACATCGCCGGCAAGTACGCGGCGCGCGGCGACGGTGTCGATTACCTGGCGCAATCGATCGTGAAAGGCAGCGTCGGCGTATGGGGCAGCGTGCCGATGCCCGCCAATACGCAATTGACGAGCACCGAGGCCCACACGCTCGCCCAGTGGGTGCTGTCGGTACGCTGAAAGCGAATACGCCGCTCGGCGTACCCACATCGTACGCAGGGCGTCGCTGAGGAAGGCCGAGTACTGCCGACCTGTGCGTCGCCGGCGGCTTCGCAGGCGCCTACCAAACCTGCATTCTCTTTTTTTCGCCGTCGCGAGCGATTGCTCGTTCAGCCGGAATGACCGGCGCGACGACGGGCGATCTCTTCATCGACCGCTTCGCGCACCCAGTCCATCACCTCGGTTTCCAGGGCGAGTGCGACTTCGCGTGTGACCTGGCCGACCAGCCAGGCCGAATGCTCGTGCAGCGCATCGCGACAACGCGCTTCGATGGCCTCGCGCCCCGCCCCGGTCAGATAGTTCGTCAGGCGATTGCGAAGCCGTTCGGCGACGTGCTGCCCATCTTCCGGCGTCAGTGCGACTGCGGCCTGCGCATCGCGCTGCGCCGCCGCGCTCGGCAGGGCCACCTCCGGGATCGCCGGGTCGGGCGCGTGCGCGGCCGCGTCGCGCGCCATCGCCGCGAACGTGTGTTGCGGCAGGTCGTCATCGACCAGCGACGAGCGCAGCGGCGCCGTCATCGCCGCCGCGTCCTCCGCGACCACGTGCTCGGCGGCGCCGGGCTCGGCCGGCGCATCGGTCTCGCCCACGGCGGCGGCCGTCGCCGCGTCGCCCGGCAGCTCGACCGCCGGCACATGCGGCGTCGGCACGGGTTCGACCACGACGGAATCGGGGTCGGCTTCGGTTTTATTCGATCCGGCCGGCGCAGCCACACCCGCGGCGGCCGGCACGATCACGTCGGTGAGCACCGGAATCGCCGCGTCGTCGTGCGGGCGGGGCGCGGCGGACGCGGACGCGGGCGAGCGCGCCGGCGCCGGCTTGCCCGGCACCAGCACGTCGGTCAGTGTCGGAATCGAGGATGAATCGGCTTCGGTCACGGGAACACTCCGTCGACGGTTGCGGCTAGCCGCCCTGCTTGTAGTTGTTCAGCGCATAGCCGCGGTCGCGGTAGAACCGGTAGCGGTCGCGGCCTGCGGCCAGCTCCTCCGGCGCGTTGCCGACCACTTCGAGCAGGCGCTCGAAGCGGGCGAACTGCGCGGGCACGGTCGCGCCGAGGTTCAGCAGCACGTGATGATGCGGCGCGCGGTCGAGATCGGCGGCCAGCACGATCGGCGTGCCGGCCGCGTGCTCGCTGTCGACACCGCAATGCGGGATGAAATCGAGCGGCGAGAACGTCCAGAGCCGCTCGTCGAGCGCACGCAGGCGCGCAGGCTCCGCGAGCACGACGACCGGCTGCCCGGCCTGATAGGCCTTGCGCAGCAGCCGGCACGCGTACGCGAGCGAATCGCCGACGTTCGAGTGGAAATCGATCCGCGTCATTGCCCGCGCACCCGCAGCGTCGTCGGCCCCGCCATCACTGGCCGGCGCGGTCAATCAGGAACTGCGCGAGCAACGGCACCGGACGGCCCGTCGCGCCCTTCGCCGCACCGCCCTTCCATGCGGTGCCCGCGATGTCGAGGTGAGCCCACGGATAGCTCTCGGTGAAGCGCGACAGGAAGCACGCGGCCGTCACGGCGCCGGCCGGACGCCCGCCGATGTTCGCGAGATCCGCGAAATTCGACTTCAGCTGTTCCTGGTACTCGTCGTCGAGCGGCATGCGCCATGCCGGGTCGTTCGCCTCGCGCGACGCGTCGAGCAGCTCGCCCGCGAGCGCGTCGTTCGTCGAGAACAGCCCGCTGTTGTGGCCGCCCAGCGCGATCACGCACGCGCCCGTCAACGTCGCGACGTCGATCACCGCGGCCGGCTTGAAGCGCTCGGCATACGTGAGCGCGTCGCACAGGATCAGGCGGCCTTCGGCGTCGGTGTTCAGCACCTCGATCGTCAGCCCCTTCATGCTGGTGACGATGTCGCCCGGCTTCGTCGCGTTGCCGCCCGGCATGTTCTCGCAGGTCGGCACGATCGCGACGACGTTGATCTTCAGGCCCATCTCGGCGACCGCGCGGATCGTGCCGAGCACCGAGCCCGCGCCGCACATGTCGTACTTCATCTCATCCATGCCTTCGCCCGGCTTCAGCGAGATGCCGCCCGTATCGAACGTGATGCCCTTGCCGACCAGCACGACCGGCGCGGCCTTCGCGGCGGCGCCCTGGTAGTGCAGCACGATGAACTGCGGCGGCTCGACCGACGCGCGCGCGACCGACAGGAACGACCCCATCTTCAGCGCCTGGATCTGCTTGAGCCCGAGGACCTCGGCCTTCAGGCCCCAATCCTTCGCGATCTTCTTCGCGGTGTTGCCGAGATAGGTCGGCGTGCAGACGTTGCCCGGCAGGTTGCCGAGGTCGCGGGTCAGATCCATCCCGTTCGCGAGCGCGACGGCCTGCTTGACCGCGACCTTCGCGGCCTTTTCGTCCGCCGGATCGACGCTGAACACGACGCGCTTGAGCGTGTGCGACGCCGGTTCCGGCTTGCTCTTCATCTGCGTGAAGCGGTAGGTCTCGTTGCGCAGCGCGAGGATCGCGGCGCGCACGCCCCAGTCGGAGCTGCGCTCGTCGACCGGCAGTTGCGCGAGCGAGAACGTGACCTGGACGACCTTGGTCGCCAGCAGCGCGCGCCAGGCGGCGGTCACCGCGTCGTTATAGGCTTTCTGATTGAAAGCATCCTGCTTGCCGAGCCCGACGAGCAGCACGCGCGACGCGCCGATGCCCGACACTTCATGCAGGAACAGCGTCTTGCCGCGCTTGCCGTCCATGTCGCCGGCCTTCACCACGCGCGAGATCAGCCCCTTGGTGGCCGTGTCGATGTCGAGCGCCGCGCCCGACAGGGTCTGCGCCTCGAAGATGCCGAGCACGATGCAGTCGGACTTCCCGGTCAGGAACCCCTTGGCCTCGCCTTTGCTCCAATCACAGCCTTTTATGCTAAAGTCCATCGCGCTTGTCCTCGGATAAAATCTGGGCTAAGGATGAAAGCCGCAATTATCCGCTATTTTTCCCGTGGCGGCGCGAGCGCTCCACCACGCGTGCGCAGCCTCCCGCCCTCTTCTCATCAAGAATGATCTTCGAACGCTCCCTCCAGCGCGAGCTTGCGTATACGGCTGGCGCCGTGTTCATGGTGCTGCTCACGATCATGCTCACGACGATGATGATTCGCATCGTCGGCTACGCCGCGTCCGGCGAAATCGATCCGCGGGACGTGCTCGTGCTGATCGGCCTGACCGTGATCGGCTACCTCGCCGTGATGCTCGTCGTCACGCTGTTCGTGTCGATCCTGTTCGTGCTGACCCGGTGGTACCGGGACTCCGAAATGGTGGTGTGGCTCGCGTCGGGCGTGAGCCTCACGCGTCTCATCAAGCCAATCGGCGTGTTCGCCACGCCGATCGTCCTGCTGATCGCCTTCTTCGCGTTCGTCGGCTGGCCGTGGTCGAACCAGCAGAGCAAGATGATCAAGGCGCGCTTCCAGCAGCGCGACGAAATCTCGCTGCTCGCGCCCGGCCAGTTCCGCGAATCGGCCGCGAACCATCGCGTGTTCTTCATCGAGAAGATGTCGCCCGACCAGAGCAAGGTCCAGAACGTATTCGTCACGTCGACGGAAAACGGCAAGCTCAACGTGGTCGTGTCGCAGACGGGCCACACGGAAACCTCGAAGGACGGCGATCGTTTCGTCGTCCTCGAAGACGGCCGCCGCTACGACGGCACGCCCGGCCAGCCGAACTTCAAGATCATGGAGTTCGAGCGCTACGGCGTGAAGATCACCAGCAAGCCGGTCGTCAACGTTCAGACCACCAACAGCACGCCCACGCCCGACCTGCTGCGCAACCCGACGCGCGACAATCTCGCGGAATTCGCGTGGCGCGCGGGGCTGCCGCTGATCGCGCTGAACCTGATGGTGCTCGGCATCCCGCTCGCGTACCAGAACCCGCGCCGCAGCCGCACGATCAACCTCGTGATGGCCGTGCTGATCTACCTCACGTATTCGAACCTGTTGAACGTCGTGCAGGCGCAGATCGAGCAGGGCAAGATGTCGTTCGGCGTCGGTCTCGTCGGGCTGCACGTGCTCGTCGCGGCGATCGTCGCGTTCATTTTCTGGTTGCGCGTGCGCAATCGTCCGTTGTTGTCACGCGCGCTGTTCGGCCGCTCGGGAGCATGATCGATGCGGCTCTATGAAAAATACTTCGCGCGGCAGATCTACATCACGTTCATCTTCATCCTGTTCGCGTTCTCCGGTCTGTTCTTCTTCTTCGACCTGATCAGCGAGCTGAACTCGGTCGGGCACGGCAATTACAAGTTCGGCTACGCGGTGCTGCGCGTCGCGCTGCAGACGCCGTCGCGCTTCTACGAGATCATCCCGGTCGCCGCGCTGATCAGCGCGATCTACGTATTCGCGCAGATGGCCGCGAACTCGGAATTCACGATCTTCCGCGTGTCGGGCCTCGCGACCAACCAGGCGCTGCGTTCGCTGCTGAAGATCGGCGTGCCGCTCGTGATCGTCACCTACCTGATCGGCGAATTCGTCGGCCCGTACGCCGACCAGTTGTCCGAACGCGTGCGGCTGCAGGCGCTCGGTGCATCGGTGTCGTCGAACTTCCAGTCGGGCGTGTGGGTGAAGGACACGCTCGCGGCCCGCGAGAACGGCGAGCAGGTCACGCGCTTCGTCAACGTCGGCAGCCTGTCGCCCGACTCGACGATCAGCAACGTGCGCATCTACGAGTTCGACTCGAAATTCCAGCTGCAGAACGTGCGGATCGCGCAAACCGGCCGCTACGAGCCGCCCGGCCACTGGCTGCTGAAAGGCGTCACCGAAACGGAGCTGACGCCGATCAAGCCGGTCAGCGGCCAGCCGGCCGATGCGCTGAACCCCGTGTACCGGTCGCAGCAGGTGTCGCTGCCCGAATACCGGCTGCGGTCCGACCTGACGCCGCAGATCCTGTCGGTGCTGCTCGTGTCGCCGGAGCGCATGTCGCTCATCAACCTGTTCCGCTACATCCAGCACTTGCGCGAGAACCAGCAGGATACGCAGCGCTACGACATCGCGCTGTGGCGCAAGCTGTTGTATCCGTTCGCGGTATTCGTGATGCTCGTGCTGTCGCTGCCGTTCGCCTACCTGCACACGCGGGCGGGCGTGGTCGGCGTGAAGGTGTTCGGCGGCATCATGCTCGGCATGAGCTTCCAGCTGCTCAACACGCTGTTCTCGCACATCGGCACGCTGAACACGTGGCCCGCGCCGCTCACCGCCGCGACGCCGGGTCTCATCTATCTCGCGCTCGGCCTGTTCGCGCTCAAGTGGGTCGACCGGCACTGAGCGCCGCGTCGCGACGGAGGCTTCGACATGCATTCGCACGGTATCGTCCTGTTCGGCCACGGCGCCCGCGACCCGCGCTGGGCCGAGCCGTTCGAGCGGCTCGCCGCGCGGCTGCGCGGCGCCGGCTCCCCTGCCGCGCAGGTGTCGCTCGCGTTCCTCGAACTGATGACGCCGTCGCTCGCTGAGGCCGTGGCCGCGCAAGTCGCGGCCGGCTGCGCGCGCATCACCGTGGTGCCCGTGTTCTTCGGCCAGGGCGGCCATGTCCGCCGCGACCTGCCGCAGCTCGTCGACGCATGCCGCGCCGCGCATCCGGGCGTCGAGATCCGCTGCGCGACGGCCGTCGGCGAAGACGACGGCGTGCTCGACGCGGTCGCGCGCTATTGCGTCGACCAGCTCGGCGACGACGCGTAGGCCACGTCTTCGCCACGCCCAAAGAAAAAGCGCCGGCATCTGCCGGCGCTTTTTGCGTTTGGAATCGCGCGCGAGCCGCGCTCAGGCGGCATTGCGCACCGGATCGCCCGCCTGCGCCTGCCGTGTGCGTTCGGCGAATGCATCGCCGATCATCAGCAGGCTCGGTTCCGCGGGATCGAGCCACGCCTGCGCATCGCCGGCCGCCATCCGGGCGAGCGTCAGCGTCAGCGTGCGTTCGCGCGCGGTGCTGCATGCCTCGACGATCGCCACCGGCGTCGCCGGCGCACGGCCGGCGTCGATCAATTCCTGCGCGATGCCGGGCGCGCTGTCGCGGCCCATGTAGTAGACGATCGAATCGGCGCGTGCGGCTTCGCGAATCTCGTCGCTGCCCGGTGCGCGGCTGTGCGTCGCGAACGCGACGCTGCGCGATACGCCGCGCAACGTGAGCGAACGCTTCAGCGTCGCCGCGCCGGCCAGCGCCGCGGTGATGCCCGGCACGACCTCGTAGTCGATGCCGGCCGCGTCGAGCGCGCGCATTTCCTCTTCGGCGCGACCGAACAGCATCGGATCGCCGCCCTTCAACCGCACGACGCACGCATGCTCGCGCGCGGCGTCGACGATCTGCTTGTTGATGAAATGCTGCGCGGTCGAGCGCTGCCCGCAGCGCTTGCCGACCGCGATCTTCCGCGCGTTCGGCGCATAGTCGAGCATCGCGGGCTCGACGAGCGCGTCGTGCAGCACGACGTCGGCCTGCTCGAGCAGCCGCATGCCACGCACCGTGATGAGGTCCGCGGCGCCCGGCCCTGCTCCGATCAGATATACCTTGCCCATGTTTGTCGCTTCGCTAGGGTCCTGCCGCGGCGGCCGGTTCGCCGCCGCGCAGATTGACGATTACGCCGAGAACGCGCGGATCATCCCGGCGGCGACCGTGTGGTGCGTCGCCTCGTCGATCAGCACGAACGCGCCCGTACCGGGGTGCGCATCGTACGTGTCGCACACGATCGGCTTTTGCAGCGTCAGCGCCACGCGGCCGATGTCGTTCATCTTCAGGTCCTGGCGATCGGTCGCGTGCGACAGCGTATGCACGTCGAGCACCTGCTTGACGCCGCCGATCTTCGCGAACACCGTGCTGGTGGTCTGCTTCAGCAGGTACTTGCGCTGCGGCGACAGCGGCGTCTCGTCGAACCAGCACAGGTCCGCCTCGAGCTTCTTCGCCGGCTCGACCGGCTCGGCGGCCGTGACGAACATGTCGCCGCGCGACACGTCGACATCCTCTTCGAGACGGATCGTCACCGTCTGGCCCGCGAACGCGTGCGCGACCGATGCGGTGCCGCCCGGCACCGGCGCGACGATCTCGGCGACCGTCGCGGTGCGGTTCGACGGCAGCACGACGATCGCGTCGCCGACCTTCACTTCGCCCGACTCGATCCGGCCCATGTAGCCGCGGAAATCGTCGGCCGAGCTGCCGTCCTGGCGCGCGACCCACTGCACCGGGAAGCGCAGCGCGTCGTGCGCCTGCGTCTCGACCGGCAGCGACTCGAGCACGTCGAGCAGCGGCTCGCCCGCGTACCACGGCATGCGCTCGCTCGCGCCGACGATGTTGTCGCCCTTCAGCGCCGACACCGGCACGAAGCGCACGTCGGTCAGGCCGAGCTGCTTCGCGAGCGCGACGTACGCGTCGCGGATCTCGTTGAAGCGCGCCTCGCTGTAGTCGACGAGGTCCATCTTGTTGATCGCGACGATCACGTGCTGCAGCCCGAGCAGCTTGACGATCGCGCTGTGGCGCTTGGTCTGCGGCAGGAGTTGCACGACGCCGTTCTCGACCGTGATGCGCGTCGCGTCGATCAGGATGATCGACGCGTGCGCGGTCGACGCGCCCGTCACCATGTTGCGCGTGTACTGCTCGTGGCCCGGCGTGTCGGCGATGATGAACTTGCGCTTCGCGGTCGCGAAATAGCGGTACGCGACGTCGATCGTGATGCCCTGCTCGCGCTCGGCTTCCAGCCCGTCCGTCAGCAGCGCGAGATCGAGCTCGTCGCCGACCGTGCGCTTGTTCTTCGCGCGCGACAGCGCGGACAGCTGGTCGGACAGCACGGCCTTGCTGTCGTACAGCAGGCGGCCGATCAGCGTGCTCTTGCCGTCGTCGACGCTGCCCGCGGTGATGAAGCGCAACACGCCGAGGTCTTCGGTGTTCTCGATGATGCTCATGATGTGAATGTCCTCGTGTGCTTCAGAAATAACCTTGCTTCTTGCGCTGTTCCATCGCGGCTTCGGACGCCTGGTCGTCCATCCGGGTCGCACCGCGCTCGGTGATCTCGGTCACCGCCGTCTCGGCGATGATCTTCTCGACGTCGTCCGCGTCGCTTTCGACCGGGCACGTGCAGCTGATGTCGCCGACCGTGCGGAAGCGCACCTGCGCCAGCTCGCTCGTCTCGCCGTCACGCATCGGCGTAAGCGGCGTGACCGGCACGAGCAGCCCGTTGCGGCGCACGATCTCGCGCTGATGCGCGTAGTAGATCGACGGCAGTTCGAGGTTCTCGCGCGCGATGTACTGCCACACGTCGAGCTCGGTCCAGTTCGAGATCGGGAACACGCGCAGATGCTCGCCCTTGTGCAGGCGGGCGTTGTACAGGCTCCACAGTTCCGGGCGCTGCGCCTTCGGGTCCCACTGGCCGAATTCGTCGCGGAACGAGAAGATGCGCTCCTTCGCGCGCGCCTTCTCTTCGTCGCGGCGCGCGCCGCCGATCAGCGCCGTATAGCCGTGCTGCTCGATCGTCTCGAGCAGCGTGACGGCCTGCGCGGCGTTACGCGAATCGGTTTCGCGGCGCAGTACGACCGTGCCGCGCTTGATCGAGTCCTCGACGTGGCCGACCACCAGCTCGGCGCCGAGCTCCTGCGCACGGCGGTCGCGGAAGTCGATCACTTCCTCGTAGTTGTGGCCCGTGTCGATATGCACGAGCGGGAACGGCAGCGTCGTCTTGCGGTTCGCGCCGAGGCCGAACGCCTTCAGCGCCAGATGCAGCACGACGACCGAATCCTTGCCGCCCGAGAACAACAGCGCCGGCTTGCTGCATTCGGCGACGAGTTCGCGCAGGATGTGGATCGACTCGGCTTCGAGCCAGTCGAGATGGCCCATGCGGCTGTCGGCGCCGGTGGGCGGGGCAAAGGCGGATTGCTCGAGCGTCGTGCTCATGATTTCAGTCCTTCTCTTCCGGGTTCGTGCCGCCCGCTGTCGCAGGCGGCGCAATATTCAGTGTCTTGTCGGCTTTCAGTGCGCGGCGCCGGCATCGGCATTCGCGGGAATCGGCGTGATCGTGGTGATGTGCAGCCCGCATTCCTTCGTGTCGCGCGACTCCCACCACCAGCGGCCCGCGCGGCTGTCCTCGCCGGGACGGATCGCGCGCGTGCACGGCTCGCAGCCGATGCTCGGATAGCCGCGCGCATGCAGCGGGTTGACCGGCACGTCGAACGCGTTAAGGTACGCCCACACGTCGGCTTCCGTCCAGTCGGCGAGCGGGTTGTACTTCGCGATCCCGCGCGCTTCGTCCCGTTCTTCCTCGTGCAGCTCCGCGCGCGTGACCGATTGCTCGCGGCGCTGGCCCGTCACCCACGCGCCGACGTCGGCCAGCGCGCGGTTCAGCGGCTCGACCTTGCGGATATGGCAGCACGACTTGCGCAGCTCGACGCTCTCGTAGAACGCGTTCAGGCCATGCTCGGCGACGTACTGGTCCACCGCGTCCTGCTGCGGATGGAACTGCTCGATCTCGTAGCCGTAGCGCTCGCGCACGCGATCGATCATGCCGAGCGTTTCGGCGTGCAGGCGGCCCGTATTCAGCGAGAAGATGCCGATCGGCACGCCCTTCGACAGGATCGCGTGCGTGAGCAGCATGTCTTCCGCGGCGAGGCTGCTCGCGAATTTCACCTTGTCGTGACGGGCGCCGATCCGCGCGAGCAGCGCGTCGAGGCGCTCGACCTTCGCGGCGAGTTCCGGCGTCAGTTCGGTGGCGGTCGCGGTGCTCATGCGCTCACCTTGGTGTCGGCCGCAGCCTCGCGGCGGCGGAACAGCGGCGCCGGCTCGTCGAATGCGCCCTGGTAACGCTGCGTGAATTCCGTGAACGCATTCAGCGCGTCGTGGATGTCCTTGTCGGCGCGCACCGCGAACGCGTCGAAGCCGCAACGTGACATGTACAGCAGTTGGTCGCGCAGCACGTCGCCGATCGCGCGCAGCTCGCCCGTCCAGCCATGACGTTCGCGCAGCAGGCGCGCGATGCTGTAGCCGCGGCCGTCCGCGAAGCGCGGGAAATCGACGGCGACCAGCGAGATCGCGCCGAAGTCGGCCACGAGATCGGCCGGTTCGCTGTCCGGCGCGAGCCACACGCCGAGTTCGTCCTTCGTCTTCGCGGCGATGAGCGCCGCACGCTCGGCCTGCCACAACGCGAACGGCACCAGCACCTTGCCGGCCGGCAACGCGTCGACCGCGGGCAGCGCGCCGTCTTCCGCCGCGCGCACGACCTGCCATGCGTCGTCGATCACTGCGCGGTTCTTGATAATCGAAGCCATCTGCAAATTCCTTCTACCCGGTTGGTTACGCGTTCACTGCCTGGCGCGCCGCATACACGCGCTCCTTGAACGGCGCGATGCCGATGCGGTCGTACGTGTCGATGAAGCGCTCGCCGTCGATGCGCGCTTCGACGAACGTGTCGATCAGCTTCGCGATCACGTCCGGCACTTCTTGCGCGGAGAACGACGGCCCGATCACGCGGCCGAGGCGCGCGCCGTTGCGGCCCGTGCCCTGCTCGCCGCCGAGCGACACCTGGTACCACTCGGCGCCATCCTTGTCGACGCCGAGGATGCCGATGTTGCCGACGTGGTGATGGCCGCACGAGTTCATGCAACCGGAAATGTTCAGCGACAGGTCGCCGAGGTCGTACACGTAATCCAGATCGTCGAAACGCTGCTGGATCGCGAGTGCGATCGGGATCGACTTCGCGTTCGCGAGCGAGCAGAAGTCGCCGCCCGGGCACGCGATGATGTCGGTCAGCAGGCCGATGTTCGGCGTCGCGAAACCGGCCGCCTTCGCCTTTTCCCACAACGCGAACAGGTCGCGCTTCTTCACGTTCGCCAGAATCAGGTTCTGCTCGTGCGACACGCGCAGTTCGCCGAGCGAGTATGCGTCGGCCCAGTCGGCGACCAGATCCATCTGCGCGTCGGTGGCGTCGCCCGGGGCCACGCGGTGATCCTTCAGCGACAGCGTGACGGCCGCATAGCCCGGCACCTTGTGCGGTGCGACGTTACGCTCGACCCAGCGCGCGAATGCCTTGTTCTCGAGCAGATGCTGTTCGAACGACGCGTCGGTGTCGGCGAGCTTCTCGTAGACCGGCGGCTGGAAGTACTGCGACACGCGGTCGATTTCGGCCTGCGTGAGCGTCGACGGGCCGTCCTTCAGGTGCTGCCATTCTTCCTCGACCTGCTGCGCGAACTTCGCCGGCGACAGCGCCTTCACGAGGATCTTGATCCGCGCCTTGTACAGGTTGTCGCGGCGGCCGTAGCGGTTGTACACGCGCAGCACGGCCTCGCAGTACGTGAGCAGGTGCTGCCACGGCAGGTCTTCCTTGATCACCGCGCCGACGATCGGCGTACGGCCGAGGCCGCCGCCCGCGAGGATGCTCGCGACCACCTCGCCCTGCGCGTTCTTCTTCAGGTACACGCCGAGGTCGTGGATCTGCACGGCCGCGCGGTCGTGCTTCGAGCCCGACACCGCGATCTTGAACTTGCGCGGCAGCCATGCGAATTCCGGGTGAAACGTCGACCACTGGCGCAGGATCTCGGCCCACGGGCGCGGATCGATCTCTTCGTCCTGCGCGACGCCGGCGAACTGGTCGGCCGTGATGTTGCGGATGCAGTTGCCCGACGTCTGGATGCCATGCATCTGCACCGACGCGAGCTTCGCGAGGATCTCGGGCGTCTCTTCCAGTTCGATCCAGTTGAACTGGATGTTCGAGCGCGTCGAGAAGTGGCCGTAGCCGCGGTCGTGTTCGCGGGCGATGCGGGCCAGCATCCGGAGCTGGTCGCTGCGCAGGTTGCCGTACGGAATCGCGATGCGGTGCATGTACGCGTGGCGCTGCATGTACAGGCCGTTCTGCAGACGCAGCGGACGGAATTCGTCTTCGCTCAACTCGCCCGACAGCCGGCGGCGCACCTGGTCGCGATACTGCGCGACTCGCTCGTCGACGATCGTCTGGTCGTATTGGTCGTACTGATACATTCGGGGACCCCAGGGTTTTCGTGTTGACCGCGCGACGTCCTAGCCACGTCGCGCCCGAATCTCCGTTCCGTCGTCACCGCCGCCATCCGCTGCGGGCTGGATTGCTAATGACGAAAACAGATATCCATATTTGAAAAACTCGGGTGAATCGTAATAAACTCGCCTTATATTTCAAACGACTAAAAAATTCTGTTGATATGCGGAAGGGTTATAAATGAACCTGCACCAATTTCGCTTCGTGCGCGAGGCCGTCCGGCAGAATTTCAACCTCACCGAGGCCGCCAAGGCGCTCTACACGTCGCAACCGGGAGTATCGAAGGCAATCATCGAGCTCGAGGACGAGCTGGGTGTCGAGATCTTCACGCGGCATGGCAAGCGCGTGCGCTCGCTCACCGAGCCGGGCCGGATCATCCTCGCATCGGTCGAGCGGATTCTCCAGGAAGTTGAAAGCTTAAAGAGGGTCGGGAAAGATTATGCGGCGCAGGATCAGGGCAACCTGACCATCGCGGCCACCCACACGCAGGCCCGCTACTCGCTGCCGGCCGCGATCGCCGAGTTCAAGAAGCGCTTCCCGAAGGTCCACCTGTCGATCCTGCAGGGCAGCCCGACGCAGGTGGCCGAGATGGTGATCCACGATCAGGCCGATCTCGCGATCGCGACCGAGGCGATCTCCGACTACAAGGAGCTCGTGTCGCTGCCCTGCTTCCAGTGGCATCACGCGGCCGTCGTGCCGGCCGACCATCCGCTGCTCGAACGCAAGCCGGTCACGCTGGACGATCTCGCGCAATATCCGCTGATCACGTACGACGACGCGTTCGCGGGCCGCAAGAAGATCAATCATGCGTTCGCGCTGCGCGGGCTGTCGCCGGACATCGTGCTCGAGGCGATCGACGCCGACGTGATCAAGACCTATGTCGAACTCGGCCTCGGCGTCGGCATCATGGCCGACATCGCGTTCAATCCCGAGCGCGATCGCGGCCTGCGGCTGATCCCGGTCGGCCATCTGTTCGGCAGCAACGTGACGCGCGTCGCGCTCAAGCAGGGCGCCTACCTGCGCAGCTATGTGTATACGCTGGTCGAACTGCTGTCGCCGACGCTGAACCGCAAGCTGATCGAGCAGGCGCTCAAAGGCGAATCCGAATCGTACGAGCTTTGACGGACAGGTATGAACACAGGGGCGCGCATTGCGCCCCTTTTCGTTGCCCGACGGAAATGGAGATTCCCGCATGACGCTTCCCGCCCTGTTGCGCCGCGCCGCCGGCGCCGCCCTCCTGCTCGCCTGCGCGGCCGCGCATGCCGACCTGAAGGTCGGCGTCGACCTGTCGTCGACCGGCCCGGCCGCCGCGATCGGCATCACGAGCAAGAACGCGATCCTGATGTGGCCGAAGACGATCGCCGGGCAACCCGTGCAGGTCACGGTGCTCGACGACGCCTCCGACCCGGGCACCGCGGTGCGCAACATCCGCAAGCTGGTGGACGAGGATCACGTCGACGTCGTGGTCGGGCCGAACATCACGCCGGCCGCGCTCACGGCGCTCGACGCGGTGGCGGCCGCACAGACGCCGATGATCACGCTGGTCGGCTCGGGTGCGATCGTCGAGCCGCAGGAAGGCGCGCGGACCTGGGCGTTCAAGATGGCGCAGAGCGACCGCGCGATGGCCGACGTAATGACGCGCTACATGACCAACCACGGCGTGAAGACGGTCGGCTTCATCGGCTTCGCGGACAGCTACGGCGACAGCTGGCTCAACGAATTCACGCGCTTCGCGGACCTGCGCAAGATCCGCGTGGTCGCGACCGAGCGCTTCAATCGCACCGACGCGAGCGTCACGGGCCAGGCGCTGAAGCTGATCGCGGCGAAACCCGATGCGATCCTGATCGCGGGCTCCGGCACGCCGGCCGTGCTGCCGCAGCGCACGCTGATCGAGCGCGGCTACAAGGGTGCGGTCTACCAGACCCACGGGATCGCGACGCCGGAATTCATCAAGCTCGGCGGCAAGGACGTCGACGGCACGCTGTTCCCGACCCAGCCGGTGGTCGTCGCGCGCACGCTGCCGGCCGACCACCCGGCCCGCCGCGCCGCGCTCGCGTTCGTCGATGCGTACGACGCGAAATACGGCGCCGGCACCGTCACGCAGTTCGCGGGCGATGCGGCGGGCGTCTATCCGCGCCTCGCCGACGCGGTCGGCCGCGCGCTGAAGGTCGCGCAGCCCGGCACGCCCGCGTTCCGCGCGGCGCTGCGGCGCGAACTCGAACGCGCGCACGAGCTCGTCGTGCCGAACGGCGTCGTCAATACGAGCGACAAGGATCACGTGGGGCTCGACCAGCGCGCGAGCGTGATGGGGATCGTGAAACAGGGCCGCTTCGTCTATCTGAGCCAGTGACTTGTACGCCGGATGCCGGGTAGCTTGCCCGGCGCCCGGATTTCCGCCATAATCCGCGTTTCGCCGCGCACCACCGCATGCGCGGCCACGATCAAGCCCAGGTGGTGAAATTGGTAGACGCAGGGGACTCAAAATCCCCCGCCGCAAGGCGTGCCGGTTCGATTCCGGCCCTGGGCACCAGTATTTCGCAGCGTCCGCGCTGCAACCGTCGAAACCCGCGCAAGCTCGCCGCTTCGCGGGTTTTTTTGTTTTTGGCCGCATCGCCGCGACAGGCGCCCCGCCCGGCAGTCCAAGCATCAGGAAGATGCCGATCACGGAGGCCGCGTCCACGCGCAAGATTTCACGCCGAATCTGCCGCACCGTGCTCGCCACCGGGCTGGCGCTCATGCTCGGCGGTTGCGACATACCGAGCGCGCCGCCCGTACCCGACTGGCCCGGGCCGCATGCGTCCTATCCGTTCCCGGACAACCTTCCCCATCGCACCGAATGACCTGACGGCAGCCCTTCGTCGTGCGGCCACCTCACTCAGGCCATCAGCTCGCGGACGAAGTCGAGAAACACCCTCACCTTCGCCGAAACGAGATTCGACGCGTGGTGATACGCGTAAAGCGGGAAAGTCTCGTCCGCCCACTCGGGCAACAACTGCACCAATCGCCCGTCGGCCAGGACGTCCCGCGCATAGAGTTCCAGCAGCTGCGCGATGCCGACGCCGCCCAGGCACGCGCCGAGCAGCCCGCCCGTATCGTTGACCGTCAGCCTGCCGGCGGCGTCGACCGGCACGACTTCCTTGCCGCGATGAAATTCCCATTCGTACGGCCGCCCCGTCACCGGATTGCGGATCAGCACGCACCGGTGACCGTCCGCGAGATCCCGCGGGTGCCGCGGTTCGCCATGACGCGCGACGTAGGCCGCCGACGCGCAGGTCAGCACGCGCGTCTCGACCAGCAGGCGCGCCCGATATGACGACGGCTCCGGGATGCCGAAGCGCACGGCCACGTCGAAGCCGTCGGCGACGAGGTCGCCCATCCGGTCGCGCACGCTGATCTCGACCGACAGGTCCGGAAAGCGGTCGAGAAATTCCGTCATCCGCGGCGCCAGCACGTAGTGACCGAACGTGCCGTCCACGTTGACCCGCAATCGGCCCCTCACGCGTGCCTTCGACCGGCCGGCGTCGAGCGCCGCCTCCTCGATGCCGGCCAGCAGCGGCGCGACCGCCTCGTAAAAGCGTCGTCCTTCGTCGGTCAACGTGATCGCGCGCGCCGTCCGATTGAAGATCCGGATGCCGACGCGCTGTTCCAGCCGGGCGACGGCGCGGCTCACCGCCGGTTGAGTCAGTCCCATCGCCTCGCCCGCGCGCGCGAAGGTGCCGGCCTCGATCACCGCGGAGAGCACCCCGATACCGCTGAGCAGCCTGCTGTCGAATCCCATGAGACGTACTTTCAGTCATTCATCGACTGATCATTATTCATTATTTTTATTTGTCGAAGAAGCCTACAGTTGTCCTGTCGCCGGATCGAACGGCATTCATCCATTCACCAGGAGCAGGACATGAGCACATCGGAACAGGTCGCCCTCGTCACGGGTTCGTCGCGCGGCATCGGCGCGGAAATCGCGCGCCAGCTCGCCCGGGACGGTTTCCGGGTCGTCGTCAACTATGCCGGCAGCGCCGGCCCGGCCCGCGACGTGGTCGATGCGATCGTCGCCGACGGCGGCCGTGCCGTCGCGGTGCAGGCGAACGTCGCCGACCCGGCGGCCGTGGCCGCGCTGTTCGACGCCGCCCGCGATGCATTCGGCGGCATCGACGTGGTGGTCAATTCAGCGGGCGTGATGAAGCTGGCGGCGATCGCCGACTGCGACGACGCGCTGTTCGACGAAACGATCGCCATCAACGTGAAAGGCACATTCAACGTATGCCGCGAAGCGGCAAACCGGGTGCGCGACGGGGGACGCATCATCAACCTGTCGACCAGCGTGATCGGCATGCGCATGCCGACTTACGGCGTGTACGTCGCGAGCAAGGCGGCGGTCGAAAGCCTCACGCAGGTGCTCGCGCAGGAAATGCGCGGGCGCGGCGTCCGCGTGAACGCCGTCGCGCCGGGGCCGGTCGCGACCGAGTTGTTCCTGCAGGGCAAGAGCGCCGAACTCGTCGATCGGCTCGCGAAGCTGAACCCGCTCGAACGGCTCGGCCAGCCCGACGACATCGCGCGCGTCGTCGCGTTCCTCGCCGGCCCGGACGGCGCGTGGATCAACGGCCAGATCCTGCGCGCCAACGGCGGCATGTGCTGACGGACCGCCCGCCGCCCACTCGTCTTTCCGCCAGGAGATCGCTCATGAAGGAAGTCATCCTCGTCACCGGCGCGTCCAGCGGCTTCGGCCTGCTGACGGCCCAGGCGCTCGCCCGCGCCGGTCACACGGTCTACGCATCGATGCGCGAAAGCGCCGGGCGCAACGCGCCGCGCGTCGCCGCCGTCGCCGCCTATGCGCAAGAACACGGCGTCGACCTGCGCAGCCTCGAGCTCGACGTCGGCGACGATGCCTCGGTCGACGCCGCAATCGATCGCGTGATCGCCGACCACGGCCGTCTGGACGTCGTCGTCCACAACGCCGGTCACATGGTGTTCGGGCCGGCCGAAGCGTTCACGCCCGAGCAGCTCGCGCAGCTCTACGACGTCAACGTCGTGTCGACCCAGCGCGTGAACCGCGCGGCGCTGCCGCACCTGCGCCGCCAAGGCCGCGGCCTGCTCGTCTGGGTGTCGTCCTCGTCGGCGCGCGGCGGTACTCCGCCGTTCCTCGCGCCCTACTTCGCCGCGAAAGCCGCGATGGACTCGCTCGCAGTGTCCTACGCAGCCGAACTCGCGCGCTGGGGCATCGAAACGTCGATCGTCGTGCCGGGCGCGTTCACCCGGGGTACGAATCACTTCCTCCACGCGGGCAAGCCGGCCGATACCGTCGTACAGGCCGCGTACGACGGCGGGCCGTACGCGGGCGTCGCCGATCAGGCATTGAAGGGCCTCGCCGCGCTCGAGCCGGCGGACGCCGATGCGGGCGCCGTCGCCACGGCGATTGCCGCGCTCGTCGCGGCGCCGGCCGGCAAGCGCCCCTACCGCGTGTTCGTCGACCCGTCGCAGGACGGCGCCGAAGAAGTGTTCCGCGTCGGCGATCGCATCCGCCGCGAGATGTTCAGAAACATCGGCCTCGCCGACCTGCTCGCGCCGCGCGTGCACGACTGATCCTTCCCGCGCCGGGTCGGGCCGGCCGGCGCGCGTCACCCCCGCTCGCAGAACCCGAGAATCGCGTCCGCGACCGCCGCCGCGGATTCGCGCTGCGGGAAGTGCCCGACGCCGTCGAGCACCTGCCGCTCGTACCGTCCGGCGAAGAACCGCTCGCGCCCGGCCGAGCTGTCCGGATGATTGCAGGCGTCCGCGCCGCCGTGCAGCACGAGCGTCGGCACCGCCAGCACGGGCGCCGGGTTCAGCCGCGCGTCGTCGTCCGCATAGGCCGGCGTGCCCGGCGCGAAGCCCCAGCGCTGCCGGTACGAATGCAGCACGACGTCGATCCAGTCGGGTCCGTCGAACGCAGCGGCCGCCGCGTCGAAATCGCCGTCGCGATACCAGCCCGGCGGCGACCACGTATCCCACATCAGGCGCGCGAACGCACGGCGGTCGTCGCGCAGCGCCTGCTCGCCGCGCGGCGTCGCCATGAACCAGTGATACCAGTAGTTGCGCGCCTGCTGCAGCGACAGCGGCTGAGCGGGATCGTTGGTGCCGTACCCGACCGACAGCATCACGAGATGCGATGCGGCCCCACCGCGCAGCCCGCAGGCGTTCGCGGCCGCTCGGGCGCCCCAGTCGTGCCCGACCAGCACGGGCCGCTCGATACCGAGCGCGTCGACGAATTCGAGCAGGTCGCGCCCGAGCGCCGCGAGCTGGCCGCTGCGCGGCACGGACGCGTCGCGAAAGCGCGTGGGCGCAAAACCGCGCAATGCGGGCGCGAGCACGCGGTAGCCGCGCGGGACGAGTGCCGCCGCCACCGCCTCCCAGCCGACCGGACTGTCCGGCCAGCCGTGCAGCAGCACGGCGACGCGTTCGCCGCGCGGGTTCCATTCGAGATAGGCAATGTCGAGCGACGCGGTCGTCGCATGCGCATAGGTCGTCATCGGGTCCTCCATCAGGTCAAGGTCGGCATGAACGTACGATGGTAGGCCGGCCTTTCATCACGATTCGCGGAGTATCATGATTTACTCTTCAAATATCGCGTTGAATCGATCCATGGAACCGCCGACCGACCCCGCATCGACCGCGCTCGACATCGCGCTGCTGCGCACCTTTCTCGAAGTGGTCGACAGCCGCGGATTCGCCCCGGCCGCCGAGCGCCTCGCGCTGACGCCGTCCGCCGTCAGCGGCCACATCAAACGGCTGGAACAGGCGGCCGGCACCGTGCTGCTCGCGCGCACGACACGCCGTATCGCGCTGACGCCGGCCGGGGACACGCTGTACGCGTACGCGCGCAACATCGTCGACATGGAGCGCGAAGTGCGCGCGCGGCTGCGCGGCGCGCCGGCGCACGGGCCGCTGCGGGTCGGCGCGTCGGAGGATTTCGCGGGCACGTGGCTGCCGCAGGTGCTGCGCACGTTCCGCGACAGCCATCCGCGCACCTCGATCGAACTGAAGGTCGGCATCACCGCGTCGCTGTTGCAAGAGCAATCCCTGGGCCGGCTCGACGTCGTGTTCGGCAAGCAGTGCCGACAGGTCGACACGCCCGGCGAACTGCTGTGGGAGGAGCCGCTCGTGTGGGCATTCGCGGCCGATACGGCGCTCGACGCCGAAGAAGGCGTGCCGCTCGCGCTGTTTCCGGAGCCGTGCGTGTATCGGCAAGCCGCGGTTTCCGCGCTCGCCGCGGCGCTGCGGCCGTTTCGCGTGCTGTTCGAAAGCGGGAGCATGGCCGGCTGCATGTCGGCCGCGCTCGCCGGTTTCGCGGTCACGGCGCTCGCGCGCAGCCAGTTGCGCGACGGCCTGCGCGAATGCGGGCCGCACGACGGCCTGCCGGCGCTGCCGGCCGCACGCTTTTACGCATTCGCGTCGAAGCCCGCGGGCGTCGGCGCCGCACTGGTCGACGCGGTACGGGCCACCGGGCGCACCCGGCAGTTCGCCGCTTGAGCATGCGCGGCGCAGTCGCCGCACGGCCACAGCGCGCCGATGCCGATCGGCTCACCCCGAGCCGGCGAACGGCGGGACGGCCCGCGGATACCGGCACGATGCCGCCTTCAGTCGCCGCTGCCGCTCGCGCCTGCGTCGTTCAACGCATCGGCCATCAACTCGCCGAACCACTCGATGAACGCGTTGAGCCGCCTCGAGCGATGCCGGCGGTGCGGATACACGGCCGCCACGTCCATCGGCTCGGCGCGGTGGCCGGGCATCACGTCGACGAGTGCGCCGCTTGCCAGCAGATGCTCGACGTCGAAGCGCGGAATCTGGATCAGCCCCATTCCCGCGATGCAGCTGGCGATATAGGTTTCGGCGTTGTTGACGATCACGCGGCTCGGCAGCGTCAGCTCGTGCCGCTGTCCGTCCGCGCAGTATTCCCAACCGAGCTCGCGCCCCGTCGTCGGCGACGCATAGCCGATCGCCCAGTGCCCGTGCGCGAGCGCATCCGGATGCTCGGGCACGCCGCATTCGCGCAGGTAGTCGGGGCTCGCGCAGTTGATCAGCGCGAACTGCCCGAGCGGCCGCACGACGAGGCTGCTGTCCGCGAGCCGCCCGACGCGGATCGCGCAATCGACACCCTCCTGCACGAGGTCGATCGTGCGATCCGTCGAGCCGAGCGACAGTTGCAGCTTCGGGTGGCGACGAAACAGCGACGGCAGCGCGGGCGCCACGACGCGGCGCGCGATCCGGCTCGGCACGTCGACGTTCAGCCGCCCGACCACGTCGCGGTCGCGACGCCGAAACAGGCGGTCGAGTTCGTCGGCTTCCGCGAGCAGGCGCCGGCCGCGTTCGAGCAGCAGCGCGCCGTCGGCGGTCAGCTGCACCTGGCGCGTCGTGCGGTGCAACAGGCGCGTGCCGAGCGCCGTCTCGAGCTGCTGGACGGCCGCCGACACGGTCGCGCGCGGAACGTCGAGCGCATGCGCGGCCTTGATGAAGCTGCCCATCTCTGCAACCTGCAGGAAGATCCTGACCTGATCCAGCTTGTCCATCGGCGGGAAACCCGGGTTCGAACGGCCGCCGCCGCCGGCTGCCGCGCATCGCGGCCGGCTTCGGCGACACAGGGAAAACGGGCGCGCGGCCTCGTGCCGCGCGCCCGTCCATTGTCCATGCAAACGCGCCATTGCGGGGCGCCGGTGCCGCTACGGCCGCCGGCACGGCCCGTGAGCGGCCCCGGTTACTTGGTCGTATAGCCGCCGTTGATCAGGATCGTCTGGCCCGTGATCCACCAGCCATCGGTCACGAGATGGCGGATGAACGGCACGACGTCCTCGATGTCGGTCAGCCCCGTCTTGCTGAACGGCGACAGCGCGGCGGCCGTCTTGTGGTACGCGACCGCATCGGCGCCTTCGGCCGGATAGAAGAACGGCGTGTCCATCGGGCCCGGCCCGACGGCCGTCACCGAGATGCCGCGCGCGCCGTATTCCTTCGACGCCGCGCGCGTGAAGTGCTCGACCGGCGCCTTCGACCCTTCGTACGCCGCGTAGAACGGCGTGAACGCGCCGAGCAGCGACGTCACGAGCGTGACGAGCTTGCCGTGATCCTCGAGGTGCCGCCCGGCTTCCTTGATGAAGAAGAACGCCGACTTGCTGTTGACCGCGAACATCTCGTCGTACTCGGCCTCGCTGATCTCGGTGAACGGCTTCTTCAACACCTTGCCGACCGTGTTGATCGCGATGTCGATCTTGCCGAAGCGCTGCTTTGCGTCGTCGAACAGCTTCTCGACCGCGGCAGCCGTCGTCAGGTCCGCCTGGAACGTCGCGGCTTGCGCGCCGGCCGCGCGCACCGCGGCGGCCGTCTCCTCGGCCTGCGCCTGCGATGCCGCGCTGTTGTAGTGAATCGCCACCGCCTTCGCGCCGTGGCCTGCCAGATCCCGGGCGATCAGGCCGCCGAGATTCTTTGCGCCGCCTGCGATCAGGACGACCTTGTCTGCGAGCGTATGAGTTGCCACGGTTGACTCCTTTTTTCATTGGACGAAGCTAGGAGTGTAGGCATGCACGAGCCGCCGGTCAGCCGGCCGCGGCTGGATGGATTATCCAGAAATACTATCCAATCGAAGCCATGCAAGGTGGCCGGCCGCACCGACGGCGGCACCGGACTCTGCGATCGACTGCGCGGCCGCCGGCCGGCTCAGCGCGCGTGCAGCGCTGCGTCGATCTTGCCGAGCAGCCACTGCATGCCGGCCAGATGCTGCTGATCGTGGCTGCACAGGTAGTGGACGAGCCCGCGCACGGTCAGCGCACCGTAGCCCTCGAACTCGCCGGTACGCTCGAACTGTTCGGGCGTGAGGCGCGACAGCAGCTCCAGCGTCTCGCGCCGCGCGTCGCGAATCGCCGCGAGCACGTCGGACGCATACGCGTCGTTGTAGCGCCGCTCGATCGCGAGCGCGTCGCCGTCGATCGAGACGAGCCGCGGCCGGTCTTCGTCGAGCATGCGGCGCAGCCGCACGTGATAGCCGTCGATCTCGATGTCGCGCACATGGCAGAGCTGCCCGAGCGGCGAGAAATGCTCGCTCGGCATGCCGGCCCAGTCGTCCGGGGTCCAGCGCGCATAGCCGTCGGGGACGGCCGCGAAATGCGCTTCGAGCTGGCGGGGGAAATCGGCGAGTGCGTCGAGCGTCGTCGGATTCATGCCGGAGACTCCTGTCGGATAAAGGCGGCGGCAATCCTGGCACGGGCTTGCCGCCGCCGTTGCGTCACTTCACGCCGAAGCCGTACGCGCCCTGCGTGCGATGCCCGTCGGTCGCGACGGCCGCCCACTTCACCGTATACGCGCCCGGGCCGAGCGCCGCGAGCGGCACCGTCATCCGCTTGCGGTTCGACGCGTCGATACGCGCGCGGCCGCTCGACACCGTCTTGCCGTCGCCGTCGACGACGACGATCGAGCTGAATGCCGGCTCCAGCGGCTCGGTGAAGTCGATCGTGACGGCCGCCGGTGCGGCTGCCAGCGCGGCGCCCGCCGGCGGGTCGCTTTTCGCGAGATGCGCGTGCGCGAACGCGGTCGACGAAACGGTCGCGGCGACGATGACGGCGGCAGCACGGCGGCCGAACGGGAATGAATCGAAAGGCATGAGCGTTCCGTGAAGAATGAACGGGCGCCGCGCGCCGCGCAGCGTTCCGGCAGCTTACCAGCATGCGCGTCCATGCCGGCCCTGCGCCGGTGCTTGATAGAATGCGCGCGCTATGGATCTCGAAAGCATTCTCTACACCCAGGGCTTCGGCTCGCGCCGCCAGTGCCGCGGCCTGATCGAAGCAGGCCGCGTCGCCGTCGCGGGCGCGACCTCGACCGACCCGGACGCCATCTTCGATACCGACGGCCTCGTGTTCTCGGTCGACGATACGGCATGGCCGTTCCATGCGCGCGCATATCTCGCGCTCAACAAGCCGGCCGGCTACGAGTGTTCGCGCGATCCGCAGCACCATGCGAGCGTGTTCAGCCTGTTGCCCGCGCCGCTCGTCGCACGCGGCGTGCAGTGCGTCGGCCGGCTCGACCAGGACACGACCGGCCTGCTGCTGCTGTCCGACGACGGCCAGTTCGTGCACGCGTACACGTCGCCGAAGCGCAAGGTGCCGAAGACCTACGTCGCGACCGTACGCCACCCGCTCGACGACACGCAACTGCGGGCGCTGCGCACCGGCGTGCAATTGCATGGCGAGCCGAAGCCGATCGCGGCCGTCGCCGCCGCCGCCCGCGACACGCACGCACTCGCGCTGACCGTGCTCGAAGGCAAGTACCACCAGGTCAAGCGGATGGTCGCGGCGGCGAGCAACCGCGTCGAGTCGCTGCATCGCGAAAGCATCGGCGGCTTCGCGCTGCCGGGCGATCTCGCACCCGGCGCATGGCGGTGGCTCGACGAAGCCGACCTTGCCGCGCTGCGCAATCCCGTCCAAACCCTGTAAGGGAAAATCCGCACGACCGTTCGGCATTCGGCCGCCCCTGCACCGCAGGTTCCCCCGCTATACTGAAATCACAAGCTGCAAGAGCAGCGATGCAGGGGGGACGTCATGAACATCAACCATTCTTTCGAACTGTCGTCGGTGATGATCGCGTTCGCGGTCATCGGCGTCATCGCGATCGGCGGCCTGCTGGTCACGATGCATCTGAGGCACAAATATCATCCGAACCTGATCGGCGCGCTGATCGGTGCGCTGCTGTGCTTCCTGCTGATCGAGGCGTTACCGGCGCTCACCTGACGCGCTGCCCGGCGCGAGCGTTTGAAGGAAATCGTCTACGGTCGGATAGCGCAACGTCACGCACAATTCGGCTTTGAGCCGTGCGTTGGACAGGCGCCGCGACTCGCGCATGAACGACAGCAGCGTCGGCTCGAGCAGGCGCTCCGCGTCCGCGCGGCTGACGCGCGGCGGCCTCGGCAGGCCGAGTGCCTGCGCGACCCGGTCGAAATACTCCCCCATCCGCAGTTCGGTGTCGTCCGACGCGTGCACGACGCGCGCCGGCTTGCCGCGCTCGGCCGCCCGGCGCAGGATCGCCGCGAGATCGTCCGCGTGGATGTGGTTCGTGTACACGTCGTCGGCCGGCTCGAGCGCCGGCGTGCCGCGCTCGAGCCGCGCGAGCGGCAAGCGGTTCGCCGCATAGATGCCGGGAATGCGCACGATGCGCGCGGACAACGCGCCGCGCACCGTCGCCGCGCGCAGTTGCCGCTCGGCCGACACGCGCCGGAACGCGCGCGGGTTCGCAGGGCGCAGCGGGTGCGTTTCGTCGATACGCGCGCCGCCGCAATCGCCGTAGACGCCCGTCGTACTGGCGTAGACGAGCCTCGGCGCGCGAAGACCGTCGGGTACAATACGCGCTGCCCGAACGGGCGCGCCGGCCTGTCGCGCCGCGCTGCGCAGCGTTCGGAGCCGGCCAGCCGCCGGTGCCGGCGGCGCCGCCGGCCGACGCGCGGGCATGGACGTTGCGGCGATCAGCGCACGCGTGCGCCGGTCGTCGCGGCCGTCGGATTGCGGCGGCGCGAGATGCAGGATCGTGCGGGCGAGGCCCGCGAGGCGGCCGAGCGTCGCCGGGCGATCGAGATCGCCGACGATCGGCGTCGCGCCCACGGCGCGCAGTTCGTCGCGGCGGGCCGGGTGGCTCGTCAGCGCGAAGATGCGCAGATTGCGGCGCGCGTCACGCCATTGCGCGACGCAGCGCATGCCGACGTCGCCGCAGCCGACGATCAGTACGCGCGGCCGGCGCAGGATTCGTGTCGCGATCATGTTGGTTGCGAAATCAGTAGCCGCCGTTGCGCGACGCGCAACGGTTTTGCATTGTAGCTGCCGTGCGCGACACGCACGGTCCTCCCATTTTGTTCTAGTTTGGTTCTATGGCATTCAACGTCACTCTCAAGCAAAGCGGCCGGCAATTCCAGGTCGAGTCGGACGAAACCGTGCTGGCGGCCGCGCTGCGCCAGAACGTCCATCTGCCGTACGGCTGCAAGAACGGCGCGTGCGGCTCCTGCAAGGGCCAGATAGTGTCGGGCCAGATCGAACAGGGTCCGCACGCCGCGTCGGCGCTGTCCAACGACGAACGCACGCGCGGCCTCGCGCTGCTGTGCTGCTCGAAGGCGCAATGCGATCTCGAGATCGACGTGCGCGAGATCGCCGGCGTCGACGGCGTGCAGGTCAAGAAGCTGCCGTGCCGGATCGCCGCGCTCGAACGCAAGGCGGACGACGTGATGGTCGTGAAGCTGCAGTTGCCTGCCAACGAACGCCTGCAGTACCTCGCGGGCCAGTACGTCGAATTCATCCTGAAGGACGGCTCGCGCCGCAGCTACTCGATGGCGAACGCGCCGCACGAGGAAGGCCCGATCGAGCTGCACATCCGCCACATGCCGGGCGGCAAGTTCACCGACCACGTGTTCGGCGCGATGAAGGAGCGCGACATCCTGCGCTTCGAAGGCCCGCTCGGCACGTTCTTCCTGCGCGAGGACTCCGACAAGCCGATCGTGCTGCTCGCGTCGGGCACCGGCTTCGCGCCGATCAAGGCGATCATCGAGCACGTGAAGCACTCGGGCATCACGCGCCCGATGACGCTCTACTGGGGCGCGCGCCGCAAGAAGGACATCTACCTCGCCGAACTCGCCGAGCAGTGGGCGCGCGACATCCCGAACTTCAAGTACGTGCCGGTGCTCTCCGAGCCGGACGACGCCGACCAGTGGACGGGCCGCACGGGCTTCGTCCATCGCGCGGTGATCGAGGACCTGCCCGATCTGTCGGGCCATCAGGTGTACGCGTGCGGCGCGCCGGTGATGGTCGAATCCGCGCAGCGCGACTTCACGCAGCACCACGCGCTGCCGGCCGACGAGTTCTACGCGGACTCGTTTACGAGCGCCGCCGATCTCGCGCATCCGGTCTGAGCGCCGGGCGCCCGCGCCCTGCTGCGCGCCGCCCGTGTCACATTCGTGGCATCGCGGCGGTTTACAGTGGGGCGCGGGATGCCTTATGCTTGCGCACATGAACCGCTTCCTGTCCGCTCTCCGACGTCGCCGCTCGCCGCTCCGCCCGGATGCCGCCGGCTCGTCACGGACTCGCGCGTAACCCTCCTCCGCTTCACCGGTTACGCACAAGCTGTTCGACCCACCAGCCACGGCCTTCCGTGGCTTTTTTATTGCCCGTTTCCTTTCAACGCCCGCTGGAGTCTGCCGCCATGCCCCTGAACGATTATCCGATCGACTCGCTGATGTACATCACGAACCGCCCCGACATCGTGTTTACGCACGGCAAGGGTTCGTGGCTCTACGATCACACGGGCAAGCGCTATCTGGACTTCATCCAGGGCTGGGCCGTCAACAGCCTCGGTCACTGCAACGACGGTGTCGTCGAAGCACTGAAAACGCAGGCCGACAAGCTGCTGAACCCGTCGCCGGCGTTCTACAACGAGCCGATGGCGAAGCTCGCAGCGCTGCTCACGCAGCACAGCGTGTTCGACAAGGTGTTCTTCACGAACAGCGGCGCCGAGGCGAACGAAGGCGCGATCAAGCTCGCGCGCAAGTGGGGCCGCAAGTTCAGGAACGGCGCGTACGAGATCATCACGTTCGATCACAGCTTCCACGGCCGCACGCTCGCGACGATGTCGGCCAGCGGCAAGCCGGGCTGGGACACGATCTACGCGCCGCAGGTGCCGGGCTTCCCGAAGGCCGAACTGAACAACATCAACTCGGTCGAGAAGCTGATCACCGACAAGACCGTCGCGGTGATGCTCGAACCGATCCAGGGCGAAGGCGGCGTGATTCCGGCCACGCGCGAATTCATGCGCGAGTTGCGCGCACTGACGAAACAGCACAACCTGCTGCTGATCGTCGACGAAGTGCAGAGCGGCTGCGGTCGCGCGGGCACGCTGTTCGCGTACGAACTCGCCGATATCGAGCCGGACGTCATGACGCTCGGCAAGGGCATCGGCAGCGGCGTGCCGCTCGCGGCGCTGCTGTCGAAGGCCGATGTCGCGGTGTTCGAGGCCGGCGACCAGGGCGGCACGTACAACGGCAACCCGCTGATGACGGCGGTCGGTTATTCGGTCATCTCGCAGCTCGTCGCGCCCGGCTTCCTCGAAGGCGTGCGCGAGCGCGGCGAATACCTGAAGCGCAAGCTGCTCGAGCTGTCGGAGGAGCGCGGCTTCGAGGGCGAACGCGGCGAAGGCCTGCTGCGCGCGCTGCTGCTCGGCAAGGACATCGGCCCGCAGATCGTCGAGAAGGCGCGCGACATGCAGCCCGACGGCCTGCTGCTGAATGCCGCGCGGCCGAACCTGCTGCGCTTCATGCCCGCGCTGAACGTGACGACCGAAGAAATCGACCGGATGATGGCGATGCTGCGGTCGATCCTCGACACGCTGTAAGGGAGCCGCCGCGATGGATGCCGCCGCCGATGCTGTCGTGATCCGCCCGTTCGAACGCGCCGACACCGATGCCGTCCTCGCGGTATGGCGGGACGCGTTCCCGCAGTACGACGAAGCCGGTGCGCCGCCGCACCGCGATCCGCTACGATCGATCGAGCTGAAGCTCGCGACGCAGCCGGAGCTGTTCTTCGTCGCGACCAGCGGGGCGCGCGTCGTCGGCACGCTGATGGCCGGTTTCGACGGACATCGCGGCTGGCTCTATTCGTTCGGCGTCGCGAACGACGTACGCCGGCTCGGCGTCGGCCGCGCGCTGATCGCACATGCGGAGCGCGCGCTCGCCGCGCGCGGCTGCCTGAAGATCAACCTGCAGGTGCTGCCCGGCAACGACGATGCATGCCGCTTCTACGCGGCGCTCGGCTATCGCGTCGAGGAACGCATCTCGTTCGGCAAGACGCTGCCCGCCGCGTAACGCGGCCGCCGGCTGCTACACGGTTCAGCGCGTGATCGGCCCCGCGCCCGGCAGCGGATTGCCGAGCGCGTCGGTCGGCACGGCCTGCTGCTCGAACGCCGCGAAATACGCGGCCCACTGCGTGTCGCTCACGCGCACGATCAGCGCGCCGTCCTGCCACACGTCGTTGTGGTCGTTGCGGTCGTTGCCCGCGCGGTGCAGGTAGTTCGAGCCTGTCGAGCCCTGGTTCATGTGCGTGTCGTGGATGCCGTTGCCTTGCGCATACGTGCGGCCGAAAACGACCACATCGAGCCCTTGCGACTGGGCAGCATTGACGAGCCGCAGCAGCGACGGAATCGGCTCCGCGTGCTCGGTGCCGTCCATCACGGCGCTCGCGCGCCACGCCCCCGTCTCGTTCAGGATATCGCTGCGCAGATAGTCGAGCGCAGGTAGCGCGGCGTGCCCGGTGAGGTCCGTATAGCCTTCGGCTGCGGCCGCCAGCGTCGCCGTGATCGGATGATGGAAATCGTAGACGAGCTTGTAGTTCAGCAGGTCATCCGCATCGTTGGTGCCGACATTGACCGCGACATCCCAGTCGCCGCTCGGCAACGCGAGCGTCAGATGGATGTGATACTGGATCTCGCTGCCGTGCGGTGAGCCCTTCAGCTGCGCCACCGACGTCACCTTCGCCTTCACGAAACCGTAGTCCAGACTCATGCGTGCTCTCCGTATCGCGATGGATCGGCCATGCTACGCCTCCCGCGTGTCGGTTTGCGGAGGGCCGGTGGCGGAGGGCCGGTGGCGGACGGCTGCCGGCAAACCGACACGCCGCCGTGTCCCGCACCGCGTGGCCGGCCTCGCTACCCGATGAATGGCGTCGCACCCGCGAGCACAGTTCGCCGCCGGACACGCCGGACGAAAAAAAAGCTGTCACGGCATCCCGCGACAGCTTTTCGAAAGCCCTTGCGCGACGCGCCGGCAACCGCCGCCGCGCCGGGCCCGCTCATTCATTCACCGAGATACGCAGCCCGCACCTTCGGATCGTCGAGCATCTGCTTCGCATCGCCTTCCATCGTGACCGTGCCCGAATCCATCACGTAGCCGCGGTCGGCCGCCTGCAGCGCGAGGCGTGCGTTCTGCTCGACCAGCAGCACCGTGATGCCTTCCTTCGAAATCTCGCGCACCACTTCGAAGATCTTCTCGACCATGATCGGCGACAGACCCATCGACGGCTCGTCGAGCAGCAGCAACTTCGGCTTGCTCAGAATCGCGCGCGACATCGCCAGCATCTGCTGCTCGCCGCCCGACAGCGTGCCCGCGAGCTGCGTCGCCCGTTCCTTCAGGCGCGGGAAAAAGCCGAACATCCGGTCGACGTCCTTCTTGATCTGCTCGTTGTCGTTGCGCAGGTACGCGCCCATCTGCATGTTCTCGATGATCGACATCCGCGCGAAGATCCCGCGGCCTTCCGGCACCATCGCGAGCCCGCGCTTGAGCAGTTCGTGCGACGGCACGCCCTTGATCGACTTGCCGTCGTACTCGATGTCGCCTGCCGAGTACGGCTTCAGGCCGGTGATCGCCTTCATCGTCGTGGTCTTGCCGGCGCCGTTCGCGCCGATCAGCGTCACGAGCTCGCCCTGACGGACTTCCATGTCAACGCCCTTGACGGCCTGGATGCCGCCGTAGTTGACCTGCAAGCCCTTGATTTTCAACATTGCCGCTGCCATCAGTGCACCCCTGCGCCGAGATATGCCTCAATCACCTTCGGATTCTTCTGCACGTCCTGCGGCAGACCCTCGGCGATCACCTTGCCGTAATCGAGCACCGTCATCCGGTTGCACAGCCCCATCACGAGCTTCACGTCGTGCTCGATCAGCAGGATCGTGCGGCCGTCCGAGCGGATCTTGTCGAGCAGGCGCGTGAGTTCGACCTTCTCGGTCGCGTTCATCCCGGCGGCCGGCTCGTCGAGTGCGAGCAGCTTCGGATCGGTCGCAAGGGCCCGTGCGATTTCCAGACGACGCTGGTGACCGTACGACAGGTTGCGCGACGTGTAGTCGGCATACTGCAGCACGCCGACGTATTCGAGCAGCTCGATCGCGCGTTCCTTGATCTCGCGCTCTTCCTGGCGTTCGGCCGGCGTCTGGAACACCGCGCCGAGCAGCCCGTGCTTGGTGCGCACGTGGCGGCCCACCATCACGTTCTCGAGCGCCGTCATCCCCCCGAACAGGCGGATGTTCTGGAACGTGCGCGCGATGCCGGCCTTGGCCACCTGGTGCACGGCCGTCGGCGTGTAGTTCTGGCCGTCCAGCTTGAAGTCGCCGGAGTCCGGCGTGTAGAGGCCCGTGATCACGTTGAAGAACGTCGTCTTGCCGGCGCCGTTCGGGCCGATCAGGCCGTAGATCTCGCCTTCCTTGATCTGGAGGCCGACGTCGGACAGCGCCTGCAGGCCGCCGAAACGCTTGTTCACGCCCTGCACGGACAGTCGGATTTGCTTGTCGCTCATGTGTGTATCCCCTTGTCCGTTGGTTAAGCGCGCACCGGCTTCTTGCTGTTGCGCTTCGCCAGTTTCGCGATCTTGTCCTCATGCTTCGGCGCGGGCCACAGGCCTTCCGAGCGGTACAGCATGATGATCACCATCGCGAGGCCGTACAGCGCCTGACGGATCACTTCGGTATCGACGACGTCATGACCGAACAGTGCATGCTGCAGCGGGCTCATCGTCGAGCGCAGGAATTCCGGGAAGATCGCGAGCAGCACCGCGCCCAGGATCACGCCCGGGATGTGGCCCATGCCGCCGAGCACCACGCAGGCGAGCACGACGATCGATTCCCAGAACGTGAACGACTCCGGCGACACGAAGCCCTGGAACGCGCCGAACATCGAGCCCGACAGGCCGCCGAACGATGCGCCCATCGCGAACGCCAGCAGCTTCACGTTACGGGTGTTGATGCCCATCGCCTTCGCCGCGATCTCGTCTTCGCGGATCGCTGCCCATGCACGGCCGATACGCGAGTGCTGCAGACGCGTACACACCCAGATCACCAGCAGCGAGCAGAGCACGAACAGGTAGTAGTACATGTAGACCGACGGCAGCTGGAAGCCGAACAGCGTGTGCGTCTGCGACAGGTTGAAGCCGCCGACGTGCACCGGATCGATGCCCGTGATCCCCTTCGGGCCGTTGGTGATGTTCACCGGACGGTCGAGGTTGTTCATGAAGATCCGGACGATTTCACCGAAGCCGAGCGTCACGATCGCCAGATAGTCGCCGCGCAGGCGCAGCGTCGGTGCCCCGAGCAGGATCCCGAAAGTCGCCGCCAGCGCCATCGCGATCGGCACGATGATCAGGAACGGCACGTGCAGGCCGTTCGGCGCGAGCGCCGCGATCCACTCGAATTGCGAGGTCAGGTGCGGCGAGCTCAGCAGTGCCGCCGTGTACGCGCCCACCGCGTAGAACGCGATGTAGCCGAGGTCGAGCAGGCCGGCGAAGCCGACCACCACGTTCAGGCCCAGCGCGAGCATCACGTACAGCATCGCGAAGTCGAGCACGCGCACCCAGTAGTTGCCGCCGGCCGAGCCGATCACGATCGGCGCGGCGATCACGAGGACCGCGGTGAGGAGGCCGATGACGACGGTCTTGGCGGTGTTGCGCTCTTCGACGAGCGACGTCGACGATTCGATCGGTTGAATGGATGTCATGTTGTTTGCTCCCCTTCCGTTACGCGCGATCCGCGACCCGTTCGCCCAGCAGGCCCGACGGACGGAACACCAGCACGACGATCAGCACGATGAAGGCGAACACGTCCTGGTAGTTGCTGCCGAATACGCCGCCCGTGAGGTTGCCGATGTAGCCGGCCCCGAGCTGCTCGATCAGGCCGAGCAGCACGCCGCCGACCATCGCGCCGCCGAGGTTGCCGATCCCGCCGAGCACCGCCGCGGTGAACGCCTTCATGCCGGGGATGAAGCCCATGTAGAAGTGCACGTTGCCGTATTCGGACGCGATCATCACGCCGGCCAACGCGGCGAGCGCGGAGCCGATCATGAACGTCGCGGAGATCACGAAGTTCGGGTTCACGCCCATCAGGCTTGCCGTATTCGGGCTTTCGGCGATCGCGCGCATCGCGCGGCCGAGCTTGGTCTTGTGCACGAGCAGCAGCAGGCCGCCCATCACGATGAACGCGACGGCGATGATCACGATTTCAGTGACCGAGATCACGGCGCCGGGCGTCGTGTCGGTCGCCTTGATCACGTTGATCGGGTCGGTCGGCAGCAATTGCGGGAACGGCAGCGGATTGCGCGACCAGATGATCATCGCGGCCGTCTGCAGCAGGATCGACACGCCGATCGCGGTGATCAGCGGCGCGAGGCGCGGCGCGCGGCGCAGCGGCCGGTACGCGACGCGCTCGATCGTGAAGCCGACGAACGCACAAACGACCGCGGCGATGCCCAGGCCGATCGTCAGCGTCGCGACGTTGCCGAGTCCGGGAAAGTGGTTCTGCAGCACGGTGATGGCCGACAGCGCGACCATCGCGCCGATCATCAGCACGTCGCCGTGCGCGAAGTTGATGATGCCGAGAATGCCGTACACCATCGTGTAACCCAACGCGATGATGGCGTACACACTGCCGAGCACCAGCCCGTTGAGAACCTGCTGGACGAAAATATCCATTTAAAGCTCCTTGGCCCATGCTGCCGGAGGACGTTGCGCCCCGCCGGTAAGCGAGGAATCGCGCCTTCTCGGCGACACTGCGGGTACTAGTTCGATACCGGTAAGGGTGGATCGTCCCGGCGCGCGCCGCCCGGCCTGTACGGCCGGGCCTGCCGCCGGAGCGGATACGAAAACGGCACCGCACTGTTTCGGTGCCGTCATGAGTCCCGTCGCTAAATCGTCACGACATCGAGGACGGTGTTCGTGGCCTCCTTGAAGTCGTGGGGCAGCATGCCGAGACGGCCGTCGTCCGGTTGCCCGGCATCCGTGCCTTGGCCCGTCCGGTGCCACGCAAACATCGCGCCCGGACGGAGCGGATTCCGCGCCGCGTCGCCCGGCAAGGCGTTGCGGCAATCGCGCCCGACTTCCGTCAGGACTGCATCGGAATCCATCGTACGAACCAGGCTGCGCGCCCCGACACGGGCGGTCGCGGCGGCATGCCGTTTCGTCGAATCGAATCGAAGGGGGGACAGTGGCCTCGGCACGCTGCGGGCAACGCCGCGATCGTCCGGCATCCGTCGACCGGCCGCTTGCCGCGACGCAGCCTGCATGCCCGCTGCCGGCCCGCTCGTCGGGCCAAGCGCGTTGATTTCCTCGATCGTCAAACGTGCCCCGTATTCCTTGTCCCTGCCCAGTTGCGCGAGACGGCGCGCCGATGGCGCCGCACGTCCGCTTCCGGCGACGCGCCCGCCGCTGGCCGATGGCGCCGCGAACCCCGCAGCTTCCCTGCCCGCCCCGTCGTCGCTCTTTTTGCTGCAGCCGGCAAGGATTGCAACCGGTGCGGCGACGGACACGGCGTAAGCCAACTTCACATGCATTGAATGGTCTCCCGCGCCTTGCCAAAACCCGATTTCAAAGCCATTCCGGCTTGAAAACGGGCGCATTGTAACTCCATTTACAGGACGCCAATATTCCTGATTCGATGGGGTTTTCCTGCATTGCAACCAATTTTGAGACACGATTGAGCACGCCGGGAGCAACCGGGTTGCACCACGATTGGCAATCATGGTTGCGATCGCAATTTCGACACACAAAAAAAGCGCGCCGGGAGGCGCGCTTCGGTATTCCGCGGGTGCGATGCGGCAATCAAGTGGCGGGCGGCAGGTTCAACCCGCGCGGCAGCGGAAACGACACGTTTTCCTCGATGCCGTCGAGTGCGCGGACGTTGCGCACGCCGAGTTCGCGCAGCCGTGCGATCACGGCCTGGGCGAGCACCTCGGGCGCCGACGCGCCGGCCGTCACGCCGATGCGGCGCTTGCCGGCGACCCATGCCGGATCGATCTGGTCGGGCGCGTCGACCATGTACGCGGCCACGCCGCGCTTTTCCGCCACTTCGCGCAGCCGGCTCGAGTTCGAACTGTTCGGGCTCCCGACCACGATCACGACATCGCATTGCGGTGCCATGAACTTCACCGCGTCCTGGCGGTTCTGCGTCGCATAGCAGATGTCCTGCTTCTTCGGTTCGCGGATCTTCGGATACTTCGCCTTCAGCGCGCCGATGATTTCGGCCGCGTCGTCGACGGACAGCGTCGTCTGCGTGACGAGCGCGATGCGCTCGGGATCGGCGAGCTCGAGCTTCTGCACGTCCTCGACGCTTTCGACGAGGTGCATGCCGCGCTCGACCTGGCCCATCGTGCCTTCGACTTCGGGATGGCCCTTGTGCCCGATCATGACGATGTCGACGCCGTCCTGGCGCATCTTCGCGACCTCGACGTGCACCTTCGTGACGAGCGGGCAGGTTGCGTCGTAAATGCGCAGCCCGCGTACGTCGGCCTCGTCGCGCACGGCTTTCGACACGCCGTGCGCACTGAAGATCACGGTATTGCCGGCCGGCACTTCCTCGAGCTCTTCGACGAAGATCGCGCCCTTCTTCTTCAGATCCTCGACCACGTACTTGTTGTGGACGATTTCGTGACGAACGTAGATCGGCGCACCGTGCATCGCGATGGCGCGCTCGACGATCTCGATCGCGCGGTCGACGCCCGCACAGAAGCCGCGCGGCTGGGCCAGCAGGATTTCGGCGTCGGCGGCGACGGTCTGCCCGGACAGCATATCGGTGGTACTCATGGTTACAGGATTCCGATGATTTTCACTTCGAACGTGAGCGCCTGGCCCGCGAGCGGATGATTGAAGTCGAACAGTGCCGAGGTCTCGCCGACTTCCTTCAGCACCCCCGCGTAGCGCCCGCCATCCGGCGCATTGAACTCGATGAGTTCGCCCGGCGTGAAATCGTCGCCGACCATTCCGTTCTCGCGCAGCGTCGACAGCGTCACGCGCTGGAGCATGTCGGGATTCCGGGGGCCGAACCCCTGATCGGGGGCTAGCTGAAAAGTCGAGTGGTCGCCGACCCTGAGCCCGAGCAGAATCTGTTCCAGCGACGGCGCCAGTTGCCCCGCGCCCAGCAACAGCGTGGCCGGCTTGTCCGAGAAGGTGTTGACGATGTCGGCGCCGTCGGCCAGTGCCAGCCGGTAATGCAACGTGACGTGGGAACCGGGCTTCACTTCGGATAGATCGATGAGGCTCATGAATTACTCGTTCAGTCGGCGCCCGATACGGCCGAATGGCCCGGCGCAAAGCCAATATTGTAAGTCACCTGAGCGTGCAAGGCGGAAAGTGCGACGACGTTGCGCACGCCGCCTGCCGCCAATGGAGTTCCGATCATGCCGTCACCCCGCCCCATCCTGCCGTCGGCCGAATGCCGCGACACCGCCGACGCGCCGGCCGATCCGCCCGGCCGCGTCATCCCGATCAACCGGCGCAGGCGCCGCACGGGCGACTGGCGGCCCGAGCGGCCGCGCGAACGGCTGGTGGAACGCGGGCCGGCCGCGCTGACCGACGACGAGCTGATCGCGCTGCTGCTCGGCACCGGCAAGCCCGGGCACGACGTATTCGTCACCGCCCGCGGACTGGTCGAGCAGTTCGGCACGTTGCACGGGCTGCTCGAAGCGACCACCGACGATTTCGAGGCGCATCCCGGCATCGGCCCCGCGCGCTCCGCGCGCCTCGTCGCGGTCACCGAGATCGCGCGGCGCATGCTGGTGGAGAAAGCGGAAGAACGGATGCAGATCGACTCGCCCAGTGCCGTCGAGGATTGTTTGCGACTGAAGATCGGCACGCGCCAGTACGAAGTATTCATCGCGGTCTACCTGGACGCGCGCAACTGCCTGATCGACATGGAGGAAATCGCGCGCGGCTCGCTCACGCGCATGGCCGTCTATCCGCGCGAAATCGTGCGCCGCGCGATGAAACACAACGCCGCGGCGCTGATCGTCGCGCACAACCATCCGTCGGGCGCGGTGCAGCCGAGCGCGGAAGACCGCCGCCTGACCCGCGTGCTGAAAGACGCGCTCGAGCTCGTCGACGTGCGGCTGCTCGATCACATCGTCGTCGGCGTCAGCGATACTTTTTCGTTCGCGCGGGCCGGTTGGCTGTAGACTGTGGCGCGGCGGCCCATCCCAAGGCGCCGCAACGGCGAAGCGAAATTAGGTTTGATTTTTCTGAACTTTTTCTGCTAGAATCGCCGTCTGTCTTTTTTCCAACCAGTTCTAGCCATCGAAGGGCCTTGTCTGTAAGGGCTACGGCGTTCTGAGTGCAGCCATGGATCACGTGGCGGTGCGATGGAACCTTCACCGGCGATCGAACCCCGAATTTAGCGTATTAGGAGTGCTCTCATGGCACGCGTATGCCAAGTAACTGGGAAAGCGCCGATGAGCGGCAACAACGTTTCCCACGCCAACAACAAGACGAAGCGTCGCTTCCTGCCGAACCTGCAAAACCGCCGGTTCTGGGTAGAGAGCGAAAACCGCTGGGTGCGCCTGCGCGTCTCGAACGCCGGCCTGCGCCTGATCGACAAGAACGGCATCGATTCCGTGCTCGCTGACCTGCGCGCACGCGGCGAAGCCTAAGCCCAAGGAGCACAATCATGGCAAAAGGCGCCCGCGACAAGATCAAGCTCGAGTCGACCGCTGGTACGGGTCACTTCTACACGACCACGAAGAACAAGCGCAACATGCCGGAAAAGATGGCGATCAAGAAGTTCGATCCCGTCGTCCGCAAGCATGTGGAATACAAAGAAACCAAGATCAAGTAATCTTCCGGTTTCTGCCAGCCTGACGGCGACCGAAAAGCCCCGCATCTGCGGGGCTTTTTGTTTTGGCGCGCGCGCTCGCGCCCGACGCGGTATGCTCTCCCCTTTCCGCGGCGACAGCCGACGGAACGCAAGATCAAAAAGCGTAACGATGGAGATGCAGCATGAAATTCGACGTGGCGATCGTCGGCAGCGGCCTGGCAGGGCTGTCGGTCGCACTCAACCTGGCCAGCACGCGACGTGTCGCGTTGATCGCGAAACGTTCGATGATGGAGGGGGCGAGCGATAACGCGCAGGGCGGCATCGCGGCGGTCCTCGACTCGGCGGACAGCATCGAGAACCACGTCGACGACACGCTGGTCGCCGGTGGCGGCTTGTGCGACGAAGGCGCGACGCGCTACATCGTCGAGCACGGCCGCGAAGCGATCGAATGGCTGATCTCGCAAGGCGTGCCGTTCACGAAGGACGACGCGGCCGAACTCGGCTTTCACCTGACGCGCGAAGGTGGCCACAGTCACCGCCGGATCATCCATGCGGCCGATGCGACCGGCCATGCGGTGCTGGCGACGCTGTCGGCGCGCGCGCGCCAGCATCCGAACATCACGTTCTTCGAAAACCACCATGCGATCGACCTGATCACGTCGGACCGGCTCGGCCTGCCCGGCCGCCGCTGTCACGGCCTGTATGCGCTCGACGTCGACAACGACCGGACGATCACGATCGAGGCACCGCATACGGTGCTCGCCACCGGCGGCGCCGGCAAGGTCTATCTGTATACGACGAATCCCGACACCGCGACCGGCGACGGCATCGCGATGGCGTGGCGTGCCGGCTGTCGCGTGTCGAACATGGAATTCATCCAGTTCCACCCGACCTGCCTGTTTCATCCGTACGCGAAGTCGTTCCTGATTTCGGAAGCCGTGCGCGGCGAAGGCGGCCTCCTGAAGCTGCCCGACGGCACACGCTTCATGCCCGCGCACGATCCGCGCGCCGAACTCGCGCCGCGCGACATCGTCGCACGCGCGATCGACTTCGAGATCAAGAAGCGCGGGATCGACTGCGTGTATCTCGACATCAGCCACCAGCCGGAAGCGTTCCTCCGCGAACATTTCCCGACGATCCATGCGCGCTGCCTCGAATTCGGCATCGACATCGCGAAACAGCCGATCCCCGTCGTGCCGGCCGCGCACTATACGTGCGGCGGCGTCGTCACCGATCTCGCCGGTCGCACCGATCTCGCCGGCCTGTATGCGGTCGGCGAAACGTCGTACACGGGGTTGCACGGCGCGAACCGGCTCGCGAGCAACTCGCTGCTCGAATGCCTCGTGATCGGCCGCGCGGCGGCCGGGGCGATCGAGGCGGCCGGCTTCGACGCCGACGCACCCGCCGCGCTGCCCGCTTGGGACGAAAGCCGCGTGTCGGATGCGGACGAGGAAGTCGTCGTTGCACACAACTGGGACGAACTGCGCCGCCTGATGTGGAACTACGTCGGCATCGTGCGCACCGACAAGCGCCTCGAGCGGGCGAAGCACCGGCTGTCGCTGCTGCGCGACGAGATCCACGAGTACTACGCGAATTTCCGCGTGACGCGCGATCTGCTCGAACTGCGCAACCTCGTCGACGTGGCGACGCTGATCGTGAAGAGCGCGCACTCGCGCCGCGAAAGCCGCGGGCTGCACTACAGCCGCGACTGGCCGCATACGCTGCCGAAGGCATTGCCGAGCGTGCTCACGCCGCGCGTACGCCGCTGAGCGGCGCGCCGCCCTTCCCCGTCGCGTCCGCAGCAGAAGAAAAAAAGCCGCTGGCGTTTGCGCGCCAACGGCTTTTGTCTGATCGAACGACGTTCGATCAGTCGACAATCCGCATCGAATAGTCCGTCGCCCGCACGTCCTTCGTCAGCGCACCGATCGAGATGCGATCGACGCCCGTCTCCGCGAACGTGCGCACCGTATCGAAATTGACGCCGCCCGATACTTCGAGCACGGCCTTGCCATTCGCCACACGCACCGCTTCGCGCATCATGTCGAGCGTGAAGTTGTCGAGCAGCACCGACTGCGCGCCATGCGCGAGCGCCGTGTCGAGCTGCGCGAGCGTCTCGACCTCGACCTGCACGGGCACGCCCGACTCCAGCGCGAACGCCGCATCGAGCGCCTCGCCGACACCGCCAGCCGCCGCGATGTGGTTCTCCTTGATCAGGATGCCGTCGTACAGCGCGAGACGCTGGTTCTCGCCGCCGCCCACGCGCACGGCGTACTTCTGCGCGAGCCGTAGCCCCGGCAGCGTCTTGCGCGTATCGAGGATCTTCGCGCGCGTGCCTTCGACGCGATCGACGTAACGTCGCGTCGCGGTCGCGACGCCCGACAGCAGTTGCAGGAAGTTCAGCCCGTTGCGCTCGGCGGTCAGCAGCGCGCGCGCCGGCCCTTCGAGTTCGCACACGGTCGAATCCGCCGTCATCCGGTCGCCTTCGCGATAGCGCCATTGCACGACGATCGACGGATCGATCCGGGCGATCACGGCGTCGAACCACGGTACGCCGCACAGCACGGCTTCCTCGCGCACGATGATCCGTGCACGGCGGCGCTCGCCGGCCGGCACGAGCCGCCCGGTCTGGTCGCCGGTGCCGACATCTTCGGCGATCGCATCGGCCACGTTGCGTGCGATCGCTGCGTCGAATGCCGCGCCGTATTGCGCGCGGACGGCTTCGAACAGCGGGGAGACTGCAGTCGCGGCGCCTTCCGCCGGGCCGCCCCCAGGGAAGGCGGCCGCCCCCTCGGGGGGAGCCGAACGAATGTGAGCGTGGGGGCCGTTCATTACGCCGCCCCCACGTTCGCAAACAGTTGCTGGTCGCGCTGCAAGTCGCCGCTCGCCTGCACGCGCTTCTTGTGCGCGGCCGCGAATTCGAGCATCCGGTCGATCGGCAAACGCGCGCGCTCCCCGATCGCGGGATCGACGAAAATCTCGTTGTGGCCGCGTTCGAGCACGTCGGCCAGGTTCGTGAGGCCGTTCATCGCCATCCACGGGCAGTGCGCGCAGCTCTTGCAGGTCGCGCTGTTGCCGGCCGTCGGCGCCGCAATGAAGGTCTTGCCGGGCGCCGCAAGCTGCATCTTGTGCAGGATGCCGAGATCGGTGGCGACGATGAAGCGCTTCGCGTCGAACTTGACGGCCGCGTCGATCAGTTGCGTGGTCGAACCGACGACATCGGCCTGCGCCACGACGTTTTCCGGCGACTCGGGATGGACGAGCACCTTCGCGTCCGGATATTCGGCGCGCAGCAGGTCGAGCTCGATGCCCTTGAACTCGTCGTGGACGAGGCACGAGCCCTGCCACAGCAGCATGTCCGCGCCGGTCTTCTTCTGGATATAGCTGCCCAGATGGCGGTCGGGCGCCCAGATGATCTTTTCGCCGCGCGCGTGCAGGTCGGCCACGATCTCGAGACCGATCGACGACGTGACCATCCAGTCCGCGCGCGCCTTCACGGCCGCACTGGTGTTCGCGTAGACGACGACGGTACGGTCCGGATGCGCATCGCAGAAGGCCGAGAATTCGTCGACCGGGCAGCCGAGGTCGAGCGAACAGGTCGCGTCGAGATCGGGCATCAGGATCCGTTTGTTCGGGCTCAGGATCTTCGCGGTTTCGCCCATGAAGCGCACGCCGGCGACGACCAGCGTCTGCGCGTCGTGATCGCGGCCGAAGCGAGCCATTTCGAGCGAATCGGCCACGCAGCCGCCGGTTTCGTCGGCCAGTTCCTGCAGTTCGGCATCCACGTAGTAGTGGGCGACCAGCACGGCCTTTTCACGGGCGAGCAACGCCTTGATGCGCGCCTTCAGCGCAACGCGCTCCTCGGCGGACGGCGCCTCGGGCACCTTGGCCCATGCCTGTCCCACGCCGCATACGGTCCCTGCGGCGACGGGCCGGTCGTACTCGACGGGTTTGATCGTCGATTGCATCTCCATATCTCCTGTCGATCAGAGTTAGCGCTTCAGCGCTTACTCTGATCCCATGCTTCGCGGTCGATCAGCGTTAGCGCTTCAGCACTTACTCCGATCCCATGCTTCGCGGTCGATCAGCGTGGGCGCTTCGGCGCCCTGCCCCGATCCCATCCCTTGCACTCGCCCGGGGCGCCCACTCGCCATCTCCCCAAGCCTCATACCCATTCAGGCGCTGCCGATCCGTCAAAAACCGGTGGCCCAAATGAAAAAACCCCGCCAACGCGGGGTTTGTGACGTCCTGAGATTCTAATCGATTTCGAATCAGGCGTAGCGACGCAGGCGCATCGCGAATTCCTGCAGCGCCTTGATGCCGCTTTGTTCTGCACGATGGCACCAATCCTGCAATTGCGCGAGAAGTTGTTCGCGCGACGCGGTCGAACGATCCCAGATCGCGGCGAGATCCTGGCGCAGCTGGAAGTACGTATGCAGCTTCTGGCTGTTCGCGAAGATTTCCGGCAGCAGCTTTTTCTGCGGCTCGTCGAGGCCGTCGGCATCCTTGTGGAACCACTTGCGCGCGCTGCGCATCAACTGGTACTTCTCGCTCGAACCGAGCTCCTTCAGGTGCGCGAGCTCCTGGCGGTACGCACGCTTCACGGCCTTGCCGTAGCGCGCCATCACTTCGTAGCGGTTCGACAGCACGGCCTGCAGCGTTTCCTGGTCGAGCACCGTCTTCGGCTTGTTCAGGCGCGGCGTGGGCGCAACCTTCTTGACCTTGGCGAGACCGAATGCCGACATGATCCGGATGTACATCCAGCCGATGTCGAACTCGTACCACTTGTTCGACAGCTTCGCCGACGTCGCGAACGTGTGGTGGTTGTTGTGCAGCTCTTCGCCGCCGATCACGATGCCCCACGGGAACAGGTTCGTGCTCGCGTCGGCCGAGTTGAAGTTGCGATAGCCCCAGAAGTGACCGAAGCCGTTGACGACGCCCGCCGCCCAGAACGGGATCCACACCATCTGCACGGCCCACACGGTCAGGCCGAGCACGCCGAACAGCGCGACGTCGATCACCATCATCATGCTGATGCCGAGGATCGGGTACTTCGAGTAGAGATTGCGCTCGAGCCAGTCGTTCGGCGTGCCGTGGCTGAACTTGCGCATCGTCTCCTCGTTCTTCGCTTCCGCGCGATACAGCTCGGCGCCCTCGAGGAACACCTTCCAGATGCCGCGCGTCTGCGGGCTGTGCGGATCTTCCTCGGTTTCGCACTTCGCGTGGTGCTTGCGATGGATCGCGGCCCACTGGCCGGTCAGCATCCCGGTCGTCATCCACAGCCAGAAACGGAAGAAATGGCTCGCGATCGGATGCAGCTCCAGCGCGCGGTGCGCCTGGCAGCGGTGCAGGTAGACCGTTACGCCGATGATCGTGACGTGCGTGACGGCGAGCGCGAACAGCGCGACCTGCCACCACGAAAAATGCAGAAGCCCGTGGGAAAGAAAATCGAGCAGGGAATTCAACAAGGCAGTTACCTGTGATGAGAGCGACGCCGGCTCACGCCAGCGTCAGAAAAATGAAAGCATACCGCGTGTAGACCAGAATTTTACTTCAACCGTTCCAAGTCTTTGTAAAAAATGAATATTTTCTTGCCTTGACGCAATCCGCGCGGTCCACGGGCGGACTGGAAAAGGCCTACGATCCGGTTTCGACCGCGGAATCGGTACGATCGACCGCACCCGCCCGCTACGCCGCCGGTGTGCGCGCGTCCAGCGCACCATTGGCAGCCGCCGGATCGACCCCGGCCGCCACGCCCGGCGCGGGAAAGCCGTCCGGCAGCCCGACCACGCGCACTTCGCGCTGGGGAAACGGAATCGAAATCCCGTGCTCGCTGAACAGCCGCCAGATGTTGCGGTTCACGCTCGAGCGCACGCCCGACGTGCCTTTCGCCGCATCCTCGATCCAGAAGCCGAGCTCCAGGTCGATCCCGTCCGCGCCGAAACTCACGAGATACGGAGTCGGCGCCGGCTCGGCCAGCACGCGCGGCACGTCCTTCGCGGCGTCGGCGAGCAACGTGAGCGCCCGCTCGACGTCGCTCGTGTACGCGACCTGCACCGCGACTTTCGCGTAGCCGCGCGTCAGGTACGACGACTGGTTCTGCACGACGTCGGTGATCAGCTTCTCGTTCGGGATCAGCGTCTCGTTGCCGTCGAGGCCGCGCACGACCGTGTAGCGCGTGCGGATCTGCGTGACGACGCCCTGCAGCCCGCCGACGCTGATCGCATCGCCGAGCCGCAGCGAGCGGTCGAGCAGGATGATGAAGCCCGACACGTAGTTGCTCGCGATCTTCTGCAACCCGAAACCGAGGCCGACGCCCACCGCGCCGCCGAACACGCCGAGCACCGTCACGTCGATGCCGACGAGCGACAGCCCGATCAGGATCGCCGCGAACACGAGCAGCGCGCGGCCGACCCGCGACAGCACGACCTTCAGGTTCGCGTCGAGCGTGCTCGCGCGCGACAGGCGATCCTCGAGCACCGAGCCGAGCCACATCGCGACCATCAGCGTCACGCAGACCCACAGCGCGCCGGAAATCACCGACAGCAGCGTGAGGTGCGCGGTCGCGACCCGGAACTGCACGCTGTCGAGCCAGCCGAGCACGTCGTGCTGGATGCCGAGCACGGTCATCACCATCGCGGCCCACACGACGGTCGACACGATCTTCTCGACGATCGACAGCCATGCGTGCGTGTGGCCGTCGCGCGCGAACACGCGTCGCGCGAAGAAGAACAGCACGTAGATCAGCCCGATGCCGAACAGCGGCACGAGCGCGAGCGACAGCAGCGACGTCGACATGAACGGGTCGAACGCGAGCTGCGCGCCGCCGACGAACACGCTGCCGAACAGCGGAAACAGCGCCCGCTTCAGGCTTTGCGCGCCCGCGCCCGGTGCGCGTCCAGCGGCCCGGCGCCGAGCGTCGATCCGGCCGTGCACGAAGCGCGCGGCTACCCACGCGAAACACAGCGCCCCGACGAGGATCGCCGCCTGCCAGATCATCACCGGCTGGTGGAAATCGCGAATCACCGACGCCAGCCGGTGCGACAGCAGGCGGCTCTGCAGATTCTCCATCGTCCGTCCGGGCGTCGTTACTGCGCGGCGCGGCGTTCGAGCACCGCGGCGAAGAAGCCGTCAGTCGCGTGACGATGCGGCCACAGCGACAGGTAATCGCCCGTCTCGAGCGCGATGCGCTGGTCGGCCAGCACCTGCTGCGCCGGCACCAGCACGAAGTCGGGATGATCGGCCAGGAACTGTTCGACGATGCGCTCGTTCTCGGCGTCGAGCACGCTGCAGGTCGCGTAGACGAGCCGGCCGCCCTTCTTCACGAGCCGCGCGGCGCTCGCGAGGATCGACGCCTGCTTGGGCGTCAGCTCGTCGATCGCGGTGCGCGTCTGGCGCCACTTCAGGTCCGGATTGCGGCGCAACGTGCCGAGGCCGCTGCACGGCGCGTCGACCAGCACGCGGTCGATCTTGCCCGCGAGCCGCTTGATCTTCGCGTCGTGCTCGCTGTCGATCAGCACCGGGTTCACGTTCGACAGCCCGCTGCGCGCAAGGCGCGGCTTCAGCTTCGCGAGGCGCTTTTCCGAGATGTCGAACGCATACAGGCGCCCGGTCGAGCGCATCATCGCGCCGAGCGCGAGCGTCTTGCCGCCCGCGCCCGCGCAGAAATCGACGACCATCTCGCCGCGCCGCGGCGCGACCAGCGAGCACAGCAGCTGGCTGCCTTCGTCCTGCACCTCGATCGCCCCTTCCTCGAACAGCTTCAGGCGCGTCAGCGCCGGCTTGCCGACCACGCGCACCCCGAACGGCGCGAACGGCGTCGCGCCCGCGTCGATGCCGCTCACGCGCAGCGCTTCGATCACCTGGTCGCGGCTCGCCTTCTGCGCGTTGGCACGCAGGTCGAGCGGCGCCGGGTAGTTCAGCGCGGCGGCGAGTTGCGCGAGCTCGTCGGCGTCGAAACGGGCCGACAGCGCCTGGTGAATCCAGTCGGGCAGATTCGTGCGAATGCGCACGGGCAGGCTCGCCGGATCGATCTTCGACACGTGCTCGAGCCATGCGGACTCGGTGTCGGACAGGAACGGCTTCAGCGCATTGCGACCGACCGTCTGCATCAGGCCGAGCAGCGTGAGGCGTCGCGCGGGCGTGCCCGTGCCGCTTTCGGCCAGATGCGAAAACTCCATCTTCCGGCGCAGCACCGCGAACACGGCCTCGGCGATCACACCGCGCTCGGCATGCCCGAGCTTCGGGTGCGCGCGGAAGAACCGGCTCGTCGTCGCGTCGGCGGGGCCGGCGAACTTCAGCACCTCGGCCAGCAAAGTCTCGGTCTGGCCGATCAGGAATCCGTGCAGCTTCATACGCCCTCACTCGTTTCGGTATGCGGTTCATCCGCGAAAATCCAGCGCGCCTCGTCGGGCGCCACCACTGCACGGCCGTTCTCGAGGCGCAACCGGCCGTCGACGAACCAGCGCACCGCGCGCGGATACAGCACGTGCTCGACCGCCAGCACGCGCCGCGCGAGTGCCGCTGCGTCGTCGCCGGTGCGCACGGGCACCGCGCCCTGCGCGACGATCGCGCCGCTGTCGAGCTCGGGAATGACGAAATGCACGCTCGCGCCATGCAGCGCGACGCCGGCATCCAGCGCCTGCTGGTGCGTGTGGATGCCCTTGAAGCTCGGCAGCAGCGACGGATGGATATTCAGCAGCCGGCCCTCGTAACGTCTGACGAAAGCGGGCGTGAGGATGCGCATGAAGCCGGCGAGAACGACGAGATCGGGCGAGAAACGATCGATCTCCGCGGCGAGCGCCGCGTCGAAGCTGTCGCGGCCGTCGAACGACCGGTGGTCGACCACCGCCGTCGCCACCCCGTGCGACGCGGCAAAAGCCAGGCCGGCCGCGTCGGGCCGGTTGGCGATCACGGCGGCGACCTCGGCCGGCCAGCGTTCCTGCGCGCACGCGCGGACGATGGCCTCCATGTTGCTGCCGCGACCGGAAATCAGGATCACGAGTTTTTTCATCCGCGAATTTTACCATTCGCCCTCGCGTTTCCCGCCTTCTCGGCCGCCGGCCCGCCCGAACGTTTATAATCTTCTGCTTTGCGGCATCCCACCGCCCATTCCCCGACGCTGCATCCGCTATCGTGAAAGTCTTCCGCGGCCTGCCCAACGCCGAGAGCCGCGCCCCGTGCGCGCTGACGATCGGCAACTTCGACGGTGTCCATCGCGGCCACCAGGCCTTGCTCGCGCGCGTGCGCGCGGCAGCGGACGCGCGCGGCCTGCCCGTGTGCGTGATGACGTTCGAGCCGCACCCGCGCGAATTCTTCAACCCGGCCGGCGCGCCGCCGCGCATCGCGATGCTGCGCGACAAGCTCGAGGCGCTGCGCGACCACGGGGTCGACCGCGTCGTCGTCGAGCACTTCAATCACACCTTCGCGAGCCAGTCGCCGCAGGCGTTCGTCGAGCGCACGCTGGTGAACGGGCTGCACACGCGCTGGATGATGGTCGGCGACGATTTCTGCTACGGCGCGAAACGCGCGGGCACCTTCGACACGCTGAAGGCAGCCGGCGAGCAGTACGGCTTCGAAGTCGAGCAGATGGGCACGGTCGCCGGCAGCGACGGCACGCGCATTTCCAGCTCCGGTGTGCGCGCGGCGCTCACCGCCGGCGATCTCGACGCGGCCGCGCAGGCGCTCGGCCACGGCTACTTGATCAGCGGCCACGTCGCGCACGGGCTGAAGCTCGGCCGCGATCTCGGCTTTCCGACGCTGAACCTGCCGATCGCGCACAAGCGGCCGGCGCTCAAGGGCATCTTCGTCGTGCAGGTGCACGGCCTCGGCCCCACCCCGCTGCCGGGCGTCGCGAGCCTCGGGCTGCGCCCGACGGTCGACGATTCCGGCCGCACGCTGCTCGAAGTCCATCTGCTCGACTGGCACGGCGACGCATACGGCAAACTGATCCGCGTCGAATTTCTGAAGAAGCTGCGCGACGAGGCGAAGTTCGACGATCTCGAGGCGCTGTCGCGGGCGATCGCGCTCGACGTCGCGAATGCGCGCGCGTACTTCGCCGAGCGCGACCGTGCGCCGGGCAGCCGCGCGACCGGCTTCGCGACGTCGGCCACCGACCGAATTAGCTGATCCGGCCGGCGGCGCACCGCGCCGCACCCTCGCGCCGCCGACGCGCGCGCATCCCCGATTCACGACGCACGAGCGTCCCCCGATTTAGATAGCGATCCCATCATGAGCAACAAGAAAGCCGATTCGAAACCGCAGGCCAAGTATCCGGTCAACCTGCTCGACACGCCGTTCCCGATGCGCGGCGACCTGCCCAAGCGCGAGCCGCAGTGGGTCAAGGAGTGGGAAGAGCGTGGCATCTACGACAAGATCCGCGCGGCCAGCAAGGGCCGGCCGAAGTTCATCCTGCACGACGGCCCGCCGTATGCGAACGGCGACATCCACCTCGGCCACGCGGTCAACAAGATCCTGAAGGACATCGTCGTCAAGTCGCGCAACATGGCCGGCTTCGACGCACCGTACGTGCCGGGCTGGGATTGCCACGGGATGCCGATCGAGATCCAGATCGAGAAGCAGTTCGGCAAGTCGCTGCCGGCGGCCGAAGTGATGAGCAAGGCGCGCGCGTACGCAACCGAGCAGATCGAGAAGCAGAAGGTCGGCTTCAAGCGCCTGGGCGTGCTCGGCGACTGGGCCAACCCGTACAAGACGATGAACTTCGTGAACGAGGCGGAAGAAATTCGCGCGCTCGGCAAGATCATCGAGAAGGGCTACGTGTACCGCGGGCTGAAGCCGGTCAACTGGTGCTTCGACTGCGGCTCGGCGCTCGCGGAAGCGGAAGTCGAGTACAAGGACCGCACCGATCCGACGATCGACGTGATGTTCGCGTTCGCGGAACCCGAAAAGACCGCGCAGGCGTTCGGCCTGGCGGCGCTGCCGCGCGCCGAGGGCGGCATCGTGATCTGGACGACCACGCCGTGGACGATTCCCGCCAACCAGGCGCTGAACCTCCATCCGGAAATCGTCTACGCGCTGGTCGACACCGAGCGCGGGCTGCTGATCATCGCGGAAGAGCGCGTCGAAGCCTGCATGACCGACTTCAAGCTGACCGGCCGCGTCGTCGCGACCGCGCCCGGCGTGAAGCTCGCGAACCTGCGCTTCCACCACCCGCTCGCGTCGGCCCACCCCGGCTACAAGCGCACCGCGCCCGTCTACCTCGGCGACTACGTGACGACCGACACCGGTACCGGCGTCGTGCACTCGTCGCCCGCGTACGGTATCGAGGACTTCATGTCGTGCAAGGCGCACGGAATGACCGATTCCGACTTCATCAACCCGGTGATGGGCGACGGCCGCTATATCGAATCGCTGCCGCTGTTCGGCGGCCTGTCGATCTGGGATGCGAACCCGAAGATCGTCGACGCGTTGAACGCGGCGGGCTCCCTGCTGCGCAGCGAGAAGTACACGCACAGCTACATGCACTGCTGGCGCCACAAGACGCCGATCATCTACCGCGCGACGTCGCAGTGGTTCGCCGGCATGGACGTGAAGCCGCACGACGGCGGCAAGACGCTGCGCGAAACCGCGCTCGAAGGCGTCGACGCGACCGCGTTCTACCCGTCCTGGGGCAAGCAGCGTCTGTTCAGCATGATCGCGAACCGTCCGGACTGGACGCTGTCGCGCCAGCGCCAGTGGGGCGTGCCGATGGCGTTCTTCGTGCACAAGGAAACCGGCGAGCTGCACCCGCGCACGCTCGAGCTGCTCGAGGAAGTCGCGAAGCGCGTCGAGCAATCGGGCATCGAGGCGTGGCAGTCGCTCGACCCGCGCGAGCTGATCGGCGACGATGCGAACCTGTACGAAAAAAACCGCGACACGCTCGACGTGTGGTTCGACTCGGGCACGACGCACTGGCACGTGCTGCGCGGCTCGCACAAGGATCAGCTGCAGTTCCCGGCCGACCTGTACCTCGAAGGCTCGGACCAGCATCGCGGCTGGTTCCATTCGTCGCTGCTCACGGCATCGATGCTCGACGGCCGCGCGCCGTACAAGGGCCTGCTCACGCACGGCTTCACCGTCGACGGCGAAGGCCGCAAGATGAGCAAGTCGCTCGGCAACGGCATCGACCCGCACGAAGTCGCGAACCGCCTCGGCGCGGAAATCATCCGCCTGTGGATCGCGTCGACCGACTACTCGGGCGAGCTCGCGATTTCCGAGGAAATCCTGAAGCGCGTGACCGAAGGCTATCGCCGCATCCGCAACACGCTGCGCTTCCTGCTCGCGAACCTGTCGGATTTCGACTTCGCGCAGCACGCGGTGCCGGTCGACGAATGGCTCGAGATCGACCGCTATGCGGTCGCGTTCTCGCAGCAATTGCAGACGGAACTGCTCGGCCACTACGAGAAGTACGAATTCCACCCGGTCGTCGCGAAGCTACAGACGTACTGCTCGGAAGACCTCGGCGGCTTCTACCTCGACGTGCTGAAGGATCGCCTGTACACGAGCGCCGCCGATTCGCGCGCACGCCGCTCCGCGCAGACCGCGCTGTACCACCTGACGCACGGCCTCTTGCGCGTGCTCGCGCCGTTCCTGTCGTTCACGGCAGAAGAAGCGTGGAAGGTATTCCAGCCGGCCAGCGACACGATCTTCACGGAAACCTACTATGCGTATCCGGAAGTCGCCGGCTCGGCCGCGCTGATCGAGAAGTGGGCGCTGCTGCGCGACGTGCGCGGCAACGTGACCAAGGCGCTCGAGGAAGCGCGCACCGCGAACCGCATCGGTTCGTCGCTGCAGGCCGAAGTGGCCGTGCACGCGAGCGGCGCGCGCTACGACGCGCTCACGAGCCTCGGCGACGACCTGAAGTTCGTGCTGATCACGTCGGCCGCGACGGTCGTCAAGGTCGACGACGAAGCACAGGAAAGCGTCGACGTGGCCGCGTCGAAGTACCAGAAGTGCGAGCGCTGCTGGCACTACCGCGAAGACGTCGGCGCGCACGCCGAGCATCCGACGCTGTGCGGCCGCTGCTTCTCGAACCTGTTTGAAAACGGCGAAATCCGGAGCGCTGCTTAAACCATGGCGAAGACCCTGTCGAAACCGGCCAGCGGCGCGCTCGCGCCCTGGCTCGGTATTTCGCTGATCGTGATCCTGTTCGATCAACTGTCGAAGATCGCGATCCTGAAAACGTTCGCGTACGGCGCGCAGCATGCGCTGACGTCGTTCTTCAACCTCGTGCTGGTATACAACCGCGGCGCCGCGTTCGGCTTCCTGTCGACCGCGAGCGGCTGGCAGCGCTGGGCGTTCACCGCACTCGGCGTCGGTGCGACGCTCGTGATCTGCTTCCTGCTGCGCCGTCACGGCCAGCAGCGGCTGTTCAGCCTGTCGCTCGCGCTGATCCTCGGCGGCGCGCTCGGTAATGTGATCGACCGGCTCGTCTACGGCCACGTGATCGACTTCCTCGATTTCCATCTCGGCGCGTGGCACTTCCCGGCGTTCAACCTCGCCGATTCCGCGATCACGGTCGGTGCGGTGCTGCTGATCTACGACGAGCTACGGCGCGTGCGCGGCTCGCGCTGAGCGCGCATACTCCGTGTCGACGGCCGGCTTCGCGCCGGCCGTTCCGTTTGACCCCAGGAGGCCTGAGTTGGCACACGCAGAACTCGCAGGAAAACACCTCGTTCTCGGCCTGACGGGCGGCATCGCCTGCTACAAGATCGCCGAGCTCACGCGCCTGCTCGTGAAGGCCGGCGCGACCGTGCAGGTCGCGATGACCGACGCGGCCACCCAGTTCATCACGCCCGTCACGATGCAGGCGCTGTCGGGCCGGCCCGTCTATACGAGCCAGTGGGATGCGCGCATCGACAACAACATGGCGCACATCGACCTGTCGCGCGAAGCCGACGCGATCGTGATCGCGCCCGCGTCGACGGATTTCCTCGCCAAGCTCGCGCATGGGTTCGCCGACGATCTGCTGTCGACGCTGTGCATCGCGCGCGACTGTCCGCTGCTCGTCGTCCCCGCGATGAACCGCCAGATGTGGCAGAACCCGGCCACGCAACGCAATGCCGCGCAACTGCGCGCCGACGGCGTGTCGGTGCTCGGCCCGGATTCGGGCGCGCAGGCGTGCGGCGAAGTCGGCGACGGCCGCATGCTCGAACCCGAGGCGATCTATGAAGCGATCGTCGCGCACTTCGCGCCGAAGGTGCTCGCGCACCGTCGCGTGCTGATCACGGCCGGGCCGACGTTCGAACCGCTCGACCCCGTGCGCGGCCTGACGAACCGCTCCAGCGGCAAGATGGGGTTCGCGCTCGCCCGGGCCGCGCAGCAGGCCGGCGCCGACGTGCATCTCGTCGCCGGGCCGGTCGCGCTCGACACGCCGTGGGGCGTCTACCGTCAGGACGTGCAGACCGCGCAGCAGATGTACGACGCGGTGATGCATGCGGTCGCCGACGCCGACATCTTCATCGCGGTGGCCGCGGTCGCCGACTGGCGCGTCGATCAGCCGGCCGAGCACAAGATGAAGAAGACGGCCGACCGCAAGATGCCGGCGCTCGCGTTCGTCGAGAACCCCGACATCCTCGCGTCGGTCGCGGCGCTGCCCGATGCGCCGTTCTGCGTCGGTTTCGCGGCCGAAAGCGGCGACCTCGACGTGCACGGCGACGAGAAGCGCAAGCGCAAGAACGTGCCGCTGCTCGTCGGCAACCTCGGCCCGCTGACGTTCGGCCGCGACGACAACGAAGTCGTGCTGTTCGAGGCCGCCGGCCTCACGCGCCTGCCGCGCGCGCCCAAGGACGAACTCGCGCATGCGCTCGTCGCGGAAATCGCGAAGCGCCTGCCCGACAACCGCCTGATCTGATCCCCGCGAGGCGGCCCTTGCCGCCGCGCCCTTCCCGACCGATTCGACGACCGCATGAAACTCGACCTGAAGATTCTCGACGCGCGCATGCGCGACTACCTGCCCGCCTACGCGACCACCGGCAGCGCCGGCCTCGACCTGCGCGCCTGCCTCGACGCACCGGTCACGCTGCAGCCGGGCGAAACCACGCTCGTGCCGACCGGCCTCGCGATCCACCTCGCCGATCCCGGCTATGCGGCGCTGATCCTGCCGCGCTCGGGCCTTGGCCACAAGCACGGAATCGTGCTCGGCAACCTCGTCGGCCTGATCGACTCCGACTACCAGGGCCAGTTGATGGTCTCGACGTGGAACCGCGGCCAGACCGAGTTCGTGCTGAACCCGTTCGAACGGCTCGCGCAACTCGTGATCGTGCCGGTCGTGCAGGCGCAGTTCAACATCGTCGACGAATTCCCCGCGAGCGACCGCGGCGCCGGCGGCTTCGGCAGCACCGGTCGCCACTGAGCCACGCAGCACGAAAAGATGGGGCCTCGCGGCCCCTTTTCCTTTTCATGCGCCGTCACTTGCCGGTCAGTTGCGCGCTTCGCGCGAGCGCCGGCTCACGCCGCCGCGCCTGCGCGATGCTGGCATAGACGACCATCGCGACCAGCACGCCGAGCAGCACAACGGAACCTTAGTAAGTGTGAAGAATGGCATCGGCCGCCGCGGCGGCGCGGTCAACGCGCGTGTTGGTGCCGGTAATGCAGTGTGTAGGCGAGCGTCAGCAGCACGACGAATACGACGCCGACCGCCATCGTCATCCGGAATTCGCGCGTGAAAGCGGTCGTCAGCAGGATCGCGGCCACGAGCCCGGCGCCGAGCAGGCTGCCGAACGGGTGCCCCCACATCCGGAACGCGAGCGCGGGGCCGCGATACCGCGAACGGAACCGCAGATGCGTCACGAAGATCATCAGCCATGTGAACAGCGCGCCGAACATCGCGATCGCCATCATCACCGTGAACGCGGTGTCGGGCGCGAGCGCGACCAGCACGGCCGCCACCGCGACGCCGCTCGTCGAGATCCACAGCGCCGCGCGCGGCACGCCGTTCGCGCCGAGCCGGCCGAACACCGCGGGCGCGAGGCGCGCGCGCGACAGGCTGAACATCATCCGCGTCGTCACGTAGAGCTGGCTGTTCATCGCCGATAGCGCCGCGATCAACAGCACGAAGTTGATCACGCCCGCCGCGTACGGCACGCGCGTCGCGGCCATCACCTTCACGAACGGGCTTTCGTCGGTGCCGGCCTGCGTCCACGGCACGATCGCGAGCATCAGCGCGAGTGTCAGCAGGTAGAACAGCACGAGCCGCAACACGGTCGAGCGGAATGCGCGCGTGACCGCGTGCTGCGGATCGCGCGCCTCGCCGGCCGCGATCGCGACGGCTTCGATGCTCATGTAGCTGAAGATCGCGACGATCACCGCGACCCACGTCCCCCACCGCCCCTTCGGCATAAAGCCGCCGTGCGCGGTGTAGTTCGCGAAACCGATGCCCGCTGCGGCCGGCGCCGACCAGACGAGATAGCCGCCGAGCACGATGAACACGACGATCGCCGCGATCTTCAGCAGCGAAAACGCGTATTCGACCGTCCCGTACAACGTCACGCTCGCGAGGTTCACCGCGATCAGCAGCGCGGAGAAGCCGATCACCCAATACCAGCCGGGCACGGCCGGGAACCAGTACTTCATGAACACCGCGATCGCGCTGATCTCGGTGCCGATCGCGAACACGACCGCGAACCAGTACGCATAACGCACGAGAAAACCCGCGAGCGGGCCGACGTAATGCTCGGCGTACGCGCCGAACGAGCCGGCCGTCGGATGCGCGACGGTCATTTCCGCGAGCGCGCCCATCAGCAGCAGCGCGATCAGCGCGCCGATCGCATAGGAAACCAGCACGCTCGGGCCGGCGAGCCCGATCGCGAACCCGCTGCCGAGGAACAGCCCCGTGCCGATCGCGCCGCCGATCGCGATCATCGCCATCTGCCCCGACGTCAGCGCATGGCGCAACCCTTGTTCGCGCGCGACGATATCGTCGAACGACCGTTGTTGTTGTGTCACTGCGTCACCACTCCCCTGCACCACCACCATCGCGCCGCCGGCGCCTGATAAAACGAAACGGCGCGGAGAACTTCCCGCGCCGTTCGCATGAACAACGAATTATCGCTTACTCGACTTCGACCGTCTCTTCGTTCGGCTTGTGCGGCGGATTCGCCAGCTTGTCGAACGACAACTGCACCTTGTCGGCCTCGTCGACGTCGACCGTCACGTGGCCGCCGTTCAGCAGCTTGCCGAACAGCAGTTCGTCGGCCAGCGCGCGCCGGATCGTGTCCTGGATGAGCCGCTGCATCGGCCGCGCGCCCATCAGCGGGTCGAAACCGTGCTTCGCGAGATGCTTGCGCAACGCGTCGGTGAAGAGCGCGTCGACCTTCTTCTCGTGCAGCTGCTCCTCGAGCTGGATCAGGAACTTGTCGACCACGCGCATGATGATTTCCTCATCGAGCGAACGGAAGCTGATGATCGCATCGAGGCGGTTGCGGAACTCCGGCGTGAACAGCCGCTTGATGTCGGTCATCTCGTCGCCGGTTTCGCGGCGCGTCGTGAAGCCGATCGTCGCCTTCTGCATCGATTCGGCGCCCGCGTTCGTCGTCATGATGATGATGACGTTGCGGAAATCCGCCTTGCGGCCGTTGTTGTCCGTCAGCGTGCCGTGGTCCATCACCTGCAGCAGCACGTTGAAGATGTCCGGATGCGCCTTCTCGATTTCGTCGAGCAGCAGCACGCAATGCGGCTTCTTCGTGACTGCTTCGGTCAAGAGGCCGCCCTGGTCGAACCCGACATAGCCCGGCGGCGCGCCGATCAGACGGCTGACCGCATGACGCTCCATGTATTCCGACATGTCGAAGCGGATCAGCTCGATGCCGAGCGTGAACGCGAGCTGACGCGCCACTTCGGTCTTGCCGACGCCCGTCGGGCCGGAGAACAGGAACGCGCCGATCGGCTTGTCCATCTTGCCGAGGCCCGCGCGCGCCATCTTGATCGAGGCCGCAAGCGCGTCGATCGCCGGATCCTGGCCGAACACGACGCTCTTCAGGTCGCGATCGAGCGTCTGCAGCTTGCTGCGGTCGTCCTGCGACACGCTTTGCGCCGGCACGCGTGCGATCTTAGAGATGATTTCCTCGATCTCGCTCTTGCCGATCGTCTTCTTCTGCTTCGACTTCGGCAGGATGCGCTGTGCGGCGCCCGCTTCGTCGATCACGTCGATCGCCTTGTCCGGCAGGTGACGGTCGGTGATGAAGCGCGCCGACAGTTCAGCCGCGGCCGACAGCGCGCCCGACGAATACTTGACGCCGTGGTGCTCCTCGAAGCGCGACTTCAGCCCGCGCAGGATCGCGACCGTCTGCTCGACGCTCGGCTCCGTCACGTCGACCTTCTGGAAGCGCCGCGACAGCGCCGCGTCCTTCTCGAAGATGCCGCGATATTCGGTGAACGTGGTCGCGCCGATGCACTTGAGCGTGCCCGACGACAGCGCGGGCTTCAGCAGGTTCGACGCATCGAGCGTGCCGCCCGATGCAGCGCCCGCGCCGATCAGCGTGTGGATTTCGTCGATGAACAGGATCGCGTGCGGACGCTCCTTCAGTTCCTTGAGCACCGTCTTCAGACGCTGCTCGAAGTCGCCGCGATACTTGGTGCCCGCGAGCAGCGCGCCCATGTCGAGCGAGTACACCTGCGCGTTCGCGAGGATGTCCGGCACTTCGCCGCGCGTGATCCGGTACGCGAGGCCTTCCGCGATCGCGGTCTTGCCGACGCCGGCTTCGCCGACGAGCAGCGGGTTGTTCTTGCGGCGGCGGCACAGCACCTGCACGACGCGCTCGACCTCGGGCTCGCGGCCGATCAGCGGATCGATGCGGCCGTCCTTCGCCATCTGGTTCAGGTTCTGCGTGAACTGCGCGAGCGGCGTTTCCTTCTGCGCGTTCGCGTCTTCGCTTTCCGCGTTCGCGTCGGACGACTTCGCGGCTTCGCCGCTGTTCGTCTTCGCGATGCCGTGCGAAATGAAGTTCACCACGTCGAGGCGCGTGACGCCCTGCTGCTGCAGGTAGTACACGGCGTGTGAATCCTTCTCGCCGAAGATCGCGACCAGCACGTTCGCGCCGGTCACTTCCTTCTTGCCGTTCGACGTCGACTGGACGTGCATGATCGCGCGCTGGATCACGCGCTGGAAACCGAGCGTCGGCTGGGTATCGACATCGTCGGTGCCCGGGACGGTAGGTGTGTTGTCGTGGATGAAATTGCGCAGGTTCTGACGCAGGTCCTCGATGTTTGCCGCGCACGCGCGCAACACCTCGGCCGCCGTCGGATTATCCAGCAGGGCCAGCAGCAGATGCTCGACCGTAATGAACTCATGGCGCGCCTGGCGTGCTTCCATGAACGCCATGTGCAGGCTGACTTCCAATTCCTGGGCAATCATGCTTCCTCCATCACGCACTGCAGCGGATGCCCTGCCTGCCGCGCATGGGTAACGACTTGCTCAACCTTGGTCGACGCGATGTCCCGCGTATAGACCCCACAAACCCCTCGCCCTTCGCGATGGACCTTCAGCATGATCTGCGTGGCCGTCTCGCGATCCTTCTTGAAATACTCCTGGACCACCATCACGACGAACTCCATCGGCGTGAAGTCGTCGTTCAGCAGCACCACCTTGTACATCGAAGGCGGCTTGAGCTTCTGCTGCTTGCGTTCCAGGACGGTACTGTCCTGCTTGTCCGGGATAATCGCCATACACCCATTCTAAACAACTCGGACAGGCCCGCAATCCTGCCATTACCCGACCGACCGGCCGGCGCCCTCCCCGGTATCCCGGAACACGCGATCGCCCTCGCGCCATACGAAAGCCGGCTGCGGTGCCGGCTTTCACGCGTGGCGCGGAACACGAACCGTCAGGGGGAATCGCACCGGAACGTCGTGTCCGCATCCAGTATCCCACAAGCCGGGACGACTCGAACGCGTGTCACTCGAGCCTGGTATATGAGCCGATTATGCGGCTTTTCAAGCCCTCGCGCTTGGCCGCATGCTGCAAAGCAAAGCCGGAAAAACCCTGAAAATGGGTTCTTTACAACGACCCTCTAAACGTCGAAAAATTCCACTTGACACTCCAATAAAGAGCGCCAACAATCAAGCTGGCACTTTTTTCAATTCGCCGATTGGCGAAACGAAAGAGGCCGAGGTGAGCTTGTGAGGGGGGAACGGCTGTATTTTCAGTCGTTTAGCTTTTCGAGCGTGCTCGTGGTAAGTAGCAGCGACTGTGTGACAGGGGAAGTAGGAAAATGGCAACTGGTATCGTTAAGTGGTTCAACGACGCGAAGGGCTTCGGCTTCATCACTCCCGACGAGGGCGGTGAGGATCTGTTTGCGCACTTCTCGGCTATCAGCATGAATGGTTTCAAGACGCTGAAGGAAGGCCAGAAGGTGAGCTTTGACGTCGTTCAAGGGCCGAAGGGCAAGCAAGCGTCGAACATCCAGGCCGCATAAAGGCATCGGATATCGGACGAAGAAACCCGGCGCACAGCGCCGGGTTTCTTTTTTGAGGCCGGCCAATCGATAATCGATTGGCCGGCCTTTTCGTTCAATCCCGATAATTGAACGCACATTGTCTCGTCACGCATGCGGATCGCGTATCGAATCCGCACGTGGAACACATTCGCGGTTTCGTTACACGACCTTCAGCGTACCCATCATGCCGAGATCCTCGTGTTCGAGAATGTGGCAGTGAAACATGCGCTCTCCGGGCATGTCTTGCGTGACGAGAATCGACACGGTTTCACCGCTGCGCACGTTCACGGTATCGCGCCACGCGCGGAACGGTTCGCTCGTGCGCGAACCGGCCGACGCCCGCTCGATGACCTGGAACTGCGTGCCGTGCAGATGGAACGGGTGATCCATGTCCGTCGTATTGCGGATCTCCCAGCGCTCGACGTCGCCGCGACGGCTCGTCAGCGTCGCGCGGTGCGGCGCGTAGGTGTCGCCGTTGATCGTGAAGCGCATGCCGGCCGGGCGGCCGTGCGTCGCGCCGTTCATCATCGCGTCCATGTCCATTTCCTCGCCGAACGCGACCGTCTTGTGCGCCACCGGTTCGCCCAGCGGCCGCACCGCGCGCAGCGTGGCAGGCAGCGCACGGGCCTCGGCGGGCGCAAACGCGACATCGGCCAGCGCCAGCGCCGGATCGGGCGGCAGGCTGCCGTGGCCGTCGTCGTGCGACATCGCCATCTTGCGGCGGTCGTACTCGGCCGCCTGCAGCACCGCGCGCGACGCGCGCTCGCCGGCGCGCACCAACAACTCCGCGCGCTCGCCCGGCGCAATCAGCAGCGACGTCGCGCGCCGCGGCGCGTCGAACAACCCGCCATCGGTGCCCACGTGCTCGAACGCGCGGCCGTCGTCGAATGCGATACGCAAGTAGCGGGCGCTGCACGCGTTCCAGGCACGCCAGCGTTCGTCGCCCGCGACGTCGATGCGCGGCCGACGCGCGCCGTTGACCAGCACGAACTGGCCTTCACGGCCGTTCATCCAGTCCATCATGTCGTTCGGCGCAATCGTGCCGTCGCGTGCAAGCTTCAGGTCCGACACGAACAGGTGGCGCTCGGGCCAGCCGGCAAGCGGATCGTCGGCGGCGCGCACGACGAACGGGCCGGCCAGCCCGCGGAACACCTGCTCGGCGGTCATCATGTGCGGATGCGGGTGGTACCAGTAGGTGCCGGCGCTGCCCTTCGGCAGCGTGAAGCGATACACGCGCGACGCGCCGGGCGCGACGGGATCGGACGGGTTGCCGTCCTGGTCGGGCGGCACGGGCAGGCCGTGCCAATGGATCGTCGATGGCTGCGGCAGCTTGTTCACGAACCGGATCTCGACCGTATCGCCCTCCCGCACGTCGATCAGCGGGCCGACGACGGGGCCTTGCGTGCCCGCGCCGAACTGCCAGAAGGTGGTCGGCCGCGCACCGTGCAGCATCGAACGCGCGACGGGCTGCGCCACCAGCGTGGCGCGGAACGTGCCGGGCTCGCGACTTTCGTTGGCCAGCGTGCGCAACGTCGCCAGCGGCGCGCCGGCCGGCAGCGCGTCGGCGGCCGCGAGCGCGACCGGCGCGGGCTTACCGTGCTGCGCGTGCGCTGACGTCCCTGACATACCCGACGTGCCCGGCATGCCGGGCATGTCGGTCATCGAATCCATGCCGGCCATGCCCGCGTGACCGGCATGCTGCGCCCACGCAATACGTGCGCATAGCGACGCGGCCGCGACGCCAACGGCGTGCGACAGGAAGGTTCTCCGTCTCATCAATCGATCCTCGTTATTCATGCGGCGCCGCGCGGCAGCCGCGGCGGTCGCGTCATCATAACCGCAGGCCTTCATCGAAAAACGCCGTCGCCGGGCGGGCGGCGATACGCCGCAGCAGAGCGTCGCGACCAGGCCGGACACAAGCGCCACGCTTGGCATCGCCGAGCTGCGCTTCGGCAACCGTCGCTGCCCTCCACCCGTGCCTTGCACCCGCCGTGCAAACGAGCTTGGCGCATTCTGCCTCGACCCTGCGCTTGCTCCCGCTGCATCGACGATCCGCAAACCGGCCAATTTTTCACGATGCGGAACAAGTCACTGCGTTATAAAAATTCGTGGTGCAGGGCACAAATTTCCCGTTTCGCGATGCCGAAAAACGTTCCGCAATACAAAACAACAGAAATAATTATTTGTTTTTAAAAGAGAAATTTTGTTTGGAGAAGCCGTTCTACCTGCACCATCCGAGCAGGTCCCGGACGTAGACTTTGTTCCATGCACTGACGCTTCGCCACGACGTTCGATACGAAACGCGGCGCAAGCAGCCAGTCGGGCCACAGCCGGCCGAGCCGGCAGGCGGCACACCAGAATCGCTCGTGATCAGAAAGGGAGAACGGAAATGAAGGGATTTCGCTTTGGTTCAGCGCTCGGGTCGTTCTACATCCTGCCGGCAAACGGCGGCTGGGAAGCGACGTTCGGCAACGCCCTGCTCGGCGCATTCTCGTGCCCGGAAGCAGCGGCCGACCACATCTCCCGCGGCGACTGCGCGCAACCGTCCGAACTGGACACGGCCACGCTCGAAGTGCCGGACGAAATCGCGGAATGGGAAATCGTTCACGTCTGAATGGCAAGCCTGCAACGACAAACGCCCCGGGCGACCGGGGCGTTTTTCTTGAGTGCCGGGCGGCGAACGGTTCAACCCGCCGCGCCCGCACATGCATCGGCTCGCGCGATTGCGCGGCCGGCGTCAGGCAACCGCGTCGACGATGCCGTTCAGCGTCGCGCTCGGGCGCATGGCCTGGCTCGTCAGCTCGACGTTCGGACGGTAGTAGCCGCCGATCGCCTGCGGCTTGCCTTGCGCGGCCGCCAGCTCTTCCAGGATGCGCGCTTCGCTGTCGGACAGCGCCTTCGCCACGCCTTCGAACTGCGCCTTCAGCGCGGCGTCGTCGGTCTGCTCGGCCAGCGCCTGCGCCCAGTACAGGCACAGGTAGAAATGGCTGCCGCGGTTGTCGAGGCCGCCGACCTTGCGCGCCGGCGACTTGTTCTCGTCGAGGAACTTGCCGGTCGCCTGGTCGAGCGTCTTCGCGAGGACGAGCGCCTTCGGGTTCCGGTAAGCGTTGCCGAGATGTTCGAGCGACGCGGCCAGCGCGAGGAATTCGCCGAGCGAATCCCAGCGCAGGAAGCCTTCCTCGACGAACTGCTGCACATGCTTCGGTGCGGAGCCGCCCGCCCCCGTTTCGAACATTCCGCCGCCGGCCATCAGCGGCACGATCGACAGCATCTTCGCGCTGGTGCCGAGTTCCATGATCGGGAACAGGTCGGTCAGGTAGTCGCGCAGCACGTTGCCGGTGACCGAAATCGTGTCCTTGCCCGCGCGAATGCGCTCGAGCGAGAAACGCGTCGCTTCGACCGGCGTCATGATGCGGATGTCGAGGCCGTTCGTGTCGTGATCCTTCAGGTAGCGTTCGACCTTCGCGATGATCTGCGCATCGTGCGCGCGCGCCGGATCGAGCCAGAACACGGCCGGCGCGCCGGTCGCGCGGGCGCGGTTGACGGCCAGCTTGACCCAGTCCTGCACCGGCGCGTCCTTCGTCTGGCACATGCGCCAGATGTCGCCCGACTCGACTGCGTGCTCGAGCAGCACGTTGCCGGCTTCGTCGATGACGCGCACGACGCCGTCCGCCGGGATCTGGAACGTCTTGTCGTGCGAACCGTATTCTTCGGCCGCCTGCGCCATCAGGCCGACGTTCGGCACGCTGCCCATCGTGACCGGATCGAACGCGCCGTGCTGCTTGCAGTCCTCGATCACGGCCTGGTAGACGCCCGCGTAGCAGCGGTCCGGAATCACGGCCTTCGCGTCGTACAGTTGACCGTCCGGGCCCCACATGCCGCCCGAATCGCGGATCATCGCCGGCATCGATGCGTCGACGATCACGTCGCTCGGCACGTGCAGGTTCGTGATGCCCTTGTCCGAGTTGACCATCGCGAGACGCGGGCGCACCGCGTATTCGGCCTTGACGTCGGCCTCGATCGCTTCGCGCGTGTCGGCCGGCAGATCCTTCAGGCGCGCGTACAGATCGCCGATCCCGTTGTTCGGGTTGAAACCGACCTTCGCCAGCACGTCCGCGTGCTTCGCGAGCGCGTCGCGGTAGAACACCGACACGAAGTGACCGAACAGGATCGGGTCCGAGACCTTCATCATGGTCGCCTTCAGGTGCACCGAGAACAGCACGTCCTGCGCCTTCGCATCGGCGATCTGCGCTTCGATGAAGCTGCGCAGCGCCTTGCGGCTCATCACCGAAGCGTCGATCACTTCACCCGCCTTCACGGCCGTCTTTTCCTTCAGCACCTTCTTCACGCCGTCGGCCGTCGTGAGTTCGATCTTCACGCTGCCGGCATCGGCGATCAGCGCCGACTTCTCGCTGCCGTAGAAGTCGCCCTCGGTCATGTGCGCGACGTGGGCCTTCGACGTCGGCTTCCACGCGCCCATCTTGTGCGGATGCTTGCGTGCGTAGTTCTTGACCGACAGCGGCGCACGGCGGTCGGAGTTGCCTTCGCGCAGCACCGGGTTCACCGCGCTGCCCTTGATCTTGTCGTAGCGCGCCTTGACGGCCTTCTCTTCGTCCGTCGACGGATCTTCCGGATAGGCCGGCAGCGCGTAGCCCTGCGCCTGCAGTTCGGCGATCGCGGCCTTCAGTTGCGGCACCGATGCGCTGATGTTCGGCAGCTTGATGATGTTCGCTTCCGGCTTCAGCGTGAGCTGGCCCAGCTCGGCCAGATCGTCGGAACCCTTCTGCTCCGACGGCAGGACGTCTGCGAATGCCGCGATGATGCGGCCGGCGAGCGAGATGTCGCGCGTTTCGACGGCGACGCCGGACGAACGCGTGAAGGCCTTGACGATCGGCAGCAGCGAATAGGTCGCGAGCGCCGGCGCTTCGTCGGTGAGGGTGTAGATGATCTTGGGCGAAGTGGACATGGTGGTCAAAGCATTGCTACGTGATGATGGGACTGAGGAGCGCCGGCGGTAACCGGCGGGGAGCGACCGGGTCGATCGCGAAAGGGGCGCGCCGGTTCAGCCGGGCGGTGGTGTTGCGAGGGCCGTCATGGTCTACCTTGCAGGGCTTGCGGGCCGCATCGCGGCGCCGCGGCCCGCATGCCGGGCCGCCCTGCCAACAAAACCTGCCATCCACGAAACGCTCCGGCGCCGGCAGTCAGCGCCGGGGCGGCCGGCAACCTGCCGGCCCACCCCGGAAGGGGTCTTACATGTTCTCGATCAGCACTTCGCCGAAACCGGAGCACGATACCTGCGTCGCACCTTCCATCAGGCGCGCGAAGTCGTACGTGACGCGCTTCTGCAGGATCGACTTCTCCATCGCGGAGATGATGGTATCGGCTGCTTCCGTCCAGCCGAGGTGGCGCAGCATCATTTCCGCCGACAGGATCTCGGAACCCGGGTTCACGTAATCCTTGCCTGCGTACTTCGGCGCCGTGCCGTGCGTCGCCTCGAACATCGCGACCGAATCCGACAGGTTCGCGCCCGGCGCGATCCCGATGCCGCCGACCTGCGCGGCCAGCGCGTCGGAGATGTAGTCGCCGTTCAGGTTCAGCGTCGCGATCACGTCGTATTCGGCCGGGCGCAGCAGGATCTGCTGCAGGAACGCATCGGCGATCGAATCCTTGATCACGATCTCGTTGCCCGTCTTCGGGTTCTTCACGCGCATCCACGGGCCGCCGTCGATCAGCTCGCCGCCGAATTCCTTTTGCGCGAGCGCGTAGCCGGCATCACGGAACAGGCCTTCCGTGAACTTCATGATGTTGCCCTTGTGCACCAGCGTGACCGACTTGCGATCGTTGTCGATCGCGTACTGGATCGCCTTGCGCACGAGGCGCTCGGTGCCTTCGGTCGACACGGGCTTGACGCCGATCCCCGAGGTTTCCGGGAAACGGATCTTCTTCACGCCCATCTCGTCCTGCAGGAACTTGATCACTTTCTTCGCCTGCTCGGAGCCCGCCGCCCATTCGATGCCCGCGTAGATGTCCTCCGAGTTCTCGCGGAAGATCACCATGTCGATCTTCTGCGGCTCGCGCACCGGCGACGGCACGCCCTTGAAGTACTGGACCGGACGCAGGCACACGTACAGGTCGAGCTCCTGGCGCAGCGCGACGTTCAGCGAACGGATGCCGCCGCCGACCGGGGTCGTGAGCGGCCCCTTGATCGACACCACGTATTCCTTCAGCACCTGCAGCGTTTCGTCCGGCAGCCACACGTCCGGACCGTACACCTTGGTCGCCTTCTCGCCCGCGAAGATCTCCATCCAGTGGATCTTGCGCTTGCCCTTGTAGGCATGCGCGACCGCCGCGTCGACGACCTTGATCATGACCGGCGTGATATCGAAGCCCGTACCGTCGCCTTCGATATAGGGAATGATCGGCTGATCGGAAACGTTGAGCGAGAAGTCCTTGTTGACGGTGATCTTGTCACCGCCCTCCGGAACCTTGATGTGCTGATACGGCATGATCGACTCCAGTGACGTGGCTGAGCAGGTGATGCTGGTCGAAACTGCGCGCGCGGCGGGGGCGCGGCATGGCCACCCCGCGACGGCAACAGCGAGCCGCTATTCTAGCGCCCCAACCGGGCACTTCGGCGCGAACCGCGACACTGCGCATCAAGCCCTCACTTATGTCTTATATAAGACAGAGGACTTGCCGTTCCGTATTATGCATTAAGATTCCGCCATTTACCATAGACCGCCCGCCCCGGCTTCCCGCGGGGCGCCGGGCGGCCCCCGCCATGAACCTGATCGCCCTCAACAAGCCGTTCGGCACGATTTGCCAGTTTTCCGCGCACGAGACGCGGCCGTCGCTCGGCGACTGGGTAAAAACGCCCGGCGTGTACGCGGCCGGCCGGCTCGACGCGGACAGCGAGGGGCTGCTGCTGCTCACCGACGACGGTGCGCTGCAGGCCCGCATCGCGGAGCCGCGCCACAAGCTGGTGAAACGCTACTGGGCGCAAGTCGACGGCGCGCCGGGGCCCGCCGACCTGAAGGCGCTCGCACGCGGCGTCGACCTCGGCGACTACGTGACGCGCCCGTGCCGCGCCGAATTCATCGAGCCGCCCGACACGCTGTGGCCGCGCAATCCGCCGATCCGCTACCGCGCCGCGATCCCGACCACCTGGATCGAGCTGGCGATCACCGAGGGCAAGAACCGGCAGGTGCGCCGGATGACGGCGGCCGTCGGCTTCCCGACGTTGCGCCTGGTGCGCGTCGGCATCGGCGCGCTCGATATATTCGCGCTCGGCATTGCGCCGGGCGAAACGATCGCCCTGCCGCCGCGCGCGCCGTGGGACGGTTTCGCGCCCGCCGGATGACGCATCCGGGATGCGCGAATTTTTTCGTCGTCTTTTTCGTCAACCGCCCGCGGAGATCGCGCGTTAAACCACGCAGATGCCAACCTTAGCTATCCGGCATTGGCAGCCGAACCCGTGTTTGCGTCACGAAAGCGACGTTTTATTCGAATACGATTCGGCGCCCGCAGCGCAAAGAGAAATTTCTCGAAGCGTCTGTCAACCGAAAGGTGGATGGCACCGTTAGACGACATGACTCCTATTGCCGGGTCATTTGGTTAATTAACTAAAGCTGAGGAACACAACATGAACAAACTGATCGCCGCTCTGGTCGCTGGCCTCTTCGCAACGGCTGCTTTCGCACAAGCTTCGGCTCCGGAAGCTGCTCCGGCAGCAGCAGAAGCTGCTTCGGCACCGGCTAAGCACGCTGCCAAGAAGCACCACGCTGCCAAGAAGCACCACAAGGCATCGAAGAAGGCTGCAGCAAGCGACGCAGCAGCACCGGCAGCTGCTTCGAACTAAGTAAGCAAGCTGTAATAACGCAGTCAAGAACACGCAGTTCTGCCGTTCTTACGGCGTTGAAAGGCAGATCACCGCAAGGCGATCTGCCTTTTTCTTTTTTGTGCCCGCCGGCGCGCATCGCGTACCATGCGGGTCTCGTTTTCCAGACAGGAGCCATGCTGTGCCATTCTCCCTGCGCCAGTCGCTCGGCCGCCTTGCGCGCGCCGCCGTGTTTCCCGCCGCCCTCGCCGTCCTCGCGCTCGGCATGCAGGCCGCCGGCGCGCAAGTGCCGCCTGGCGCCAAGCAGCCGAGCGAGTTCCCGCGCGTGAAGCTGCGCGCCGGCATGTATGTGATCGACGCGGCCGTCGCCGCCAACGACGCCGATCGCGAACAGGGGCTGATGTACCGTTCGCAGCTCGCGCCGAACGAAGGCATGCTGTTCGTCTTCAACGAGAACGCCGTGCACTGTTTCTGGATGAAGAACACGCTGATTCCGCTGTCGATCGCGTTCATCCGCGCGGACGGCACGATCACCGACATCGACGAGATGAAGGCCGAGACGACCGACAACCACTGTCCGCGCAACAACGGCGTCTATGCGCTCGAAATGAGCAAGGGCTGGTTTGCCGCGAAGGGCATCAAGCCCGGCATGAAGCTCGACGGCCTGCCGCGGGCCCAGTAACGGCAACGGCCCGCGCGGCGGCATCGCGCCGCGCACCGACCGCAAGCCGGCCGCCCGTGGCGCGCCGGCTTTTTTTTGCCCGCCGGCGGCGGTGCGCGCCTTGATTCCGCCTGCGCCGGCCGCATCTGCAAAAGCCACGCGCAAGCGCTATGCTTGAAGTCTCGCTTGTTCCAGCCCGGGCCGGCTCCAGCCGGCCCGCTTACGATCCGAACCACCAGGAGGTTCACGTGCCCCGCAAAACCCCCATCGAGCGCTATCGAAATATCGGGATCAGCGCTCACATCGATGCCGGCAAGACCACGACGACCGAGCGCATCCTGTTTTACACCGGCGTGAGCCACAAGATCGGTGAAGTGCACGACGGTGCGGCCACGATGGACTGGATGGAGCAGGAGCAGGAACGCGGCATCACGATCACGTCGGCGGCGACCACGGCCTTCTGGAAGGGCATGGCCGGCAACTATCCGGAACACCGGATCAACATCATCGACACGCCCGGGCACGTCGACTTCACGATCGAAGTCGAGCGTTCGATGCGCGTGCTCGACGGCGCGTGCATGGTCTACGATTCGGTCGGCGGCGTGCAGCCGCAATCGGAAACCGTGTGGCGCCAGGCGAACAAGTACAAGGTGCCGCGCATCGCGTTCGTCAACAAGATGGACCGGATCGGCGCCGACTTCTTCCGCGTGCAGAAGCAGATCGGCGACCGCCTGAAAGGCGTCGCCGTGCCGATCCAGATTCCGATCGGCGCCGAAGATCATTTCCAGGGCGTCGTCGATCTCGTGAAGATGAAGGCGATCGTGTGGGACGACGAAAGCCAGGGCGTGAAGTTCACGTACGAGGACATCCCCGCGAACCTGGTCGAGCTCGCGCACGAATGGCGCGAGAAGATGGTCGAGGCCGCGGCCGAAGCGAGCGAGGAACTGCTCGAGAAGTATCTGCACGACCATGAATCGCTGACCGAGGACGAGATCAAGGCCGCGCTGCGCCAGCGCACGATCGCGAACGAGATCGTGCCGATGCTATGCGGCAGCGCGTTCAAGAACAAGGGCGTGCAGGCGATGCTCGACGCGGTGATCGACTATCTGCCGTCGCCGGTCGACGTGCCCGCGATCCTCGGCCACGATTTCGCCGATCCGGAAAAGCCGGCGGAACGTCATCCGAGCGACGACGAGCCGTTCTCGTCGCTCGCGTTCAAGATCATGACCGACCCGTTCGTCGGCCAGTTGATCTTCTTCCGCGTGTATTCGGGCGTCGTCGAGTCGGGCGACACGGTGCTCAACGCGACGAAGGACAAGAAGGAGCGGCTCGGGCGGATCCTGCAGATGCACGCGAACGAGCGCAAGGAAATCAAGGAAGTGCGCGCGGGCGACATCGCGGCGGCCGTCGGCCTGAAGGAAGCGACCACCGGCGACACGCTGTGCGATCCGGCCAAGCCGATCATCCTCGAGAAGATGGAATTCCCGGAGCCGGTGATCTCGCAGGCCGTCGAGCCGAAGACGAAGGCCGACCAGGAAAAGATGGGCCTCGCGCTGAACCGCCTCGCGCAGGAAGATCCGTCGTTCCGCGTGCAGACCGACGAAGAGTCCGGCCAGACCATCATTTCGGGGATGGGCGAGCTGCACCTCGAAATCCTGGTCGACCGGATGAAGCGCGAGTTCGGCGTCGAAGCGACGGTCGGCAAGCCGCAGGTCGCATATCGCGAGACGGTGCGCACGACGGCCGCCGACGTCGAAGGGAAGTTCGTCAAGCAGTCGGGCGGTCGCGGCCAGTACGGCCATGCGGTGATCACGCTCGAGCCGAACCCGGGCAAGGGCTACGAGTTCCTCGACGAGATCAAGGGCGGCGTGATTCCGCGCGAGTACATCCCGGCGGTCGACAAGGGCATCCAGGACACGCTGAAGAGCGGCGTGCTCGCGGGCTACCCGGTCGTCGACGTGAAGGTGCACCTGACGTTCGGCTCGTACCACGACGTCGACTCGAACGAAAACGCGTTCCGGATGGCCGGCTCGATGGCGTTCAAGGAAGCGATGCGCAAGGCAAAGCCCGTGCTGCTCGAGCCGATGATGGCCGTCGAGGTCGAGACGCCCGAGGACTTCATGGGCAACGTGATGGGCGACCTGTCGAGCCGGCGCGGCATCGTGCAAGGGATGGAGGACATCGCGGGCGGCGGCGGCAAGCTGGTGCGCGCCGAGGTGCCGCTCGCGGAGATGTTCGGCTATTCGACGTCGCTGCGCTCGGCGACGCAGGGTCGTGCGACGTACACGATGGAGTTCAAGCATTACGCGGAAACGCCGGCGAACGTGTCGGAAGCCGTGATCAACGCGAAGACGAAGTAAGCGCCGCGCGCGCCCCGGCGCATGCACGCGAAGCCCGTCCGGTTCCGGACGGGCTTTTTTTCATCCGGCGCGGCGCATCGCGCTCGCGACTTGTTGATCGATACGCCGAGCTTTTTTTCGCGTGCCACAATGGATGGCGAATCGTCAGATGGAACCCGCCCGATGCCGCCCACCCCTGCCCTGCGCCACCTGCTGGCCCTCTATGCCGGCCTGATCGCCGCGAACGTCGCCGTCTGGCTGTGGGCGCTCGCGGTGCTGCGCGACCATCCGCTGCTGCTCGGCACCGCGGCGATCGCGTACGGGCTCGGGCTGCGTCATGCGGTCGACGCGGATCACATCGCCGCGATCGACGTCGCGACGCGCAAGCTGATGCAGGACGGCCAGCGTCCGGTGAGCGTCGGCCTGTTCTTCTCGCTCGGCCATTCGACGATCGTGATCGCCGCGACGCTCGGCATCGCGCTCGCCGCGTTTGCGCTGCGCGACCGGTTCGATGCGTTCCGCGAGATCGGCGGCACGATCGGCACGGCGGTATCGGCCACGTTCCTGCTGGTGCTCGCATGCGTGAACCTGGCGATCCTGCGCGACGTGTGGCGACGCTATCGCGGCGCATCCGGGCACACGCACGACGGCGCGCATGATCATCGTCCCGCCGGACTCGTCTCGCGGTTGCTGCGCCCGTTGTTCCGGTTCGTGTCGAAGAGCTGGCACATGTATCCGGTCGGCGTGCTGTTCGGGCTCGGTTTCGATACTGCAACCGAAATCGGCCTGCTCGCGATCGCCGCCGCGCAGGCCAGCCAGGGGCTGCCGGTCTATACGATCATGCTGTTCCCCGCGCTATTCACCGCCGGCATGACGCTGATCGACTCGACCGACAACGTCCTGATGATTCACGCATACGGCTGGGCAATGGACGATCCGCAGCGCAAGCTGCTCTACAACGCGAGCATCACGTTCGTGTCGGCGGCCGTCGCGCTGGCGATCGGCGGGATCGAGGCGGCCGGCCTGCTGGCCGACAAGCTGTCGCTGACGGGCCCCGTGCGCGACACGCTCGATGCGCTCGGCGAACGCTTCGGCTCGATCGGCTACGGCATCGTCGCGCTGTTCCTCGTCTGCTGGATCGCGTCGATCCTGTTCCACCGCTGGCAACGTGCGGCCGACGCGCCTGCGCGCTGAACGACGCGCCCGACGTTTCATTCCGGAAACAAAACGCCCCCCTGCGACGTTGCAGGCGTGGTCACGCGACGACGCCCGCCTTTCGCCACGGGCCCAAGCGGCCGATGGCACGAATCTCGCAGATAGGGATTCGCACGGCGGGCCCGCGTGCCGATTCGCATTCGCGGCTGGCGTCGAGCGCCGGCCCGACGGCCATCGGCCGACGATAGGACAACGAATCTTTTACGCCCCCCTGCACCACACGTAGATCGTCGCGCGGCAACGAGGCATCGCGCGCATGGGGAGGCCATGATGCATAAGACGAAACAACCGTTCCGCGCGGCGGGACGGCGCCCTCGTGCAACCTTGCTGGCCGCGGCCGCGTTTGCGTGCTGCTGCTCGTATGCCGTCGCACAGAACACCACGCCTGACGCCACGCCCGACGCGAACGCCAGCGCGGACACCATCATGACGCTGGTCGAGAACGCATCGCCGTGCGCCGCCAATCCGGCCGCGTGCGCGGCGCACGTTTATGCCGGCCGGGGCGTCGGTAATGGCGGTGCCGGTGCGAGCGGCAGCGGCAGTGGGAATGGAAACGGCAGTGGCACCGGTAGCGGCGGTGGCGGTGGCAACGGTAGCGGCGGAAATAACGGGAACGGGGCCGTCGGACCGGCCGGTGTCGGTGGAACGACAGGCGGAACTTCAGGCAGTACGAGCGGCACGGGCCGGGGAGGCAATGCGTCGGGTAACGGTGGTTCGGGTAACGGTGGTTCGGGTGGCGGTACTTCGGGTGGCGGCACCTCGGGTGGCGGTACTTCGGGTGGCGGCACCTCGGGTGGCGGTACTTCGGGTGGCGGCACCTCGGGTGGCGGCACCTCGGGCGGTGGTACCTCGGGCGGCGGTACTTCGGGTGGCGGTACTTCGGGTGGCGGCACCTCGGGCGGCGGTACTTCGGGTGGCGGTACTTCGGGTGGCGGTACTTCGGGTGGCGGTACTTCGGGTGGCGGTGGCCACGGTGGTGGTGGCGATGGTGACGGCGGCGGCCACGGTGGCGGCCATGGCGATGGCGGTGGTGGTCACGGCAACGGCGGCGGCAATGGCAACGGCGGTGGTGGTCACGGCAACGGTGGCGGCCATGGTGACGGCGGTGGCGGTCACGGCAATGGCGGCGGCCATGGCAATGGCAATGGCGGTGGCAACGGTGGCGGCGGTCACGGCAATGGTGGCGGCAACGGCAATGGCAACGGCAGTGGCGGAGCCGGCAATGGCGGCGCTAACGGTGTCGGCAACGGCCGTGGTAATGGTGGCAATAGCGGCGGCGCGGGCAACGGTGGCGGAAACGGTAACGGCGGTGGGGGCGCGGGTCACGGCGGCGGGAGCAACGGCGCCAATGGCACCGGCGGCCACGGCAATGGCGGCGGCAACGGTAACGGCAATGGCAGTGGCGGCGCCGGCAACGGCGGGGCCAACGGCGTCGGCAACGGCCGTGGCGCCGGTAACGGCAACGGCGGCGGTCACGGCAACGGCGGATCGTCCGGCGGCAATCACTGACCCGACGAAGCGTTGCCCGGCCGAATACGGTCAGAGCATCTCGAGCGCGCGCTTGCTGCGCGGCGGACGGAAATACGCGTCAAGCTGCGCGCGCTCGTCATCGCTCAACACCAAGTCGAGCGCGGCGCGGTTGTCGCGCACGTGTTCGATCCGCGACGCCTTCGGAATCGCGAATACAGCCGGCTGCGCGAGCACCCATGCCAGTGCGACGCGCATCACCGACACGCCGCGCAGCCGCGCGATCTCGTCGAGCGGCGAGCGTTTGGGCAGCCGCCCGTGATCGACCGGGCTATACGCCATCGCCGGAATCCGATGGTCGGCCAGCCACGGCAGCAGGTCGAATTCCGGGCCGCGTCGCGCGATGTTGTAGAGAATCTGGTTGGTTGCGCACGCACCGCCGCCCACCTCGCCGACGAGTTCGGCCATGTCGGCCGTATCGAAATTGCTCACGCCCCAGTGGCGGATCTTGCCCGCACGTTGCAACGCGTCGAAGCCCGCGACGGTTTCTTCGAGCGGCACCGAGCCGCGCCAGTGCAGCAGGTACAGGTCGAGGCGGTCGGTACGCAGGCGCTTGAGGCTCGCGTCGCACGCGGCGACGACACCGCGCCGGCTCGCATGGTGCGGATAGACCTTGCTGACGAGAAACACGTCGTCGCGCAGGCCCGCGAGCGCGTCGCCGACGAGCTCCTCGGTCGCGCCGTCGCCATACATCTCGGCCGTATCGACCAGCGTCATCCCGAGTTCGATGCCCTCGCGCAGCGCGGCGATCTCGTCCGCGCGCCGCGCCGGCCGCTCGCCCATTTCCCAGGTACCCAGGCCCAGCTTCGGAATCGTCTCGCCGTTCGGCAAGACGACCGTGGCGATCGTGTCTGTCATGCGTTCCTCGTTGCGGATTCGTGGCCGCACACCGCGGCCGAAGCATCGGATACGACGCATCAGTGTAGTCAATCGGTGCGCCCCCGGCCTATTACACGGCAAAAACCGGCTATAACGGCGCGGCATGATGACTTAGAATGGCCGCAACCTGATCGATACCCATTGTATGAAGGCACCCACGGACGACCGCTGGCAGGACCTGCGCCCCGACCCCGACAACGATACGCCGCTCTACCTGCAGCTCGCCCGCAAGCTCGGCGACGCGATCCACGACAACCGCTGGACGGCCGGCGAAGCGCTGCCCTCCGAGCGTGTGTTGTCCGAAGCGCTAGGCGTGTCGCGCATCACCGCGCGCAAGGCGATCGCGCTGCTCGTCGAGCAAGGCTTGATCCGCCGCACACAGGGCGCGGGCAACTTCATCCAGCCGCGCTACGAGGATCCGCTGTCGCGGCTGTCGAGCTTCAGCGAAATGCTCGAGCGCCGCGGATTCAAGCCGAGTTCGCAGTGGCTCGCGCGCGAAATCCAGCCCGCGAACCGCGACGAAGTGATCCAGCTCGGACTGTCGCCGGCCGCATCGGTTACACGCCTGAAACGCCTGCGTCTCGCCGACGGCATCGTGATGGCCGTCGAGAACTCGACGTTCCCCGCCACGCTGATTCCCGACCCGCAGGCGATCGTCGGCTCGCTGTACAGCTATCTCGAAGCGCGCGGCACGCCGATCGTGCGCGCGCTGCAGCATTTCCGCGCGGTCAACGCGACCGACGAGATCGCCGAGCAGATGGGCATCGCCCCGCACGACGCCCTCCTTCTGATCACGCGGATCGGCTATACGTCCGACCAGCGCGCGATCGAACTGACCGATACCTACTGCCGCAACGACTACTACGATTTCGTCGTCGAACTGCGCAAGTAACGCGAGCGTGCGTCGCCGGCCCTCACAGCCAGCGTGCGTCGTCGGTGCCGAGCGGCACGGGCGGACGCGCGAACGACGGCGGCGTCGCCGACAACCGCTCGGCCGGCCGCACGGTGTCGAGCACGCCGAACGGCGATGCGATGCGGTCGATCCGGTCCCGCACGTCGGCAAGCGCGAGATCGGGCGCGTGCAGCCCGTCCGGCACGACGCCGAACGACTGCAGCCAGCGCCCCGTCTGCGCGAGCGACATCCGCACGTGCCAGCTTCCCCCTTCGCGCGCCCGCCGTGCGAGCGCGATCATCGCGCCGAACGCCGCCAGATACCCCGTTGCATGATCGAGCGCCTGGCACGGCAGATGGCGCGGCTCGCTCGCCTGCGCGGCCTGCTGCTCCTGCCAGGCGATTCCGCTCGCCGACTGCACGAGGCTGTCGAACCCGCGCCGCGCCGCCCACGGTCCTGCATGCCCGTACGCCGACACCGACACGTAGACGATGCCGGGCCGCCGCGCCGCCAGCGCCTGCGGCGCGAAGCCGCGCGCCGCGAGCGCGCCGGGCCGGTACGATTGCAGAAACACGTCCGCATCGCGCGCCAGGGCGTGCAGCGTATCGACGCCTGCCGCAGCGCGCAGATCGACCCACGTCGAACGCTTGCCGCGCCCGTTGTCGATCACGAGCGGCGCAATGTTCGGCAGGTGCGGACCGTTGACGAGCAGCGTCTGCGCGCCGTGCGACGCCAGCGTGCGGCCCGCGACCGGCCCCGCGATGATGCGCGTGAGATCGAGCACGCGCACGCCCGCCAGCGGCTGGCCGGCCTCGCCGCGGCCGATCGGCTCGGCCGGTGCGTCGCCGATCCGTTCGATCTCGAACAGCGGCAGCGACGCGATCGCGCGCGCCTGCTCGTGAGCCGCCCATTCGTCAGGGGTTCTGATCAATGCCGCGCACAGGCCGGCCTCGGCCAGCGCGGTGTCGAGTGCCGCGCCGTCCCACGTACGGATCGCCGCGGCCACGTCGGCGGGCTGCGAGCCGCAGCCGAGCACGTCGAGAATGCCGTGCAGGTGATGCGGGAAATTCGCGTGCAGTTGAATCCAGCGTCCGTCGCCCGTCTCGAAGAAGCCGGTCACCGGATGGCGCAACTCCGGCGGCGGCCCGTCGTCCACGCGCAGGTAGCGTTCGCTGCGGAACGCCACGAGCGCGTCGCGCACCGACACGTCGACCGTTTGCGCCACGCCCGTTCGCAGCCGATGGCATTCGGCCGCCGCGAGCCCGGCTGCGGCGATCGTCGCGGCGGCAAGCGTGCCGACATGAAACGTCGACGGCAGCGCCGGGTCCTGCCCGGTCACGGTCGTCCGGGCCAGCGCGTCGCGCGCGCCGTCTGCGAGTTGCCAAAGATGCGCCAATGCGAATTCGGGTGTCATGGTGAAGGAGACGCCGTTGGGGAGACGGAATCGAGTCTAGAATTCGCGACGGGCACGATCAATCTTGATTGCGCGAATCAATACATAACGAATAGTTGTAGCGAGCCGGCGCTTCATGCGCGGCGACAGGAGCAAGCGGCATGACATCCGTCAGCGCGCAGGAAGCCGCCGGCATGCTCGGCGTCAGCGTGAGCACCCTTTACGCATACGTGAGCCGCGGCCTGCTGCGCTCGCTGCCCGACGGCGCGACCAAGCGCCGCCGCTACGACGCGAACGAGGTGCGCCTGCTCGCGCGCCGCCGCGCCGACGCGAAGCGCGCGGGCGGCGTCGCCGAACGTTCGCTCGACTGGGGCGTGCCGGTATTGGAATCGCGCATCACGCAGATCGCCGACGGCTGCCTGCGGTACCGCGGCGCCGATGCGATCGCACTGGCCGACGCAGCGACGCTCGAAGAAACGGCCGCACGGCTGTGGGACTGTCCGCCCGCGCGGCTGGCCGCCACGTCGCTCGCATCGACCGGTTTCGATGCGGCGCAGTGGGACGACTGGGCGCGTCGCTGGGCGCATCTCGCACCGCTCGAACGGGCGCTGGTGCTCCTGCCGGCCGCGGCCGCATCGATGCCGCGCCTGTGGGCACAGGGGCGCAACGCGCAGCTCGATTCCGCAGCGCTGCTGCTGCGCGTCGCGACGGCGGCGCTCGTCGGCATCGCGCCGGGCGACGCACCCGTGCACCGCCAGTTGGCAGCCGCGTGGCGCGTGCGGCGGCGCGACGAAGCCGACCTGCTGCGGCGTGCGCTCGTGCTGTGCGCCGATCACGAACTGAATCCGTCGACCTTCGCGGTGCGCTGCATCGCATCGACCGGCACCCATCTGTTCGGCGCGATCTCGGGCGGGCTCGCGGCGCTGTCGGGGCCGCGCCACGGCGGCGAGACGTTCCGCGCCGGCACGCTGCTCGACGAAGCCGCCCGCGCCGCCGATCTCGATCGCTACCTCGCGCTGCGGCTGGCGCACGACGAACGCGCGGACGGCGGGCGCACGGCCCTGTCCGGCTTCGCGCACCCGCTGTACCCCGACGGCGACCCGCGCGCACGGGCGCTGCTCGATGCGCTGCACGCTTCGACGCCCGAGCAGCCGGCGCTGCGCATGGCGCGCATGCTCGCTTCGCGCGTCGAAGCGGCGACGGGCCTGCGGCCGACGATCGATTTCGCGCTCGCGGTGCTGGAGCGCACGCTCGCGCTGCCCGACGGCGCGGCGTTCACGCTGTTCGCGGCCGGCCGCACGGCCGGCTGGATCGCGCATGCGCTCGAACAGTACGCGGACGGAAAGCTGATCCGGCCGCGGGCGCGCTACGTCGGCAGCGACGCGGCTGCGTGACGCCGGCCGCCGCGCCATGCGGCGAACGGGCGCCACCATGCAAACGCGCCGCGCTCGGCCGGCGCCGCGAGCGGGCCGAACGCGAACGTCGCGCCGCGCGGCCCGGCGCTGACCCACGCGCGCGTGCCGGGCAGCAAGGTCAGCGATGCGCCCGCGCCCAGCCAGTGATCGTCGGGCCGTCCCTCGACGGTCACCCACACGTCGCCTTCGGCCACCTCGAGCAGCGTGCGATCGACGATCCGCCACCGTCCGGCCGGCTCGTCGCCGTCCATCACGTAAAGTCGCAGTTCGCGCATGGCAGCCTCCTGGTCGCACGGGGTCGATGCCTCCAGTATTTCGGATCGCGGCGGCGCACGGACAGATACGGCCGCAGACACTTTCGGCTGAACTGTACTGGCCGCCCGACGGAGACAGGCATCCGGCGGCCGGGCCGGGCGGGCCACCCGACACAGCGCCCCGAACTGCACGGCGCGGCGGCTTTCCCTACAATGTCGGCTGTCCCGCGCCACCGTCCCCGCCGTCATGTTCCAACGCCCACCCGCCGCCGCTCCCGGCGAAAAGAACCTCACCGTAATGCTCTGGCTCGTTGCGACGGGCTTCTTCATGCAGACGCTCGACGCGACGATCGTCAACACGGCGCTGCCGTCGATGGCCGCGAGCCTCGGCGAATCGCCGCTGCGGATGCAATCGGTCGTGATCGCGTACTCGCTGACGATGGCGGTGATGATCCCCGTGTCGGGCTGGCTTGCCGACACGTTCGGCACGCGGCGCGTGTTCTTCAGCGCGATCCTGGTGTTCTCGCTCGGCTCGCTGCTGTGCGCGAACGCCCATACGCTGACGCAGCTCGTCGCGTTCCGCGTCGTGCAGGGCGTCGGCGGCGCGATGCTGCTGCCGGTCGGGCGGCTCGCGGTGCTGCGCACGTTCCCGGCCGAGCGCTACCTGCCCGCGCTGTCGTTCGTCGCGATTCCGGGCCTGATCGGCCCGTTGATCGGCCCGACGCTCGGCGGCTGGCTCGTGAAGATCGCGTCGTGGCACTGGATCTTCCTGATCAACGTGCCGGTCGGCGTCGCGGGCTGCATCGCGACCTTCTATTCGATGCCCGATTCGCGCAACCCGGCCGCCGGCCGCTTCGACCTGAAGGGCTATCTGCTGCTGACGATCGGGATGGTCGCGATCTCGCTGTCGCTCGACGGGCTCGCCGATCTCGGCATGCAGCACGCGGCCGTGCTGGTGCTGCTGATCCTGAGCCTCGCGTGCTTCGTCGCGTACGGGCTGTACGCGGTGCGCGCGCCGCAGCCGATCTTCTCGCTGGAGTTGTTCAAGATCCACACGTTCAGCGTCGGGCTGCTCGGCAACCTGTTCGCGCGGATCGGCAGCGGCGCGATGCCGTACCTGATCCCGCTGCTGCTGCAGGTGAGCCTCGGCTACTCGGCGTTCGAGGCCGGGCTGATGATGCTGCCGGTCGCGGCGGCCGGCATGTTCTCGAAACGGATCATCACGCGCCTGATCACGCGGCACGGCTACCGCAAGGTGCTGCTCGCGAACACGATCATGGTCGGCGTGATGATGGCGAGCTTCGCGCTGATGCGCGACACGGTGCCGGTGTGGGTGAAGGTCGTGCATCTCGCGCTGTTCGGCGGCTTCAACTCGATGCAGTTCACCGCGATGAACACGCTGACGCTGAAGGATCTCGGCACCGGCGGCGCGAGCAGCGGCAACAGCCTGTTCTCGCTCGTGCAGATGCTGTCGATGAGCCTCGGCGTCACGGTCGCCGGCGCGCTGCTCGCGACGTTCACCGGCATGCTGCGCACCGTGACGCCGAGCAACACGCTGCCGGCGTTCCATGCAACGTTCATCTGCGTCGGGATCATCACGGCCGCGTCCGCGTGGATCTTCGCGCAGCTCGCGCCCGAGATCCGCAGCACCGCGCGCAAGACCGACCCGTCCGAGCGCGCGTGACGCGCGGTGCGCGCCGAATCGGGCTCGCGCGCACCATCGCGGTGCAACGCGGCCGGGCACGCGTGCGCGTACCGACCGCGAATGGCAGCCGCACGCGGCGCGCTGCCGTGCATGCTTCTTGCTCGCCTATTCTGTAGGTAAACTGGCAGTCTTCCTTCGGCCGACATCATGAGCATGATCGAAATCGATCCCCCCGGCTTTCAGCCGCCCCGCCCCGTCGCCGGCGACGACGGGAACCGGCGCACCGTGCTGTACGGCGGCTACACCGTGTTCAGCGTGTTCCAGCCCGTTTTCTCGGTGTCGCACCGGCGCGCGATCGGCTATCACGCGTCGCTGCGCGCGCACGACGAGGAAAGCCGCCAGGTGGCGTCGCACGAGGTATTCACGCAGGCGGCGCGGCGCGGCGACCTGCTGGAGCTCGGCCGGCTCGCCGAATCGTTGCATCTCGGTAACTTCCACGCGTTCGACAGCCACGACGAATGGCTCTTCCTGAGCCTGCATCCGGCCGCGCTGATGGACACCATCTACGGCGACGCGCTGCTCGCGAACCTGAAGGCGCTCGGGCTGCCGCCGCACCGCGTGGTGCTCGAGGTGCCCGAACAGGCTGGCGGCGAGACGCCGCGCTATGCGGCGATCATCGACGGGCTGCGCAAGGCCGGCTTCCTGATCGCACTCGTCGGCTTCGGCGCGAAGCATTCGAACATCGATCGCGTGTGGCATTTGCATCCGGACATCGTCACGCTCGACCGCGGCATCCTCGCGCAGGCGAGCGAGCACTCGCATCTCGAACGCGTGCTGCCGGGGCTCGTGTCGCTGCTGCACGAATCCGGCCAGCTCGTGCTGATGGGCGGGCTCGCGACCGAACGCGACGCGCTGATCGCGCTCGAATGCGACGTCGATTTCGTGCAGGGCCAGTACTTCGCGGGGCCGAGCGTCGATCCCGTGCAGCCGCAGGCCGCCGCGGGCTGCATGGACACGCTGTCGGCCGCGCTGCGGCTGCGCGTCGCGCAGCGCGAGCGCACGCAGGCGGAACGGCTCGCACCATACGTCGCCGCGCTCGAGGAAGCGAGCCGCAAGCTCGGCGCGGGCGAATCGCTCACCGACGCGGCCGCCGCCGTGCTCGGGCTGCCGGAGACCGCGCGCTGCTTCCTGCTCGACGCGTCGGGCCGCCAGATCGGCGACAACGTGCTCGCGCGCGGCAGCGTGTCGCAACGCGCAAAGCGCTTCCGGCCGCTGCTGCATTCCGAAGGCGCGAGCTGGGAACGCCGCCCGTATTTCATCGACGCGATGCGCGCGCCGGGCGGCGTGCATCTGACGGCGCCGTACCTGTCGATCAACGAGGCGCACCTGTGCGTGACCGCATCGATCGCCGCACCGGCCGCGACGGGCATGCAGGTGCTCTGCGTCGACATCAACTGGGAAGCGGCACTCAGCCGCGAATGAGCCCGATGGCGCGCTGCGTTCACGCGTCGCCGCCCGCCTTGCGCACGATCAGCCGGTGCACGCGCTTGCCGGACGACGCGCTGACGACCTCGTGTTCGTCGATCACATGCACGCCGGCGCCCAGCGCCGCATGCATCCGCGCTGAGTCGAGCGGCGTATAGAGGCGGCCGCGCTCGTCGCGCAACACGCCGTTTCCGGCCACCCGCCAGCTCAGGTACAACGTGCCGCCCGGCATCAGCAGCTCGGCCAGCCGCGCGGCGGCCGCCGCTGCGTCCGCCTGTTCGAGATGCATGACGACCGTTTCGCACAGCACGTTGCGAAACGCGCCGGACGGTACGCCGGCCAGCGCCGGCAGCACGGCCAGCTCGAAAACCAGACCCGGATGATGCCGTCGCGCCTCGTCGAGCAGCGCGGCGCTCGCGTCGTAGCCGCGCACGTCGAAGCCGCGCGACGCGAGCCAGGCCGTGTCGCGCCCCGCGCCGCAGCCGACGTCGGCGGTCAGCCCCGGCGAGAAATGCTGTTCGAGCAGCGCGTACATGTCGTCGGGCGCGGCCTGATCGAGCCAGTCCTGCGCGTATTGCGCGGCATGGGTCTCGTAGGCATCGAGAGTCGGGCGATCCACCATGGCGATTGCTCCGCAAAGGCGTCGTATGACGCACTCCGCATCTTAGCCGTTACGCACGGCCCGCGCCGACGGCGGATGGTGCGACGCCGGCCTACGCGGCCCGTACATGGCCCACGCGCGGCGCCTGCGCGGACAGGTCGGCCCACAGCGCATCGCCGCGCCACGCCGGGCGCGCCGCCGCGTGTTCCGCGTCGTGGACGAGCGCGCCGCGTCGCGCATTGACCGGCGCCGGCGCACCGAAGCGCCCGGCCAGCCGCACGATTTCACCATTGATCCAGTCGACTTCGGTCGCGCGGCCCGCCGCGAGGCGGCCGCCGAGATAGCAGCCGACCGCGCCTGCGCCGAACACGCAGACCGGCCCGGCCGGCCTGTCAGACATGCGAATGCGCGCCGCCGTGCACCGGGCCCGCGCGCCGCTCGACTTCGCGGCGCACGTCGCCGCGCAGCCCCGCGAAGAACGCGACCTCGGCGACGACGAACAGCGGCCCGACGATCAGGCCGACCAGATCGTCGACGAACGCGGGTTTGCGGCCTTCGAACCAATGCCCGACGAACTGCACGATCCAGCCGACCACGAACGCGCCGACGCCGATCGCGAGCCATTGCGCGGTCGGCAGCAGCGCCAGCGACTGCGCGGCCCACAGGCCGAGCGCGAGCAGCACGGTCATCACGATCCCGAACCGCAGGTCCAGACGCAGGTAGAACGCCGCGGACACGACGGCGAGCAGCAGCGCCGGCGACAACGCAATGCCGGCCAGCGCGCCGATCGCCGGCCGCGACAGCAGCACCTCGACCGCGAACACGATCATCGGGATGCCGACCAGATGCGTCGCGATGTTGCGCGCGTCGCGATGGTAGGCCGCATACTGGGAAAGATGGTCTTCGAGGGTTTTCATGGCGTCTCCTGATCGGCTATCGAGCGCTATGATGCGCGTCACGCCCGAGAACCTCTGTCAGCTACCCGACATCGCGTGCCCATGCCTTCCTCGCTCGCCCCGTACCTGCCGCAGATCGAAGCGAACCCGTGGTTCGCCGCGCTGCCCCCCGCGCTGCGCGCCGAACTGATCGCCCGCGCGACGCTGCGCCGTCTGCCGTCCGGCCACGCGCTGTTCCGGCGCGGCGACCCGCCGTGCGGGCTGTACGCGGTGCTGGCCGGTTCACTCACGATAGGTGCGGTCGATCCGCAGGGCAAGGAAACGCTGCTGACGGTGGCCGAGCCGATTACGTGGTTCGGCGAGATCGCGTTGTTCGACGGCCAGCCGCGCACGCACGACGCCATCGCGCTCGACGACGCGCTGCTGCTGCACGTGCCGCAGGCCGCGCTGCTCGCGATCCTCGATACGACGCCGCAGTACTGGCGGCAGTTCGCGCTGCTGATGGCGCAAAAGCTGCGCCTGAGCTTCCTGACCGTCGAGTCGATGAGCGTGATGCCGGCCGCGCAACGGCTCGCCGCGCGACTGCTGATGATCGCCGAAGGCTACGGCGGCATCAGCGCCGGGCGCACGCACGTCCGGCTGTCGCAGGAAACGCTCGCGTCGATGCTGTCGCTGACGCGGCAGACCACCAACCAGTTGCTGAAGGCGCTGCAGGCCGACGGCGTCGTGCGGCTGCACGTCGGCGAGATCGAGCTCGTGGACATCGACGCGTTGCGCCGCGCGAGCGGGCTCGGCGACGGCACGTACTGAACGCCGCACGACGGCCTCGATCAGCCTCCATCGGCCTCGATGCGCTGCCCGCGGCCGCCGAGTTGCGCTATCGTGGCGGCTCGTTCCGTCCGCCGCGCGCACCGCCTTGAACACGTCGACCCTCCCCGCCCCCGCCCGCCATCCGTGGCCCGTATTCGTCGCGTTCCTGCGGCTCGGCCTCACGTCGTTCGGCGGGCCGGTCGCGCATCTCGGCTACTTTCGCGCGGAATTCGTCACGCGGCGCGGCTGGCTCACCGAGCGCACTTATGCGGATCTCGTCGGGCTGTGCCAGTTCCTGCCGGGTCCGGCGAGCAGTCAGGTCGGGATGGCGATCGGTCTCGCGCGTGCCGGCTATGCCGGCATGTTCGCCGCGTGGCTCGGTTTCACGCTGCCGTCCGCGCTGCTGATGATGCTGTTCGCGCTCGGCGTTCACGCGTCGGGCGCGCCGATCGAAGCCGGTGCGCTGCACGGGCTGCGCATCGTGTCGGTCGCGGTGATCGCGCAAGCGGTGTGGGGCATGGCGCGTACGCTGTGCCCGGACGCGCGGCGCGTCACGCTGATGGCTGCGGCCGCGTGCGTCGCGCTGCTCGCGCCGGCCGCCTGGACGCAGATCGCGGTGATCGTCGTGGCGGGAGCGGCCGGGCTCGTGCTGCTGCCGCAACCGGGGCGCGACGCGCATGAACCGTTGCCGCTGCACGTGTCGCCGCGGGCAGGCGTGCTGTGGCTCGCCGTGTTCGCGACGCTGCTCGTCGCACTGCCGTTCGCGGCCCGCGCGCTGCGCTCCGACACGCTCGCCGTCGTCGACGCGTTCTTCCGCACGGGTGCGCTCGTATTCGGCGGCGGCCATGTGGTGCTGCCGCTGCTGCAGGCGGCGGTGGTCGCGCCCGGGTGGGTCGGCGATTCGGCGTTTCTCGCCGGGTATGGGGTCGCGCAGGCCGTGCCAGGGCCGCTGTTCACGTTCTCGGCATTCCTCGGTGCGTCGCTGCGCGATGCGCCGAACGGCTGGCTCGGCGGCACGATCGCACTCGTGTCGATCTTCGCGCCGTCGTTCCTGCTCATCGCCGGCACCGCGCCGTTCTGGGAGCGCCTGCGCCGCAGCGCGCGGATGCAGGCCGCGCTCGCCGGCGTGAACGCGGCCGTCGTCGGGCTGTTGCTCGCCGCGCTCTATCGCCCCGTCTGGACCGACACGATCGTCGCGCCGCGCGATCTGGCCGCCGCGCTGGTCGCCTTCGTCGCGCTGGTGTTCTGGCGCGTGCCGCCGTGGGCCGTCGTGATCGCGAGCGCGGCGTTCGGCTGGCTGCTCGGCATGGCCGGCTGATCTGGCCCACGCGCCGCGTTCGGGGCGGGACAAAAAACAAAAAGCCCTCGAAACGAGGGCTTTTTTCGATGCCGCGCGCCGCGGCGGCGCGCAGGCGCCGGACTTACGCGAAGTTCTTCGCTGCGAAGTCCCAGTTCACGATGTTCCAGAACGCTTCGACGAACTTCGGACGTGCGTTGCGGTAGTCGATGTAGTACGCGTGTTCCCACACGTCGATCGTCAGCAGCGCCTTGTCGGCGGTCGTCAGCGGCGTGGCTGCGTTGCTCGTCGACACGATGTCGAGCGAACCGTCGGCCTTCTTCACGAGCCATGCCCAGCCCGAACCGAACGTGCCGACTGCGGCCTTCGTAAACGCTTCCTTGAATGCGTCGTACGAACCCCACTTCGCGTTGATCGCATCGCCCAGCGCGCCCGTCGGTGCGCCGCCGCCGTTCGGCGACAGGCTGTTCCAGAAGAACGTGTGGTTCCAGATTTGCGCGGCGTTGTTGAAGATGCCGCCCGACGACTTCTTCACGATCTCTTCCAGCGGCAGGTTTTCGAATTCCGTGCCGGGGATCAGATTGTTCAGGTTCGTCACATAAGCCTGATGATGCTTGCCGTAGTGGTACTCGATCGTCTCTTTCGAGATGGTCGGCGCGAGTGCGTCTTCAGCGTACGGGAGCGGCGGGAGCGTATGAGCCATGGCGATTCCTTCGTTGAGTATGTAGGGAGGCTTGTGTTGAATGCTGCCGAGCGTCCGATTGTAGGCGAGGACGAATATCCCCGCAAACTCGCGGGCCATTTATCCGCGGTATGCGGAAAAGCGATGCTGGCGCAACGCCCGGCAGGGCGAACCCGACGATGCGCAGTATTCGTGCCCGGCCGCACGGCACGCGTTGCGGCGTGCCTCGCGTTTTGCTCGCGCCGCTTGCGTCAGATCGTATCGGTCAGCCGTGGCTGCACGTCGGCGAGCGACACGTCGGCCGAGCCTTCGGCGAGATGCACGGTCAGCCGCCGCTGCGGCTTCAGCGCATTCGGCGCGCGCACCGCGCGGCCCGTCTGCGCATCGATCAGCGCCGCATAGCCGCGCTCGAGCGTGCGCTGCGGGCTCAGCACCTCGAGCCGCGCCGCACAGGCTGACACACGCGCCGTGTCGCGTTCATGACGACGCTGCAACGCGCTCGCGAGCCGTTGCGACAGCCCCGCGAGCGCGTGGCGCGCCTGTGACGGATCGGGCCGTGCGCGCTGCCAGCGCAGCTGCGCGAGCGCGAAACGCGCACGTGCATCGCGCACCGGCCGCGCCGCGGCCGATGCCAGCCGCACCGCAAGCTGCTCGACGTGCGTGCGCTGCCGCTGCAGCCGCTCGGCCGGGCTCACGAGCCGGCGGGCGAGCCAGTCGAGCTGCTGCGCACGCTGTTCGAGCCGGCGCGCCATGCCGCGCGCAAGCGCACGCCGGCGGTCGTCGACCTCGCGCAGCAGCAGCGCGCGCTGCGGGCTCGCGAGTTCGGCCGCGCCGGTCGGCGTCGGCGCGCGCAGGTCGGCCGCGAAGTCCGCGATCGTGAAGTCGGTTTCGTGCCCGACGCCGCTCACCACCGGCAACTCGCTCGCCGCGATCGCGCGCGCCAGCGCTTCGTCGTTGAACGACCACAAATCCTCGATCGAGCCGCCGCCGCGGCAGACCAGCAGCACATCGACCTCGCGCCGCGCATTCGCGGTCGCGACGGCCGCGACGAGCTTTTCGGCGGAACCGGCGCCCTGCACGGGGGCCGGATAGACGATCACCGGAATGTGCGGCGCGCGCCGCGCGAGCGTGGTCAGCACGTCGCGCAGCGCGGCGGCCTGCAGCGACGTGACGATGCCGATCGCGCGCGGGTGCGCCGGCAACGGCCGCTTGCGCTCGGTTGCGAACAGGCCCTCGCCTTCGAGCTGCGCCTTCAGCCGCAGGAACGCCTCGTACAGGCGCCCCTGCCCGGTGCGCCGCACCGCTTCGACATTGAGCTGCACTTCGCCGCGCGGCTCGTACATCGTGACGACCGCGCGCACCTCGATGCGGTCGCCTTCGCGCGGCGTGAATTCCGCGTATTGCGCACGGCCGCGGAACATCACGCAGCGCATCTGCGCCTGCTGGTCCTTGATCGAGAAATACCAGTGGCCGCTCGCGGCGCGCGTGAAATTCGACACTTCGCCGGAAATCCACAGCAGCGGAAACGAACGCTCGAGCATCGTCGAAATCGCACGATTGAGCGCCGAAACGGGAATCACTTCGTCGCCGCCGCGCGTGGCGCCGGGTGCGGAAAAAGGAGAATCGGAAAGCATGGGCGGTCGGATGAATGCTGGCGGCGTCACGATAGTCCGACATGCACGCGACGTCCAGCGCCCCCGCATTCGCCGCCGCGCACGGAAAAGGTGTCCACACTCTGGCATTCGTCCGCGTAAAACGCTCGGAAACCGCTAAAAAAGCCAGACAATTCTTCGTAACGCGTTGATTTTTATAATTTTTTAAAGCTTTCAGAATGATTCCCATCCGATTCGATGCCCGCCGGACGGGCGTTTGAGGCAATCGACCGGGGAGTTTTTCACAGAGTTATCCACAGGCCGGCCCGATCCGGCCCCGCACGCCGCGGCGGCCGGTCACGCTTGCCGCGCCCGCGTGCGGCGCGCTAGAGTGCCGCCTTCCACGGACCCTGCGGCATGCGCCGCCCAACGGAGAATCCGCCTTGACGAATCCGTCCCTCGCCGCGGCGCACGACGCGCCGCGCCCGGCCCGATGAGCGCGCCCGGCGGCCCGCTCGCGCGACTCGAAGCGCGCCTGACACGCGAATGGCAGCGGCGCGGCGCGCTCGCGTGGGCGCTCACGCCGTTCGCATGCGTGTTCGGCCTGTGCGCGGCGCTGCGGCGCACCGCTTACGCGCAAGGCTGGAAGCAGCCGGTCGACGTCGGCGTGCCGGTGGTCGTGGTCGGCAACGTGACCGTCGGCGGCACCGGCAAGACGCCGACCGTGATCGCGCTCGTCGACGCGCTGCGCGCGGCCGGCTTCACGCCCGGCGTCGTGTCGCGCGGCTATGGCGCGAACGTGAAGGCGCCGACCGCCGTCACGCCGGCGTCGCGTGCGGGCGCGGCCGGCGACGAACCGCTCTTGATCGCGCGCCGCACCGGCGCGCCCGTGTGGGTGTGCCCGGACCGCGTCGCGGCCGCGCAGGCGCTACGCGCCGCGCATCCGGACGTCGACGTGATCGTCAGCGACGACGGCCTGCAGCATTACCGTCTCGCGCGCACCGTCGAACTCGTCGTATTCGACCACCGGCTCGGCGGCAACGGCTTCCTGCTGCCGGCCGGCCCGCTGCGCGAGCCGCTGTCGCGGCACCGCGACGCGACGCTCGTCAACGATCCGTACAGCGGTGCGCTGCCGCCGTGGCCCGACACCTACGCGCTCGCGCTGACGCCCGGTGCCGCGTGGCACCTCGACCAGCCCGCGCTGCGCCGCCCGCTGTCGCAATTCGCGAACGAACGCGTGCTCGCCGCGGCCGGCATCGGCGCGCCGGAGCGCTTCTTCGCGACGCTGCGCGCGGCCGGCCTCGCGCCGGCGACCCGCGCGCTGCCCGACCATTACGCGTTCGCCGACAATCCGTTCGTCGACGACGCCGTCGATGCGATCCTGATCACCGAGAAGGATGCAGTAAAATTGGGCGCTTCCTGGCGCGACGCCCGACTGTGGGTGGTCCCCGTCGAAGCCGCGCTCGACCCTCGCCTCATTGCCCTCGTTGTGGAGAAACTCCGTGGACGCTCGCCTGCTTGAAATCATTGTGTGCCCTATCTGCAAAGGCCCGCTCCACTACGACCGTGCCGCGCAGGAGCTGATCTGCAACGCGGACAAGCTCGCCTACCCGATCCGCGACGGCATCCCGGTGATGCTCGTCGACGAAGCGCGCCAGACCGTCGAAGGCACGCCGGTCGACCCGACCGGCCGCTGAACCGCCGCGCCGCTCGCCCGGCGCACCGATTCGAAACCGACGGCCCAGCCCCGGCCGGGTCGCCGCACTCCGCCGGGCGACCGGCTTCCGGCGTCGCCCGCCCCGTTCTTCCCAACGCTTCCCGATGACTCACCCGCAACCCTTCATCGCCGTCATTCCCGCCCGGCTCGCGTCGACGCGGCTCCCGAACAAGCCGCTCGCCAATCTCGGCGGCAAGCCGATGGTCGTGCGTGTCGCCGAGCGCGCGCGCGAGGCGGGCGCGCAGCAGGTACTCGTCGCCTCCGACGCGCAGAGCGTGCTCGACGCGGCGCGCGATCACGGCTTCGAAGCGGTGCTCACACGCGCCGACCATCCGTCCGGCACTGACCGGCTCGCGGAAGTCGCGGCGGCCTTCGGCTGGCGCGACGACACCGTCGTCGTCAACGTACAGGGCGACGAACCGCTGATCGACCCCGTGCTCGTGCGCGACGTAGCGTCGCACCTGGCCGCGCATCCGGCGTGCGCGATCGCGACCGCGGCTCACCCGATCCACGACGCGGCCGACGTGTTCAACCCGAACGTCGTGAAGGTCGCGCTCGACGCGCAGAGCGTCGCGCTGTACTTCTCGCGCGCGCCGATTCCGTGGAGCCGCGACGCCTATCAGCCGCACTGGCCGAACGTCGCGGCCATGCCGGCACCGGCCTTCCCGGTCTATCGGCACATCGGCCTCTATGCGTATCGCGCGCGTTTTCTGCGCACCTATCCGTCGCTCGCGCAGGCGCCGATCGAACAGGCCGAGCAGCTCGAACAGCTGCGCGCGCTGTGGCACGGCGAGCGCATCGCCGTGCTGATCACCGAGTCCGCGCCCGAAGCCGGCATCGACACGCCCGCCGATCTCGCGCGCGTGCAGGCCCTTTTTCAGCCGGGTTCAAAATAACCCGTGGCATAATCAGGCGATTGTGCGAGCCGTCCGCGACCAGCGCGTCCTCGCTTGACCCCGCCCGTGGCCTTGCCGGCAGCCGCGCGTCGCCCTGGCCGACGCGCCGCATCAGACCGATCCGCCGCGCGCCGGGCAAGCCCCGCGCCCGCTGTCGCCGACGCCTTCGTGTCTCGCCACACGAATCTACATACTTGGAGATATCACCATGCGTTTGATCCTGTTGGGCGCGCCCGGCGCGGGAAAGGGCACCCAGGCAAACTTCATCAAGGAAAAATTCGGCATCCCGCAAATCTCGACGGGCGACATGCTGCGTGCCGCCGTGAAGGCCGGCACGCCGCTCGGCGTCGAGGCGAAGAGCTACATGGATGCCGGCAAGCTCGTGCCGGACGCGCTGATCATCGGCCTCGTCAAGGAGCGCCTGAAGGAATCCGACTGCGCGAACGGCTATCTGTTCGACGGCTTCCCGCGCACGATCGCGCAGGCTGACGCGATGAAGGAAGCCGGTGTCGCGATCGACTACGTGCTCGAGATCGACGTCCCGTTCTCGGAAATCATCGAACGCATGAGCGGCCGCCGCACGCACCCGGCATCGGGCCGCACGTACCACGTCAAGTTCAACCCGCCGAAGGTCGAAGGCCACGACGACGTGACGGGCGAACCGCTGATCCAGCGCGACGACGACAAGGAAGAAACCGTCAAGAAGCGTCTCGAAGTGTACGAAGCGCAGACCAAGCCGCTGATCACGTACTACGGCGATTGGGCGCAGCGCGGCGAGGAGAACGGCCTGAAGGCGCCGCAGTATCGCAAGATCTCGGGCCTCGGCACCGTCGACGAAATCCGCGAGCGCGCGTTTGCCGCACTGAAGTAAGCAGCGCGTCGCGCACCCGCAAGCCGCCCGTTCCGGGCGGCTTTTTTTTGCCTGCCGCGATGTGCACGACCGCGCACGTGTCGCCGCTGCGCTGTGGCACCCCGTACGATCGGGCGAACGCGCGGGTTGCGCGGGCGGCGCGATCCGGATGCGGCCGACGTCGCCGCACGCGCAAGAAAAACGCCCGCGATGCGGGCGTTTTTTTCGTGTGCCGGCAGCGGCGCGCGGGCAACTCAACTCAATCTTCGCCGTCGCGCTGCATCCGCTGCCGCAATTCGCTGACCTGCGACTCGACGACGGTCGCGTCTTCCGCCTCCGGCCGCTCGCCGAGATACTGCTCGAGATCCTCGAGCGCGGGACGCAGGTAGTCGAGCCGCGCATACGCGAAGCCGCGGTCGCGCACTTCGTCGAGTTGCTCGGGCAACAGGATCACGAGCCGCTGCTGCACCGCGAGCAGCCGCTGCCAGCGTTCCGTCTGCAGGTAGATCGTCTTCAGGTTGCGCAACATCCGCGCGATGATCTCGCGGCTCGTCGCGGGCTGCAGCAGCGCGCGCAACGCGCTGTCGACCGCACCGGCCGCACGCGCGACGTACGGTTCGAGCATCTCGACCATCTCGGCTTCGGACAGCGAATGGCCGTTGGTCGGATCGATGATCAGGTCGCCGTCCGGCAGCGTCACGCGCAGCAAGAAATGTCCGGGGAACGACACGCCGCGCGCCGGCACGCCGATCTGCTCGGCGAGCTCGAGGTACAGCACCGACAGCGAGATCGGGATCCCGCGCCGCCGTTTCAGCACGGCGTTCAGGTGGCTGTTATCGGGGTCGTAGTAATCGTTGTGATTGCACGCGAAGCCGAGTTCGCGGAAGAAGAAGTCGTTCAGCGCGGCGACGCGGCCCTTCAGGTCCGTATCGTCGGCGAGCCGCCGGCGCAGCCGCGCCGCCAGCATGTCGAGTTCGGCCAGCGTACCCTGCAGGTCGAGGTCGGGATACGCGTCCTGCGCCAGCGACAGCGCGGCTTCCGTGACGGGCAGACTGTCGTCGTCCGCCACGAGCGTGCTGAAGTAGTCGAGGACGCGGGTCATTGCGGTCGTCACTTGGCGCGCCTTCTGAAGTAAGCGTATTTGAAGCCCATCACCCACAACATACCGAAATATAGTGCAGCAAACAGCACGAGGCACGCCGCCATCAGCGCAATGCGATCGAGCGGCTGCGCGCGCATCCCGGTCCAGTCGAAACTGATCGCGCACCAGTGCATCAGGCCCGCGAGCACGAGCGCCGCGCCGACGAGCTGCACGAAGAAGCGCAGCCAGCCCGGCGACGGCTGGTAGATGCCGCGCTTGCGCAGCCCGAGGAACAGCAGCAGCGAGTTCAGGCATGCGCCGACGCCGATGCTCAGCGTGAGGCCGGCATGGCCGATCAGCGGCACGAACACGTAGTTCGACAGCTGCGTGACGATCAGCACGCCGACGGCGATCTTCACGGGCGTCTTGATGTCCTGCTTCGCATAGAAGCCCGGCGCGAGGATCTTGATCAGGATGATGCCGACGAGGCCGATCCCGTAAGTGGCGAGCGCGCGCGCGACCATCGTGACGGTATGCGCGTCGAACTTGCCGTAGTTGAACAGTGTCGCGGTGAGCGGCGTCGCGAAGAAGAACAGCGCGAGCGCGCTCGGCGCCGCGAGCAGGAACGTGACGCGCAGCCCCCAGTCGAGCAGCGCCGAATATTCGTGCGAATCGGCATCGACGTGCGCCTTCGACAGGCTCGGCAGCAGGATCGTGCCAAGTGCGACGCCGAGCAGCGCCGTCGGGAATTCCATCAGGCGGTCGGCGTAATTGATCCACGACACGGCGCCCTGCCCGAGCCGCGACGCGATGTTGGTGTTGATGATCAGCGACAATTGCGCGACCGACACAGCGAACGTCGCGGGCACCATCTTCGCCAGCACACGCTTCACGCCCGGATGACGCAGCGCACGCAGCGGGTTGAGGCCGATCAGCGGCACCATGTCGATCTTCTTCAGGCCCGGCAACTGCACGAGAAACTGCAGCACGCCGCCGACGATGACGGCCCACGCGAGCGCGTAGACCGGCACCTTCAGGTGCGGCGCGACGAACACGGCCGCGGCGATGAACGCGACGTTGAGCAGCACCGGCGCGAACGCGGGCAGCGAGAAGCTCTTGTACGTGTTCAGCACGCCCGACGCGAGCGTGGTCAGCGAAATGAACACGATGTACGGGAACATGATCCGCGTCATCGTGACCGCGAGCGGGAACGCCTGGCCGTCGCCGTGCAGGCCGGACGCGACCGCGAACACGACCCACGACGCGCCGGCGATCCCGACGACCGACAGCACGGCCAGCGCCCACGCGAGCACGGTGGACATCGCGTCGACGAGCGCCTTCGTCGCATCGTGACCCTGCTGGTTCTTGAACTCGGCGAGGATCGGCACGAATGCCTGCGAGAACGCGCCTTCGGCGGACAGGCGGCGCAGCAGGTTCGGGATACGGAAGGCGACGTAGAACGCGTCGGTGTATTGACTGGCGCCGAACGCACGGGCGATCAGCGTCTCGCGGGCCAGTCCGGTCACGCGCGACAGCAGCGTGAAGCCGCTGACCGTCAGCAGGGCTCGGAATAGATTCATGGGGCGCTTATTATACGGACGTTGCGCGACCCGGCCACCGGCCGATGCCGAAAAGCGCACCCCCGCCGCCGGCGCCCCGCCCGGCGGGCGTTACGTCGAACTTGCCACTCGCTTGATTTTGTTGCTATAATCGCCGGTTTCTGGGCTCGTACATGCACGGCAACTGCCGTTTTCATGTCCCGGCCTCGGTTAAAATCACCGTTTTTTTATGCGCCCCTGGGCAATCGTTCTCAGGGGACGGATCGAAAAGCAGCGCTTGGCCGTCAGGCTCCAAGCTCTGGAAACAGGACAGGATAAGGAACCGTCATGGCTAACTCCGCACAAGCACGCAAGCGCGCCCGTCAGGCCGCGAAGGCAAACTCGCACAACTCGGCGCTGCGCTCGAAATTCCGTACCGCGATCAAGTCGGTTCGCAAGGCTGTCGAAGCCGGCGACCAGGCAAAGGCTGCCGAGCTGTTCAAGGCTGCCGTGAAGACGATCGACACGATCGCCGACAAGAAGATCGTTCACAAGAACAAGGCCGCTCGCAGCAAGAGCCGCCTGGCCGCAGCCGTCAAGGGTCTGCAGGCAGCAGCGTAAATCCGGTGTGCCCGCTTCGGCGGGTGCTCCTGTTTCCTGCGATCGCAAAAAAGCCCGCCTCGGCGGGCTTTTTGTTGCCTGTCGCCTACGCATCACGCACGGCGGCGGCATTCTTCCGGGCGGGCGCAGCACGCGCCCTCGCCCGTCGACATCACTCACTTCTTCGTGTTGTAGTCGGGCAGCTCGCACGCCTCGGTCACGACGAGGTTGTTGTCCTTCGCGAAGTTCAGCACGAAATCGAAAGCCATCGGCTCGATGTCGCGCAACCGCGAATCGAGGATCACGCATTTCAGGTCGCCGAGCATCGTCGGGCGCACGTACAGCGAATACTTGAGACGCGCATTCGGCCCGCTCGCCCCCGGCCCGAAGCAGGCCATCACACCGGCCAGGCGTTCCGACCAGTCGCTCGGGCGAAACTTTTTCCCGTCTTTCGTGATGCCCTGGATGAAAAATTCGGTCGGAGGGGTTTCAGCCATGTGGTTACCCAAGTGACGGCCCGGCGATGCCCAGGCAACGGCGCCTGGGTACGCGAACACAAAGCTGGAGGGTCGGCGGCACGAGCCGATCGATATCCCGAAAACGGGGCGTCGAGGCGCGCCGCCGGTGGACTGCACCGGATGTGTGCAGCGCACGGCTTGTGTCCGGCAGAGCGCGAAAAGCCTTGCCTGCCGGGCTGGAGAAAACTTTCGAATTATACCGCAGCGCGCCATCGCGCGTCGTCCCGACACCCCCGCTCCCACGCCGCCGGTCGTGCACGGCGATCCAGCGCCGCGTCGCGCCACGGCTCGTCAAAGCACGGAAAATCCTTTATGCTGCTTTGAGTTATCCACACCCGACGGCGGCGCCGTCCGGCCTCGCTGCCGGGTGAGACCCGCCGTATTTCGTTTCATGACCGCCAAAACCATTCGTCACTACCTGCAGTTCAAGGATTTCTCGCTGGAAGACTACGAGTACGTGCTCGAACGCACGGCTATCCTGAAGCGCAAGTTCAAGAACTACGAGACCTATCACCCGCTGCACGACCGCACGCTCGCGATGATCTTCGAGAAGAGCTCGACGCGCACGCGCCTGTCGTTCGAGGCCGGGATCTTCCAGCTCGGCGGCCACGCCGTCTTCATGAGCACGCGCGACACGCAGCTCGGCCGCGGCGAGCCTGTCGAGGATTCCGCGCAGGTCATCTCGCGAATGGTCGACATCATCATGATCCGCACGTTCGAGCAGGACGTGATCACACGCTTCGCGCAGAATTCCCGCGTGCCGGTGATCAACGGCCTGACCAACGAATACCACCCGTGCCAGGTGCTCGCCGACATCTTCACGTACTACGAACACCGCGGCCCGATCGCCGGCAAGACCGTCGCGTGGGTCGGCGACGCGAACAACATGCTGTATACGTGGATCGAAGCCGCGCAGATCCTCGGCTTCAAGCTGCGCCTGTCGACGCCGCCCGGCTATGCGCTCGACATGAAGCTCGTGTCGCCCGACAGCGCGCCGTTCTACGAAGTGTTCGACGATCCGAACGAGGCGTGCAAGGGCGCCGATCTCGTGACGACCGACGTATGGACGAGCATGGGTTTCGAGGCCGAGAACGAGGCGCGCAAGCAGGCATTCGCCGACTGGTGCGTCGACGAGGAAATGATGGGCCATGCGAATCCGGATGCTCTCTTCATGCACTGCCTGCCCGCGCACCGCGGCGAGGAAGTGACAGCCGGCGTGATCGACGGCCCGCAGAGCGTCGTGTGGGACGAAGCGGAAAACCGCCTGCACGTGCAGAAGGCGCTGATGGAGTTCCTGCTGCTCGGCCGCCTCAAGCACTGACGCGCCGCAACGCACACGCGTAAAAAAAGCGCCGGTCGACGATCGGCGCTTTTCGTTTGGATGCGCCAAAACCGGCGCACGCACTGCGTTACAGGCAGACCGGCTCCGCCTCCAGCTCGACGCCGAACCGCGCGCGCACGTCGGCCTGGATCGCCCGCGCCAGCGCAAGCACGTCGGCGCCGGTCGCGCCGCCGCGATTGACGAGCACGAGCGCCTGGCGGTCGTGCACGGCCGCCGCCCCGAGCGCGCGCCCCTTCCAGCCGCAGCGGTCGATCAGCCAGCCGGCCGCGAGCTTCACGTGCCCGTCCGGCTGCGGATACGACACGATCTCCGGCGCGCGGGCGCGCAATGCATCGAACTGCGCGGCGTCGATCACCGGATTCTTGAAGAAACTGCCCGCATTGCCGAGCACCAGCGGATCGGGCAGCTTCGCGCGGCGGATCGCGACGACCGCGTCGAACACGTCGCGCGGCGTCGCCGCATCGGGCGCGATGCCGCGCGCGTCGAGTTCGCGCGTGACGTCCGCGTAGCCGAGCCGCGGCGCCCATTGCTTCGGCAGCCGGAACGTCACCGCGACGATCGCGAACCGGCCGCGCCCTTCCCGCTTGAAGAAACTGTCGCGATAGCCGAACGCGCAGCGCGCGGCGTCGAAACGCTCGCGGCGCCCCGTCGCCAGTTCGACCGCGACCAGGGAATCGAAATACGCCTTCATCTCCAGGCCGTACGCGCCGATGTTCTGGATCGGCGCGGCGCCGACGGTGCCCGGGATCAGCGCGAGATTCTCGAGGCCCGGCATCCCGCGCTCGAGCGTCCACGCGACGAACGCGTGCCAGTTCTCGCCGCCGCCGGCCTCGACGTACCACGCATCGTCGTCCTCGCGCACGACGCCGCGGCCCGCGATCTCGTCGAGCAGCACGACGCCGTCGAAATCGCGCGTGAACACGATATTGCTGCCGCCGCCGAGCACGAGCTGCGGCAGGTTCGCGACCCGCGGGTCGCGATGCAGCGCCTCGAACTGGGCCGCCCGGGTGATGCGCGCGGCGAAACGCGCGCGCGCGGCGATGCCGAACGTGTTGTGCGCGGCGAGCGGATGGTCGGGAAGCAGCGACAGGGCGGAATCGTCAGGAGGCATCGGCATTCGCGGTCACGTCGGCCCGGGCGGCGCATGGCCGGCCTTGGGCAAACGGAGGGGCATCGGTAAAATGGCAAACAGTCCGCAATTATAGCGAGTGCCCGCGCGCGAGCCGGGCGCCCGCATCTCAAGGGAGAATGCCATGCCATCGTTCGACGTCGTTTCCGAAGCGAACATGATCGAAGTGAAGAACGCCATCGAGCAGTCGAACAAGGAAATTTCGACGCGTTTCGACTTCAAGGGCTCCGACGCACGCGTCGAGCAGAAGGAACGCGAGCTGACGCTGTTCGCCGACGACGATTTCAAGCTCGGCCAGGTGAAGGACGTGCTGATCGGCAAGCTGGCCAAGCGCAACGTCGACGTGCGCTTCCTCGACTACGGCAAGGTCGAGAAGATCGGCGGCGACAAGGTCAAGCAGATCGTCACCGTGAAGAAAGGCGTGACGGGAGACCTCGCGAAGAAGATCGTGCGCCTCGTGAAGGACAGCAAGATCAAGGTGCAGGCGAGCATCCAGGGCGACGCGGTGCGCATCTCCGGCGCGAAGCGCGACGACCTGCAAAGCACGATCGCGATGCTGCGCAAGGACGTGACCGACACGCCGCTCGACTTCAACAACTTCCGCGACTGACCGGCCGCCGGCCCGTCACGTCGTCCGGCCGGGCCCCGCATACGCGGCGCGCCCGGCGCGCGGCAAGCGCCGCGCCTTCTCAGGCTTTCCCGCCGTCGTGCGCGCCGTCGTCCGCGGCCGCCTTCTTCTTGTCGCCGATCCGGCTCTCCTGTCCCGCGAGCAGCTTCGAAATGTTGCCGCGGTGGCGCCACACGAGCAGCACGCTCATCGCGAGCACGGCCCAGGCGATCGGGTTGTGGCCCGGCATGCCGAACTGGAACACGTCGAACACCGGCGCGAACACGGCCGCCACCAGTGCCGCGAGCGACGAATAGCGGAAGAAGAACGCGACGATCAGCCAGGTCAACGCGGTCGCGAGCCCGAGCACCGGGTGCACGGCGAGCAGCACGCCGGCCGCGGTCGCGACGCCCTTGCCGCCCTGGAAGCGGAAGAACACCGGGTACAGGTGGCCGAGGAACACGGCAATCGCGACCCACGCGACCGCGACGTCGGGCAGGCCGAAGCGCCGGGCGAGCCAGACGGCGATCCAGCCCTTGAACGCGTCGCCGACGAGCGTCAGGATCGCGGCCTTCTTGTTGCCGCTGCGCAGCACGTTGGTCGCGCCGGGATTCTTCGATCCATACGAACGCGGGTCGGCCAGGCCCATCACGGAACTGACGACGACGGCGAACGACACCGAACCGATCAGGTAGGCAACGAGGGCGGCGAGCAGGGTCTGCATGCGGGGAACTCTTCTTTCAACGTATCGGGAAAGGGACGGCGGTGCACGGCAGGCCGGCAAGCCGAAACGGCGCCCATTCTACCGAACGGGCGCGGACTGCCACGAAGGTGAAACCCTCAGTCGACGCTCGCGCACTGCACCGGCTGCGCACGGAGCAGCGACGTGAGCACCGCCGGCGCGAGGCTGACGAGGTAGCCGCGCCGGCCGCCGTTCAGGTAGATCGTCGGCAATTCGAGGATCGTCGCCTCGACGTAGACGGGCATCGCCTTGCGTGTGCCGAACGGCGACGTGCCGCCGACGAGATAGCCCGAATGGCGGTTCGCGACCTCGGGCTTGCACGGCTCGACCCGCTTCGCGCCGATCTGCCGCGCGAGATTCTTCGTCGACACGGTGCGGTCGCCGTGCATCAGTACGATCAACGGCTTCGCGTGTTCGTCCTCCATCACGAGCGTCTTCACGACGCTATGCTCGTCGACGCCGAGCTGGCGCGCCGATTCGCCGGTGCCGCCGTGCTCGACGTATTCGTACGGATGCTCGCCGAATGCGACGCCGTGGCGGCGCAGCAACTGGGTCGCGGGGGTTTCGGACACGTGTCTGGATTTGCTCATGGCGGCATTTTAATGGCGAACAATCGGCGCGCGCGCAATGGCATGCCCGCGCCGACGGTATACTCGCGGCCCGTTTTTCCGCCGGGTGGCCCGCCGCCTCTTGACGACGATTGCACGCGTCATCGTTGCGGACATCGCGATGCGCTATTGCCCGATTGGCCGATTGTGGCGCGCGCGCCGTCGTGGCACGATCGTTCGCAAATATCGTCGGCCGCCGCCTGCCCCTCTTCTGGAGACGCCATGTCCTCGCCTCGCCGTTCATCCGAATCGCTCGACGTCGATGCGCTGCTCGCCGCGCTGCCGCGTCGCATCGCCGACGTGCCCGCCCATCGGGCCGCGCAATCGCCTGCGCATCCGGCGCTGATCGAAGATGCGCGCCGCCTGTCGTACGGCGAGCTGGCACGGGCCATCGAAGCGGCGGCAGCACGGCTGGCGAGCCTGGGCGTGCAAGGTGGCGACCGCGTGATGATCGTCGCGGAAAACTGCGTCGCGCAGATCGTGCTGCTGTTCGCGGCCGCCCGCCTCGACGCCTGGGCGCTCCTGTCGAACGCGCGGCTGTCGGCCGCCGAGCTCGACGCGATCGCCGCGCATGCGCGCCCGAAGCTGATTGCATTCACGACAGATGTATCCCCCGATGCGCGCACCCATGCCGAGCGGCTCGGCGCAACACCCGCCGGCGCACTGCCGGTCGACATCGGCACGTGGTCGTATCGGGTCGATGCGGGCGCGCCCGCCGAACCGGTGGCCGCCGACGGCGCCGAGCAATGCGCGGCGCTGATCTACACGACGGGCACGACCGGCATGCCGAAGGGCGTGATGCTGTCGCACCGCAACCTGTTGTTCATCGCGGCGACATCGAGCACGCTGCGCCGCGTGTCGCCCGACGACGTCGCCTACACGGTGCTGCCCGTGTCCCACGTGTACGGGCTCGCGTCGGTATGCCTGGGCAGCCTGTACGCGGGCGCGACGCTGCGGCTCGCGCCGCGCTTCTCGCCGGAAGCCGTCCGCGTCGCGCTCGCCGACGAAGGCGTCACGATCTTCCAGGGCGTGCCCGCGATGCACGCGAAGCTGCTCGAACACCTGCACACGCACGGCCACGCATGGCGCGCGCCGCGGCTGCGCTTCGCGTATTCGGGCGGCTCGCCGCTCGATGCGAACCTGAAGGCGCGCGTCGAGCGCCTGTACGGCGTGCCGCTGCACAACGGCTACGGGATGACCGAAAGCAGCCCGACGATCACGCAGACGCCGCTCGACGCGCCGCGCACGGACAGTTCGGTCGGCGTGCCGATTCCGGGCGTCGACATGCGGATCGTCGCGCCGGACGGCACCGACGTGCCGCCCGGCGAAGTCGGCGAGATCCGCGTGCGCGGGCCGAACGTGATGCTCGGCTACTACCGCGACGCGGACGCGACGCGCGCGGCCGTGTCGCCGGACGGCTGGCTGAGCACCGGCGATCTCGCGCGGCAGGACGCGGACGGCGCAGTGACGATCGCCGGCCGCAGCAAGGAACTGATCATCCGCTCGGGCTTCAACGTGTATCCGGTCGAGGTCGAACAGGTGCTGAACGCGCATCCGGACGTCGTGCAGGCGGCCGTGATCGGCCGCGCGATCGAAGGCAACGAGGAAGTGCTCGCGTTCGTCGAGCTGGTGCCGGGCGCGACGGCGGACGAGGCGGCATTGCACGCGTGGTGCGCGGATCGGCTCGTGGCTTACAAACGCCCTGCGCATATCCGCGTGCTCGCTGCCCTGCCGGCCGCGTCGACCGGCAAGGTGCTCAAGCACCGGCTGCGCGAACTGATCTGACGCGGCCGCCGCACACGCGTGAGCCCGCATCGGCGCGTGCGGCGCCGCATGCTCGGGCGCGCGTCAGCCGCGCGGGTGGTGCTGCGCGTGCAGCGTCTTGAGCCGCTCACGCGCGACGTGCGTATAGATCTGCGTGGTCGAGATGTCGCTGTGGCCGAGCAGCAGCTGCACGACGCGCAGGTCGGCGCCGTGGTTCAGCAGGTGCGTCGCGAACGCATGCCGCAGCGTGTGCGGCGACAGGTGAGCGCGCACGTCGGCCTGCTGCGCGTGCCGCTTGATGATGTTCCAGAACTGCTGGCGCGTCATCCCGTCGCCGCGAGCGGTCACGAACAGCGCGTCGGCCGCGCGCGCGCCGAGCAGCGCCGGCCGCGCGTCGCGCAGGTAGCGTTCGATCCAGCCGTGCGCGACTTCGCCGAACGGCACGAGCCGCTCCTTCGAACCCTTGCCCATCACGCGCACGACGCCTTCGTTGAGGCCGACCTCGACCGTCTTCAGCGTCACGAGCTCGCTCACGCGCAGCCCGCTCGCATACATCAGCTCGAGCATCGTGCGATCGCGCAGGCCGAGCGGCGTGCCGATGTCGGGCGCGCCGAGCAGCGCCTCGACCTGCGCCTCGGACAGCGTCGACGGAAACCGGGCCGCCTGTTTCGCGGACGTGATCCGCAGCGTCGGGTCGGCGCTCGCGCGATGCTCGCGCACGGCCCAGCCGTAATAGCGGCGGAACACCGACAGTCGCCGGTTCGACGACGTCGCCTTGCCGTCGCTGCGCGCGGCGATGTAGCCCGTCACCATCGCCTCGTCGGCCGAGTCGAGCGGCGCGTCGTGCGTCGCGGCCAGCCATTGGGAAAACAGCGCCAGGTCGCGCCGGTACGCATCGAGCGTGTTGCGCGCGAGCCCGTGTTCGAGCCACAGCGCATCGCAGAACACGTCGATCGACGCGCGGCTCGCGAGCAGCGCGGGCGACACCGCGACGGCATCGCCGTCGGCTTCGGGGGAAATCAGCGGTTCGCTCATCGGTACGGCACGCCCTCGTGCGTCAGCAGCCAGCGCTTCACTTGCTGGTAATAACCATTGTCGTCGTGGTTCGCGAACCCGCCGAGGCCGCCCGCCGCGACGACGCGATGGCACGGAATCACGAGCGGGAAGTAGTTCGCGCCGCACGCCTGACCGACCGCGCGCGGCGCACTGCCGATCCGCTTCGCGACCTGGCCGTAGGTCAGCACCGTACCGGGCGGGATATCGCTGATCACGTCCCACACGCGGTGCTGGAATGCGCTGCCGACGTCGGCGAGCGGCAGGTCGAAGCGGGCGGACGCGCGCTCGAAATAACGTTCGATCTGCTCGACCGCGCGCTTCGCCAGCGCCGAATCCGGCTCGACCGACTTCATCGATTCGGGCAGATAGACGATCTCGCGCACCACCGCGGCATCGGTGCGGATGCCGACCTTGCCGAACGGCGCGTCGATGACTGCGTTGAACATTGCCTTCTCCTGACCGGGGGATGCGCGCGGCCCTGCCCGCGCGCCGACGACACTTTACGCCGCCTTCACGCGGCTCGCAGCGCCCATTCGACATGCTCGCGCACGACCGGCGACGGATCGTCGGCCCGCGCGCGCAGCGCGGCGACGATCGCATCGCGCGCGGGGGGGTCGAGCCGGCCCGCGCCGGCGCGCAGCGCATTGCCGAGCCCGACCGCGAGATTGCGCAGCCAGCTTTCGTAGCCGATACGCCGGATCGCGCTGCCCTGCATCCGCGTATCGAACGCGTCGGCGTCCCACTCGAACAGCTCGACGAGCGTCGCGCGGTCGAGGCCGTGCCGCACGTCGAAATCGGCGACGGGCGCGGCCTGCGCGAACTTGTTCCACGGGCACACGAGCTGGCAGTCGTCGCAGCCGTACACGCGATTGCCGATCATCGGCCGCAGCGGCTCGGGGATGCTGCCTTTCAGTTCGATCGTCAGATACGAAATGCAGCGGCGCGCATCGACGCGGTACGGCTCGACGATCGCGCCGGTCGGGCATGCGTCGAGGCAGCGCGTGCAACTGCCGCAATGCGCGCCGGGCGTCTCGGGCGCGATGTCGGGCGACGTGTGCGCATCGGTCGGCAGCGGCAGATCGACGTAGATCTCGCCGAGAAAGAACAGCGAGCCGGCGTCGCGCTGCAACAGCAGCGTATGCTTGCCACGCCAGCCAACCCCGGCCTTCTGCGCAAGCTCGACTTCGAGCACGGGCGCCGAATCGGTGAACACGCGGTGGCCGAACCCGCCGATCTCGTGCTCGATGCGTTCCGCGAGCGTCTGCAGCCGGTTGCGCAGCACCTTGTGATAGTCGCGGCCGCGCGCATAGATCGACACGACGGCCGCCTGCGGATCGTCGAGCCGCGCCCGTTCGCGCGCGCGCCAGTCGTGCGCGACGAGCGCATCGGGCGCGCCGCCGGGTGCACCGTCAGCGAGCGTTTGGGCCGGCAAATAGGCGAGCCGCACGGAGATCACGCGTCGCGTACCGGCCACAAGTTCGGCCGGCCGCGCGCGTTTCATCCCATGTTTCGCCATATAATCCATTTCGCCGTGGTACCCGGCTTCCAGCCAGGCGGCGAGGCCTGCTTCGGCATCCGAGAGATCGGTATCGCTGATGCCGATCGCCCCGAAACCCAATTCGCGCCCCCACGCCCTGATGCGAGCGGCGAGCGCAGTCAACGCCGCATCGTCGAGCGCGCACGGCGCCGCGCCTTCGTCACGAGTCGAAGGCCTGTCGGATGCGGTGCGTTCCGGTAGTCGGTTCATCGCACTATTTTACGAGAATGCCAGCCACGCCCAGCCAACCGCCTCATGCCATGTTGCCCGCCCCGCTCGCGGAGCGCGTGATCGCGCTCGCCGACGAAGCGGCAACCGAGGCCTTCGGCACGCGCTTCGCGCACGCGCTCGACGCAGCGCGCATCGCGCTCGACCGCGCCCATGCGTTCGACGGGCTGCAGATCCAGCTGGTCGGCGATCTCGGCGCGGGCAAGACGACCCTCGTGCGCGCGATCCTGCGCGGCCTCGGCCACTCGGGGCGCGTGCGCAGCCCGACCTATACGCTCGTCGAGCCGTACGCGCTCGAACGCAGCGATGGGGAACTCGAGGTCTATCACTTCGATCTGTATCGATTCAACGATCCGGCCGAATGGTCCGACGCAGGCTTTCGCGAATATTTCAATTCCAGCGCGATCTGCCTCGTCGAATGGCCGCAACAGGCGGGCGCCCTGCTCGGCGTGCCCGATCTGGTTTTCTCGCTCGACGTGGACGGCGACGGCCGCGCCCTCACCGTCCGTGCGTACAGCGCTTCAGGAAAGGCATGTCTCGAAAGATGTTGATCAAACCGTTCCGCTCGATCGAATCGGCGGCCACCGCGACGCACAACTGGCGGCGCCGTCAGATTCTGCGCGCGGGGGCGTCGACGCTGGTGCTCGGTCTCGTCGCGCCGCGGCTCGCGCACGCGTCGTCGGTGCTCGGCGTGCGCGTGTGGCCCGCGCGCGATTACACGCGCGTCACGATCGAATCCGATCAGCCGCTGCAGAATAGCCAACAGTTGCTGCAGGGGCCCGACCGGCTCGTCGTCGACCTGAGCGGCCTCGACCTGGACCAGGCGCTGCGCGACCTCGTATCGAAGATCGCGCCGAACGATCCGCAGATCCAGTCGGTGCGCGTCGGCCAGTATCAGCCGCACGTCGTGCGGATGGTGTTCGACCTGAAAGGCTCGGTGAAGCCGCAGGTGTTCACGCTGCCGCCCGTCGGCACGTACAAGTACCGGCTCGTGTTCGACCTGTATCCGGCCGTCGCGCCCGATCCGCTGTCCGACCTGATCGCGCAGACGGAACGCAAGGAACAGGCGCTCAACGACACCGCGCGCGCGCAGCAGATGCAGCCGCCGCCCGCGCTGGCCGGCCCGGGCACGCCGCCGCCCGCCGCGGGCGACAACAGCGACGCATTCTTCCAGCGTTTCGCGCAGAACACGCCGGCCGCGCCGCATGCGCCGCCGGCCGCCGGCACGCCGTCGACGCCCGCGAAGCCGGCCGTCAAGCCGCCGCCCGTCATCGCGCGCCGTGACGACAACGACGACGACGGCGACACCTACAAGTTCACCGCGCCGAAATCCGGCAAGGGCGGCACCGTGCGCCTGCTGACGGTCGCGATCGATCCGGGCCACGGCGGCGAGGATCCGGGTGCGATCGGCGGCGCCGGCACGTACGAGAAGCACATCGCGCTCGACATCGCGAAGAAGCTGCGCGCAAAGATCGACGCTGCACCGAACATGCGCGCGATGATGACGCGCGACGCCGATTTCTTCGTGCCGCTGAACGTGCGCGTGCAGAAAGCGCGCCGCGTCGGCGCGGATCTCTTCGTGTCGATCCACGCGGACGCGTTCACGACGCCGTCCGCGCGCGGCTCGTCGGTGTTCGCGCTGTCCGACCACGGCGCGACGAGCGCCGCGGCGCGCTGGATGGCGAACAAGGAGAATTCGTCGGACCTGATCGGCGGCATCAACATCAAGACGGCGGACGCGGCAGTGAACCGCGCGCTGTTCGACATGTCGACGACCGCGCAGATCCGCGACTCGCTGCGCTACGGCAACTACGTGCTGAAGGAAGTGGGCGGGATCAACAAGCTGCACAAGGGCTCGGTCGAGCAGGCCGGGTTCGCGGTGCTGAAGGCGCCCGACATTCCATCGATCCTCGTCGAAACCGCATTCATCAGCAACCCGGACGAAGAGCGCCGGCTCAACGACGACAGCTATCGCGACGAGATGGCCGACGCGATCTTCCGCGGCATCAAGCGTTATTTCGCCGCAAATCCGCCGCTCGCGAAGAACCGGATGGCCTGAGCGCCGCCCGCTCCCTGCCGCCGGCACGCAGCGCGTGCCGGCGCGTCACGGCGCCGCGACGCGGCTCAGCAGTTTCCCGCCGAACACGTTCACCGCGAGCCCGCCCATCACGAGCGCGGCGCCGATCAGTTGCGCTTGCGTCAGGTGCTCGTCGAGCAGCAGCGCCGACGACGCGAGCCCGACGATCGGCACCAGCAGCGAGAACTGCGCGACCTGCGCGGCCGGGTAGCGCGACAGCAGGCGGCTCCACAGCCCGTAACCGAGCAGCGTCGCGACGAACGCGAGATAGACGACCGCGAAGATCGACGCGCCGTCCAGGCCCGCGAGCGCGGTCGCGATCCGCTGCGGCCCTTCGAACCACAGCGACAGCAGGAAGAACGGCACGGGCGGCACGAGGCTTGCCCACACGACGAGCGACACGAGGTTCGCCTTCCCGACCTTCTTCGTGACGATATTGCCGACGGCCCACATCGCGGCCGCGCAGATCGTCAGCAGGAAGCCCGCGAGCGTCATCGCGCGGCCGCCCTGCGCGGCGATCACGACGAGCCCGCCCGCGGCGATCGCCAGCCCGATCAGGTTCTGCGCACGCAGCCGCTCGCCGAGGAACAGCATCGCGAACACCAGCGTGAAGAACGCCTGCGACTGCAGCACGAGCGATGCGAGGCCGGCCGGCATGCCGACGTACATCCCGGTGAACAGGAACACGAACTGGCCGAGCTGGATCGTCGCGCCGTACAGCACCAGCAGACGCCACGAAATCTGCGGCCGGTGCACGAAGAACACCGCGGGCACGGCCGCGAGCGTGAAGCGCAGCGCGCCGAGCAGCATCGGCGGCATGCCGTGCAGGCCGACCTTGATCACGACGAAGTTCACGCCCCACGCCAGAATCACGACCAGCGCGAGCAGCAAGTCCTTCGGGGCCATCATCGGCGTCTCCTTCGATTGTCGAATCATTGTCGTGAAGCCGGTCAGTCTACCGGGTTTCGCGCCCGGCCCGATACCCGCGCTGCGTGCGTGGAATCGGCCGCGCGCGCCGCCGGCGTGCGCAGCGGCTCGTGCAACGCGGGGGATACCGCACGACGCATGCCTGCCGCAGCCGCATCGCGCCGCAGCGTACCGCGCGCTTCGCGTTCCCCGTCACGCGCGCCGCCGCGCCGCCAGTACAATGACCGGCAATCCAGCCGTTCCCACGAGGCCCGCCATGACCGACTCGATCAAAGCCCTGCTGAAGCCGCACGTGCGCGACATCGGCAACCTGCAGGTGCGCCGCACGCTGCCCGCGCTCGCCGCACGCCTCGTCGGCCCGTTCATCTTCTTCGATCACATGGGGCCCGCCATGCTGCCGGCCGGCACGGGGCTCGACGTGCGCCCGCATCCGCACATCGGGCTCGCGACGGTCACCTACCTGTTCGACGGCGCGATCCTGCACCGCGACAGCCTCGGCTCTCGGCAGGAAATCGTGCCGGGCGACGTGAACTGGATGACGGCCGGCCGCGGGATCGTCCACTCGGAGCGCACGCCGGACGCGCAGCGCGCCAGCGGCCATACCGTGCACGGGATCCAGACCTGGGTGGCGCTGCCGCAAGCGCACGAGACGACCGAGCCGTCGTTCGGGCACCACGCGGCCGACACGCTGCCCAAGCGCGACGAACACGGCGCGGCGCTGACGGTGATCGCCGGCGACGCGTTCGGGCTGCGCTCGCCCGTGACGACGTTCTCGCGCACGCTCTACGTCGCGGCCGAATTCGCGGCGGGCGGCCGGCTCGAACTCGATGCGTCGCACGAGGAGCGCGCGGTCTACGTGGTCGACGGCGAGCTCGCGATCGACGGCACGCCGGTGCCGGCCGAACGGATGGCCGTGCTCGCGCCGGGCGCGACGGTCACGCTGACGAGCGGCCGCGGCGCACGCGCGATGCTGCTCGGCGGCGACCGGATCGACGGCGAACGCTTCATCGAATGGAATTTCGTCGCGAGCAGCCGCGATGCGATCGAGCGTGCGAAAGCGGCCTGGACGCGCCAGGAGATGGGCAAGGTGCCGGGCGAAACCGAGTGGATTCCGCTGCCCGAATCGAAGCCGCGTTGAAAAAGCGGCGCGCCACCCCCATCCTGACGATATTCGAACGGAAGAGAACGACATGGACACCACGCTTGCCACATTCGAGAAAGACGTCATCGAGGCGTCGCTGGACACGCCCGTGCTGGTCGACTTCTGGGCGCCGTGGTGCGGCCCCTGCAAGACGCTCGGCCCGCTGCTGGAAAAACTCGAAGCCGACTACGCAGGCCGCTGGAAGCTCGTGAAGGTCAACGTCGACGAGAACCAGGAACTCGCCGCGCACTTCCAGACGCGCAGCATCCCGCACGTGATCGCGTTCGCCGACGGGCGCCCGGTCGACCAGTTCGTCGGCGTGCTGCCCGAAGGTCAGTTGCGCGCGTTCCTCGACCGGCTGCTGCCGGCGGCCGAGGAAGCCGAGCGCCGCGCCGCGCAGTATGCGATGGCCGAACAGCGCTTCGACGATGCGCTCGCGCACCTCGAAGCGGCGCTCGCGCTGAACCCCGGCTACGACGACGCGCGTCTCGACCTGATCGAGCTGCTGCTCGCGCGCAACGAGGTCGACGCCGCGCGCGCCGAAACCGAACGCCTGTCGCCGCAAACCGTGCAGAACGGCGACCCGCGCTATCAGGCGATCAAGACCCGTTTCGACGCGCTCGACGCCACGGCCGACCTGCCGCCGACCGACGCGCTCGAAGCGCGTATCGCAGCGAACCCGGCCGATCTCGACGCGCGCTTCGACCTTGCGCAGAGCCTGATCGCGCGGCGCGCGTACGAAGGCGCGCTGGAACAGTTGCTGGAAATCGTGATGCGCGATCGCGCCTACGGCGACGACCTCGGCCGCCGCACGATGATCTCGGTGTTCGAACTGGCCGGCGATCGCCCCGACCTCGTCGCCGCGTGGCGACGCAAGCTGAGCATGGCGCTCAACTGATGCGCGCCCGGCCGGGCCGCGATGGCCCGGCTGCATCGCCGTATCGCTCGCGGCACGTCACCCGCGCCGCGGCATCATCTTGCCCTGCCCGCCCGCGCGCCGCGGGCTCAGCCGGCCGCCCGTGCCGCGATCGCCCGCAGCGCATGCGCGGCGGCCGCGAACCCGAAGCTCGCGGTCACGCACACGCTCGAACCGAAACCCGCGCAGTTGAGCCCCGCGACGTGCGCGGCCGCGGACGGCTCCGCGCCGTCCTCGATGTCGCAGGCCGCCGCTTCCGGATAGATCAGCGGCTCGTCCGAATACACGGCGCTGACCTTGAAACGCGCCTTCGGCCCGCGCGGAAAACCGTGCTGCTTGCGCAACTGCGCGCGCACCTTCGACAACAGCGGATCCTGGATCGTCAGCGCGAGGTCGTCGATGCGGATGCGTGTCGGGTCGAGTTGCCCGCCCGCGCCGCCGACGACGATCAACGGTTGCCGCTTCGCGACGCACCATGCGATCAGCGCGACCTTCGTGCGCACGCTGTCGATCGCGTCGATCACGTAGTCGAAGCCGCCGCCGAGCAGCGCGTCGAAATTGTCGGGCTCGACGAAATCCTCGATCCGGTTCACGCGGCACGCGGGATCGATCAGCGCGATCCGCTCGGCCATCGCGTCGACCTTCGGCTTGCCGTAATTGCCGTCGAGCGCATGGACCTGCCGGTTCGTGTTGCTTTCCGCGACGTTGTCGAGATCGATCAGCGTGAGCGTGCCGACCGCGTTGCGCGCGAGTGCCTCGGCCGCCCACGACCCGACGCCGCCGATTCCGATCACCGCAACGTGCGCCCGCTCGAACGCGGCGGCGGCCGGCGCGCCGTACAGGCGCGCGACGCCGCCGAAACGCCGCGCGCGATCCACGTCAAGCCGGATTTCCGGGGTCGGGGTAAGATCGGAAGAACTGGGCGGGACAGCGTCGGCGGAGGACATGGCAGCAAGGAAAACGTAAGTCGTGCAGCCCTCTATTTTGCCTGAACTCCCCGCTCGCACGCGCCACTGTGCACGCACGATTCCCGCGCGTTCGCTATACTGGCCCCAGATTGAAGCGTTTGCATAACATGACGACTCTCGCCGATCTCCGCATCAACTATTCGCGTGCTTCGCTCGACGAGGCCGATGCCGCCCCCGATCCCTTCGCCCAGTTCGATCGCTGGTTCAAGGAGGCGCTCGCCGCCAAGCTGCCCGAGCCGAACACGATGACGCTCGCGACCGTCGGCGCCGACGGCCGGCCGTCGGCCCGGATCGTGCTCATCAAGGGCGTCGACGAACGCGGGTTCGTCTTCTTCACCAATTACGAAAGCCGCAAGGGCCACGATCTCGCCGTGCATCCGCAAGCCGCGCTGCTGTTCTACTGGATCGAGCTCGAGCGCCAGGTGCGCATCGAAGGCCGGATCGAGAAAACCAGCGCGGAAGAAAGCGACCGCTATTTCGCGTCGCGCCCGCTCGGCTCGCGCATCGGCGCATGGGCGTCGGAGCAGAGCACCGTGATCGACAGCCGCGCGACGCTCGAAGCGCGCGAACGGGCCGTCAGCGAGCGCTACGGCGACGACCCGCCGCGCCCGCCGCACTGGGGCGGCTACCGCCTCGTGCCCGATTCGATCGAGTTCTGGCAGGGGCGCCCGTCGCGGCTGCACGACCGCCTGCTCTATACGCGCGACGCCGCGGCGGCGTCGGGCTGGACGATCTCGCGCCTGTCGCCGTAAGCGCGCCGCCGGCGCGTGCCGGCCGTGTCTCGTGTTGCATCCGGGCGCCCGCGCGGCAAGCGGCGGGCGCCGGTCAAGATACTTGGCTGTATTCGATTCAACGAACAAACGGAGAATCCAAATGTTCTGGGAAAAGAAGCTGGCACAGTGGGCGGACGAAGTACGGGCGAAGGCGAACATACCGGCGCGCCTCGTGCTGTGGAACGGCGAACAACTCGATTTCGGCACCTTCAGCGCGCCGCAGGTCACGCTGAAGGTGAACAGCGCGTCGGCGTTGCCGCTGCTGCTCGAACCGAGCCTCGACAATCTCGGCGAGGCGTACGTGAAGGGCAAGATCGACATCGAAGGCAAGCTGTCGGACATCATCAACATCGGCTACTCGCTCGCTCGCAGCACCGTGACGAGCGCGAGCAAGCTCGCCCGCGTGAAGCGCTACTTCAATCACACGAAGAGCACCGACAAGAAGGCGATCCAGTACCACTACGACGTCTCGAACGAGTTCTACCAGCTGTGGCTCGACGAGAACATGGTGTACTCGTGCGCGTACTTCGAGAACGGCGACGAGGATCTCGCCACCGCGCAGATCAAGAAGATCGACCACATCCTCACGAAGATCCGGCTCGAGCCCGGCCAGCGCCTGCTCGACATCGGCTGCGGCTGGGGCGCACTCGTGCTGCGCGCCGCGCAGAAGTTCGGTGCGACGTGTCTCGGCGTGACGCTGTCGCAGAACCAGTTCGACCTCGCGACCGCGCGCGTGAAGGCGGCGGGGCTCGAAGACCGGATCGAGATTCGTCTGCAGGATTACCGCGAGATCGAAGGCCAGTTCGACCGCATCACGAGCGTCGGGATGTTCGAGCACGTCGGCCGCAAGAACCTGCCGCTCTATTTCTCGCGCATCCGCGAGCTGCTGACCGACGACGGCATCGCGATGAACCACGGGATCACGTCGACCGACGCGGAAAGCGGCGAAACGGCGCTCGGCGGCGGCGAATTCATCGATCGCTACGTGTTCCCGGACGGCGAGCTGCCGCACATCAGCCTTGCGCTCGAAGCGGCGCAGCGCGGCGGACTCGAAGCGGTTGACGTCGAAAGCCTGCGCCGGCACTATGCGCGCACGCTCGATATCTGGACGGAAAACTTCGAAGCGAAAGCCGAAGAAGCGAGAAAGCTCGTCGACGACGAGAAATTCCGGATCTGGCGCGTGTATCTTGCCGGCTGCGCGTATGCGTTCGAGCACGACGACGTGTCGATCTTCCAGATCGTGTGCCGCAAGGCCGGACGCAGCGCGAAAACGCTGCCGTGGTCGCGGCGCTACATGTACGAACACGCGCTGCCGCGCTAGGCGGCGCCTCACGCTGGGCATGCATGGGTGACGGCAGGACGCGGCGCAAGGCGTCGCCGGAACGACAGCAGCACGACGACGCCAACGGGTCGCACGCCGACGGACAATTCGACCTGTTCGGCGTGCCGACGCACGCCCCACGCGCGTCGCCTGCGAACGACGGTCGCTCCGCCCGCCCCGATGAGCACGTGACGCCGGACGCGCAAAAAGACGCGCAGCCGGCGTCGCCCGCCCGTACGACTTCCCGCCCCGCCGCCGACGACGCGCCCGTACCGTCGTCCGGCCTGCTGTGGGACGAACCGTCCCCGCCGGCCGCTGCGCCGAAGAAAGGCCGCCGCAAGCGCGGCGTGCTGCCCGCACCGATCCCGGCCGACGTGGCCGACGTCGCGGCCAGGCTGCCGCCGAACGTGCGGCTCGGTACGTCGTCGTGGTATTTCCCCGGCTGGAACGGCATCGTCTACGACGGCGATTTCGCGCAGACGAAGCTGTCGCGCGAAGGGCTCGAAGCGTATGGCGCACATCCGCTGCTGAAGAGCGTGAGCCTCGACCGGTCGTTCTACGGCCCGCTGTCGGTGGCCGATTACCTGCGCTACGCGCAACAGGTGCCTGACGATTTCCGCTTCGTCGTGAAGGCGCCGGCCGCGGTGACCGACGCGGTGATCCGCGGCCGGCGCGGCGAGCCGTCCGGGCCGAACCCGACCTTCCTCGATGCGCCGCTCGCGACCCGCGAATTCGTGCAGCCCTGTCTCGATGGGCTCGGCCGCAAAGCCGGCGTGCTCGTGTTCCAGTTCTCGCCGCTGCCCGATCAATTGCTCGCGGAACCGGCCGCGCTGATCGACCGGCTCGCCGCGTTCTTCGCGGCGCTGCCGCCGCTGCCGCCGGACGCCGACGGCACGCGCTACGCGATCGAGATCCGCGACGCGAGCCTGCTCACGCCGCGCTTCATCCGTGCGCTGGCCGCGCTCGGCGTGCGCTACTGCGTCGGCCTGCACGCGCGGATGCCCGATCCGCTGCGCCAGGCCGCCGCGCTCGCGCTGCTCGACGGCGACGCGCCGGGCCCGCTGATCGTGCGCTGGAGCCTGCACGGCGGCTTCAAGTACGAACAGGCGAAAGCGAAATACGAGCCGTTCGACAAGCTCGTCGACGAGGATCCGGCCACGCGCTCGGCGCTCGCCGAACTGGCCGCGCGCTATGCGCTGGCCGGGCAGCCGGTGATCATCACCATCAACAACAAGGCCGAAGGCTCCGCGCCGCTGTCATGCATCGCGCTCGCGCGCGAAATCGCCGCCGCGTGCGCGCAGTGGCGCAACGAGGCGGCGTGACGCCGGTTTGCGCCGGTCATGCCCGCGCTTACGCGCCGCGCAGCGACTTCAGCCGATGCGAGAACTTCTGCCGGAATTTCGCGAGCTTCGGCCCGATCACGACCGAGCAATAGCCCTGCCCCGGGTTCCGCGCGTAATAGTTCTGGTGATAGTCCTCCGCCGGCCAGTAGTTGTCGTCGAGCGGCACGACCTGCGTGACGATCGGCTGGCCGAACACCTGTTCGCGCTCGAGTTCGCGGATCACGTCGAGCGCGGTGTCGCGCTGCGCATCCGAATGCGTGAACACGACCGACCGGTACTGCGTGCCGACGTCGTTGCCCTGCCGGTTCAACTGGGTCGGATCGTGCGTCGCGAAGAAGATCTCGAGGATCTCGCGATAGCCGATGCGCGCCGGATCGAACGTCACGTTGACGACTTCCGCGTGGCCCGTGTCGCCCTCGCAGATGTCGCGATAGCCGGGATTGCGCGTATGGCCGCCCGCGTAACCCGACTGGACGGCCGTCACGCCGTCGACGTCGAGAAACACGGCCTCCGTGCACCAGAAACACCCGCCTCCGAGCGTCGCGGTTTCAAGCATCTCGTTCCCCATGAAATCAGTCCCTCGTGGATGACGGCAGCCGGCGCGCGGGCGCCGGCGCCACCGTTTCGCGTCGCCGTGGCCTGCCCGCGACGCGGACGGCAACGGCACTTCGTCAAGTATCTCACTCGCGCGCGAACCTGGCAGATCGGCCAGGCGCCGCACGCGACCCGCCGCGGGTTTCTCGTCTACACTTAGGCACGCGCACGCGACGGCCAACCCGTCGCCCGCACAGCGTCCGATGCATGCCCGCCCCCGATGCCAACGACATCTGCCGGAACATCGATATGTACGCCTTAACAGACATCGCCTGCTTCGCAGGCCCGATCGCCGATACGTCGATCGCACCATCGCGATGGCGCCTGCCCGTTTCGCGGTGGGCGCCGCGCTGCAACCCTTCGCCTTTTCCCGCTTTCACGACCTGATGCACGGCATCGCGCGCGTCGCCCTCGCGTGCCTGCTCCTGCCGAGCGCTTCGCCCGCATGATGCGCGCCGCGCGGCAACCGCAGCCTGCACGCCCGCCAAGAAAGGCCGTGCGTCAGCGATCCGACACCATCGAGAGGACATCACCATGAGCATGCGGCCCGATCCGACGTTTCACGCTTCGCCCGAGCTCGCGATGCAGGCGCCGGCCGAAGCATTCGCGTATACGTTGTTGCTGAGCCCCGATTTTTCCAGACCCGACGCGCTCGCCGTGATCGACGTGAAGCCCGGTTCGTCGACGTACGGCAAGATCGTGCATACGGTGACGATGCCGAACACCGGCGACGAGTTTCACCACTTCGGCTGGAATGCGTGTTCGTCGTCGCTGTCGCCGCTCACCGGCCATGCGTTCCTCGAGCGCCGCTTCCTGATCATCCCCGGCCTGCGCTCGTCGCGCATCTACGTGATCGACACGAAGCCGCATCCGACACAGGCACGGATCCACAAGATCATCGAGCCCGAGGAAGTGTTCGCGAAGACCGGCTATTCGCGGCCGCACACCGTGCACTGCGGCCCCGAGGGCATCTACGTGAGCACGCTCGGCGGCGCAGGCAAGGACGGCACCGACGGCGCGCCCGGCATCTTCATCATGGATTGCGAAACCTTCGACGTGCTCGGCCGCTGGGAGATCGACCGCGGCCCGCAGGACAAGCACTACGACTTCTGGTGGAACCTGCCGCGCAACTACATGGTGTCGAGCGAATGGGCGCTGCCGCCGCAATTCGAGAACGGGATCGTTCCCGAGGATCTGCTCGCGAACAAGTACGGGCACCGGCTGCATTTCTGGGACCTGCGCGCGCGACGCAACGTGCAGACGATCGATCTCGGCGCGCAGCACCAGATGGCGCTGGAGGTGCGGCCCGCGCACGACCCGGTGCGCGAATACGGATTCGTCGGCGTCGTGGTCGATACGACCAACCTCGAAGGTTCGATCTGGACCTGGTGGCGCGAAGGCGGCAAGTTCCATGCGAAGAAGACCGCGACGATCCCGGCCGAGCCGGCCGCGGCCGACGCGTTGCCGCCGCTGCTGCAAGGGTTCGGCGCGGTGCCGCCGCTCGTGACCGACATCGACCTGTCGCTCGACGACCGGTTCCTGTACGTGTCGTGCTGGGGCACCGGCGAAATGCGCCAGTACGACGTGTCGGATCCGCACAACCCGGTGCTGGCCGGGTCGGTACGCATCGGCGGCATCGCGCGCCGTGCGCCGCACCCGAACGGCCGCACGTTCGCGGGCGGCCCGCAGATGGTCGAGATCAGCCGCGACGGCCGGCGCGTGTACTGGACCAATTCGCTCTATTCGACGTGGGACGATCAGTTCTATCCGGACGGCGTGCCGGCCGCGCAGGTGCTCGCGCACGCGGGGCCGGACGGCGGGCTGACGCTCGCCGACGACTACTGGGTCGAATTCCCCGACGGTTACCGCGCGCACCAGATCCGGCTCGAAGGCGGCGACTGTTCGACCGATTCGTTCTGCTATCCGTCGGTCAAGCGTTGAGCACCGGCCTTCACGTGCCGTTCGCGTGGTGGGCGGCCGTGCTCGCGAGCGGCGTGTATCACGGGCTGAACCCGGCGATGGGCTGGCCGCTCGCGGTGTCGAACGCGCTGATGACGCGCCGCGGCGCCGCGCTCGTCGCCGCGCTCGGCTATCTCGCGCTCGGTCATGCGCTCGCCGTCTTCGCGGTGATGCTGCCGTTCGGGCTGCTTGCAGCGCTGCTCGCATGGCAGTCGGCGATCCGGATCGGTGCGAGCGCACTCGTGATCGGCTTCGGCGCAGGGCTGCTGATCCGGCGCCGGCATCCGCGGGCGCTGGCGCGGATTCCGCCGGCGCGGCTCGGCCTGTGGTCGTTCGCGGTCGCGCTCGCGCACGGCGCGGGGCTGATGCTCGTGCCGATCTACCTCGGCCTCTGCGGGCTCGACCGGGATGCGGGCCATCGCGCGGCCGCGAGGCTCGTCGATGCGCACCTCGGCATGGCGCTCGTCGTCGCGGCCGTGCACGCGGCCGCGATGATCGCCGCCGGCGGCGGGCTCGCGTGGCTCGTGTACCGCTATCTCGGGCTGAAGTTCGTGTCGCGGAGCTGGTTCAATCTGGATGCGGTATGGGCGTCGAGCCTGATCGTGACGGGCGCGTTGTCGCTCGGGCTGGCGACGGCGCGATAGCACGGGCGGCGATGCCGGGCGGGACAGCACGGCGGGCGTCGGCATGAACGGCCGCACCGTCGAAAAACGCGACAGAACGGCGCCGCCGGCCGCGCGCCGCAGTGTTCGCTACGTCACCCTGCCGTCGCGCTGCGCCGCCGGAGCAGGCCCGGCGGCCCCGATTCCGCTAAAATCGGGCCATGCGTACCCCTTCTTCATCGACCGCCTCGTCGCCTTTCGTCCGCCGCGCCCGTCACACCCGTGGCGTGTCGCGCCCGCCCGTTCCGTTCCGGATGGCTGCCCGATGAGCCACGCCAATCCGCCGGATTTCGACTCGGCCGCCTTCCGGCAGGCGCTCGGCCAGTTCGCGACGGGCGTGACGGTGATCACGACGCAGGCACCGTCCGGCCAGCTGATCGGCATCACCGCCAGTTCGTTCAATTCGGTGTCGCTCGACCCGCCGCTCGTGCTGTGGAGCCTCGCGCACAAATCGGCGTCGACGCCCGTGTTCCGCGGCAACAGCCATTACGTGGTGAACGTGCTCGCGGCGTCGCAGCTCGACCTGTGCAAACGCTTCTCGACCTACAAGGGCGACCGCTTCGAAGGGATCGCGCATGCGGCCGGCAACTCGGGAATGCCCGTGCTCGACGGCGCGCTCGCGTGGTTCGAATGCCACAACCGCAGCCGCTACGACGAAGGCGACCACGTGATCTTCGTCGGCGAAGTGGAACGCTGCGGCGTGCGCGCGGTATCGGAAACGGCACCGCCGCTCGTGTTCCACGGCGGCGGCTTCCACGGCCTCACACCGCTTTGATCGCCCCCGTGCGCGCCAGGCCGACCGGCGCGCCGGCTTCGTCCTTCAGCGTCTGCAGCACGATGTTCGAACGGATGTCCATCACGCCCGGCGCCTTGTAGAGGCGGTTCAGCACGAAATCCGAATAGTGCTTGAGGTTGTGCGCGAGCACGCGCAGCAGATAGTGGCTCTCGCCCGTCACGACGAACGCGCCGACCACCTCCGGCCATTCGCGCAGCGCTTCCGCGAAGCGCTCGTGCCATTGATTCTCTTCGTTGCGCATCGACACCTGCACGAACGCCTCGAGCTCGAAGCCGAGCTTCTCGCGGCTCAGGCACGCGCGATAGTGCTCGATCACGCCCTGCTCCTCGAGCAGGCGCATGCGGCGCAGGCAGGCGGATGGCGAAAGCGAGATGCGTTCGGCCAGGTCGAGATTGCTGATTCTGCCCTCCTCCTGCAGTACCGCCAGAATCCGGCAGTCGGTGGCATCGAGCGTGATCGCGTGCATTTTTGGTCCCCGTTTTCCCTCTGAGTCGAATTATCTGCCAATCCGGCGGATTGTCCATGTTTATTTCGCAAGCACTTTCTGCGAGCGTCCACCTATCATTCGAAGAATCGACTCACGATTCGTCATGCCATGGACACACTCTGGGACATCTCGCCGCCCGTCAGCCCCGCCACCCCCGTGTGGCCGGGCGATACGCCGGTTTCCGTCGAACGCGTGTGGCGGATGGAGGCCGGTTCGCCGGTCAACGTCGCACGCCTGACGCTGTCGCCGCACACGGGCGCGCACTGCGACGCGCCGCTGCACTACGACGCCGACGGCGCGCCGATCGGCGCGGTGCCGCTCGACACCTATCTCGGCCCGTGCCGCGTGATCCATTGCATCGGCGCATCGCCGGTCGTACAGCCGGCCGACGTCGCGGCCGCGCTCGACGGCGTGCCGCCGCGCGTGCTGCTGCGCACGTACGAGCACGCCAGCGTCGAGCAGTGGGACAGCGATTTCTGCGCGGTCGCGCCCGACACCGTCGACCTGCTCGCCGCGCACGGCGTGAAGCTGATCGGCATCGATACACCGTCGCTCGATCCGCAGGAATCGAAGACCATGGATGCGCATCGCCGCGTGCGCGCGCACCGGATGGCGATCCTCGAAGGAATCGTGCTCGACGACGTGCCGGCCGGCGACTACGAACTGATCGCGCTGCCGCTGAAATTCGCGACGCTCGACGCGAGCCCCGTGCGCGCGGTGCTGCGCGCACTGCCCGCGCGGGCTTCCTCGCAAGCTTCCTGATTACCCGACCTACGACCCCCATCATGATGATCAAGACCCGTGAAGACGCGCTCGCGCTCGACCGCGACGACCCGCTCGCCCCGCTGCGCGACCAGTTCTCGCTGCCCGACGGCGTGATCTACCTCGACGGCAACTCGCTCGGCGCGCAGCCGCGCGCGTCGGCTGCCCGCGCGCAGCAGGCGATCGGCGCCGAATGGGGCGAAGGCCTGATCCGCAGCTGGAACACGGCCGGCTGGTTCGCGCTGCCGCGCCGCCTCGGCGACAAGCTCGCGACGCTGATCGGCGGCGCGCCCGGCGAGACGGTCGTCACCGACACCATCTCGATCAACCTGTTCAAGCTGCTGTCGGCGATGCTGCGCCACCAGGCCGAGCGTGCGCCCGAGCGCCGCGTGATCGTGTCGGAACGCTCGAACTTCCCGACCGACCTGTACATCGCGCAAGGGCTGATCGAGCAGCTCGGCGGCCACTACGAGCTGCGCCTGATCGACGATCCGGCCGACCTGCCCGACGCGCTCGGCGCGGACACGGCCGTCGCGATGATCACGCACGTGAACTACCGCACCGGCTACATGCACGACATGCCGGCCGTCACGCAGCTCGTGCACGACGCGGGCGCGCTGATGCTGTGGGATCTCGCGCACTCGGCCGGCGCGGTGCCGGTCGACCTGAACGGCGCACGCGCGGACGGCGCGGTCGGCTGCACGTACAAGTACCTGAACGGCGGCCCCGGCTCGCCCGCGTTCGTGTGGGTGCCGCAACGCCATCTCGCGCATTTCTCGCAGCCGCTGTCGGGCTGGTGGGGCCACCGTGCACCGTTCGCGATGCAGCCGGGCTTCGCGCCCGATCCGGGCATTGCGCGCTTCCTGTGCGGCACGCAGCCGATCGTGTCGATGTCGATGGTCGAATGCGGGCTCGACGTCTTCCTGCAGACCGACATGCAGACGATCCGCCGCAAGTCGCTCGCGCTGACCGACGCGTTCATCGCGCTCGTCGAGGAACGCTGCGCGGGCCTGTCGCTGAAGCTCGTCACGCCGCGCGCGCATCACCAGCGCGGCTCGCAGGCGAGCTTCGAGCATCCGCACGGCTACGAAGTGATGCAGGCGCTGATCGCGCGCGGCGTGATCGGCGACTACCGCGAGCCGTACGTGCTGCGCTTCGGCTTCACGCCGCTCTATACGCGCTTCGCCGACGTATGGGATGCGGTCGAGACGCTGCGCGACATCCTCGCCACCGACGCGTGGAAGGCGCCCGAGTTCGCCGAACGCGGCGCGGTGACCTGAGCGGTTTTGCGCGGCGCACCGCAGGTGCATGCGCCGCGCGTTCGTCATTCAAATCTGGAGAAAGTCGTGAATTCTGGTCATATGCAGCCCCCCGGCGGCGACGCGCCGGCAGGCTGTCCGTTCTCGGGCGCACGTGCGGCCCAGCCGGCGCAAGCCGCGCACGAAGCGCCGCACGTGCCGGGCGATGCCGCTGAAGGCGGCTGGCACGACGCGCAGCTCGATTTCTCGAAGTCGATGAGCTACGGCGACTACCTGTCGCTGAATGCGATCCTCGACGCGCAGCATCCGCTGTCGCCCGATCACAACGAGATGCTGTTCATCATCCAGCATCAGACGAGCGAGCTGTGGATGAAGCTCGCGCTGTTCGAGCTGCGCGGCGCGCTCGATGCGGTGCGCGCCGACGCGCTGCCGCCCGCGTTCAAGATGCTCGCGCGCGTGTCGCGCATCCTCGAGCAACTGGTGCAGGCGTGGAACGTGCTGTCGACGATGACGCCGTCCGAGTATTCGGCGATGCGGCCATATCTCGGCCAGTCGTCGGGCTTCCAGTCGTATCAGTATCGCCAGCTCGAATTCCTGCTCGGCAACAAGAACGCGCGGATGCTGCAGCCGCATGCGCACCGGCCCGACATCCTCGAACAGGTGCGCGCGACGCTCGAGGCGCCGTCGTTCTACGACGAGGTCGTGCGCCTGCTCGCGCGGCGCGGGTTCCCCATCGCGCCCGAGCGGCTCGATCGCGACTGGACGCAGCCGACGCGTCACGACGAAACGGTCGAAGCCGCGTGGCTCGAGGTCTATCGTCATCCGCAGCAGCACTGGGAGCTGTACGAGATGGCCGAGGAACTGGTCGATCTCGAGGATGCGTTCCGCCAGTGGCGCTTCCGTCACGTGACGACGGTGGAACGCATCATCGGCTTCAAGCAGGGCACCGGCGGCACGAGCGGCGCGCCGTACCTGCGCAAGATGCTCGACGTCGTGCTGTTCCCAGAACTCTGGCACGTGCGCACCACGCTGTAACGCACGTCGCTCGGGCGCCGTCACGACGACGTCCGAGCGAGCTCCTCCCCTTCGCGCGGCGGCGCATGCGCGCGCGACAGCCGCGGAATGTGCCGCCGCACCGCGAGCAGCGCGACGCAGACCACGCCCATCGCAACGGCCAGCATCGTCAGGTAGGCACCCGCGCCGCCCGCCGTGATCACGATCGCGCCCGCGAATGCGCTGAGGATCGCGCCGAGCCGGCCGAACGCGAGCGCACTCGCGGTGCCCGTCGCGCGTACGGCCGTGGGGTAGATGTACGCACACAGCGCATACATCGTCGACTGCACCGCATTGACGAACAGCCCGTGCAAGCCGAGCCCGACGATCAGCCAGCCCGTATGGCGGCTCGCATCGACGCCCATCAGCCACACCGCGCTCGCCGCGCCGCCGATGCTGCACAGCACGAGCGGCCAGCGCGACCCCGCATGCGCGATCGCCCACGCGCACAGCAGCGCGCCGACGCTCGCCGATACGCTGCATGCGCGCTGGGCGATTCCGCCGCGCGGCACCGCGCCCTTCGACCATATGCGTGCGACCTTCGACGCACACGGCCTCCCGCTGCCCGACATCGCGGTCGAGACGCGCTCGGTCACGACGCTGAAAAGCTTGGTCGCGCATGCGGGATTCCTCTGCTGGATGGCCGAGCCAATGTACGGCGCCGAACGGCGCGCCGGCACGATCGACACGCTGCCGGTGCGCGAAGTGGTCGCGGTGCGCACGCTCACCGCATTCAGGCGCCGCCACGGGATCCTGCCGGGGCCGGCCGGCAAGCTGCTCGACGAACTCGTCGCGCTCACCCGCGAAGGGCGCTGACGCTTTTTCCGCCGGCTGCGTCGCGCCTGCCCGCATGCCCGCCCGCGTGCCCGCCCCACCCGCGCCGCAGCGCACCATCGAAATGCCGTGTCCCCGCCTTGACTTTCGTTCGCCCGAATACGATCATTCGCTCACATAAAGAGCAAATGATCGTATTCGACAGGATAGACAGGCAGGAACAGGAGACACCGCATGAGCGACTCGCCCTCCGCCCGCACGCCCGTGCTGCTGCACATCGGCGCGGGCTCGTTTCACCGCGCGCACCAGGCGTGGTATCTGCATCGCGTGAACGCGGCCGTGCCGGCCGACGAACGCTGGTCGCTGACCGTCGGCAACATTCGCGACGACATGCGCGCGACGATGGACGCGCTCGCCGCGCAACATGGCGCGTACACGCTCGAAACCGTCACGCCGCAAGGCGAGCGCGCCTACGAGACGATCCGCTCGATCACGCGCGTGCTGCCGTGGTCGATCGATCTCGCCGCGCTGATCGACGCCGGCGCCGATCCGGCTTGCCGGATCGTGTCGTTCACCGTCACCGAAGGCGGCTACTACCTCGACGAACACGACCGGCTCGACCTCGCGAACGCCGATGTCGCCGCCGACCTGCAGGGCGCGCGCACCACGCTGTACGGCGCGCTCGCGGCGCTGCTCGCCGAACGCGTGCGGCGCGGCGCCGGCCCGCTCACGCTGCAAAGCTGCGACAACCTGCGCAACAACGGCGCACGCTTTCGCGCGGGGATGCGCGAATTCCTCGAACGGCGCGGCGAAACGGCTCTCGTCGCGTGGTTCGATGCGAACGTCGCGACGCCCAGCGCGATGGTCGACCGCATCACGCCGCGCCCGACCGCCGACGTGCGCGAGCGCGTGCGCGCGGCCACCGGCGTCGACGACGCGTGCCCGGTGATGGGCGAATCGTTCATCCAGTGGGTGATCGAGGATCGTTTCGCGGCCGGCCGGCCGCGCTGGGAGCTAGCCGGCGCGGAACTCGTCGACGACGTGCATCCGTACGAGGAAGCGAAGATCCGCATCCTCAACGCGACGCACAGCTGCATTGCATGGGCCGGCACGCTGGCGGGCCATACGTATATCCACGAAGGCACGCACGACGCGGCGATCCGCCGCTTCGCGCACGACTACGTGACGCAGGACGTGATCCCGTGCCTGACGCCGAGCCCGCTCGACCTCGCGCGCTACCGCGACGTCGTGCTCGAGCGCTTCGGCAACCCGTACGTGCTCGACACGAACCAGCGCGTCGCGGCCGACGGCTTCTCGAAGATCCCCGGCTTCATCGCGCCGACGCTCGTCGAATCGTTCGCGCGCGGCGCCGCGCCGGTCGCCACCGCCATGCTGCCCGCGCTGTTCCTGCGCTTTCTCGAGCGCTGGGCACGCGGCACGCTGCCGTATGCGTACCAGGACGGCGTGATGGACGAAAGCGCCGCGCGTGCGATCGTCGACGCCGACGACCCGGTCGTCGCGCTGTGCACCGACCGCGCGCTGTGGGGGTCGCTGGCCGGCAACGCGGCGCTGCTCGACGCGTTGCGCGCCGGGCTCGCGCGCGTCGACGCATGGCTCGCCACGCGCTGACGACGCGCGCGCCGGCGCCCGGCCGCGCAGCCGGGCGAACCCGCTTGGCACATGCCGCGCGGCACGGCTAAAGTAGCGGCTCCTCTCTGACGGAACGGATCGCACATGTATCTCGGCATCGACCTCGGCACCTCGGAAGTGAAGGTGCTGCTGCTCGCCCCGGACGGCGCGGTCGTCGGTACCGCCGGCTCGCCGTTCACGGTGTCGCGACCGCATCCGCGCTGGGCCGAACAGCATCCGGACGACTGGTGGCAAGGCACGCTCGCCGCGCTCGCGACACTGCGCGAGCGACACCCCCAGGCGTTTGCGCAAGTGCGCGGCATCGGCCTGTCGGGCCAGATGCACGGCGCGGTGCTGCTCGGCCGCGACGATCGCGTGCTGCGCCCCGCGATCCTGTGGAACGACATGCGCAGCGCCGACGAATGCGCGCTGCTCACGGAGCGCGCACCCGATCTCCATGCGCTGGCCGGCAACCTCGCGATGCCCGGCTTCACCGCGCCGAAACTGCTGTGGGTCGCGAAGCACGAACCCGACGTGTTCGCGGCAACCGCATGCGTGCTGATGCCGAAGGACTACCTGCGATTCCGGCTGACCGGCGCGAAAGTGTCGGACCCGTCGGACGCGGCCGGCACGCTGTGGCTCGACGTTGCACGCCGCGACTGGTCCGATGCGCTGCTCGCCGCGTGCGGGATGACCCGCGAGCAGATGCCGCGCATCGTCGAGGGCAACGCGCCGTCCGGCACGCTGCGCGCGGACGTCGCACGCGAGCTCGGGCTGTCGGAAGCCGTCCCGGTCGCGGGCGGCGGCGGCGACAACGCGACGAGCGCGCTCGGCATCGGTGCGATCCACGCGGGCGACGGCTTCGTGTCGCTCGGCACGTCCGGCGTGCTGAGCGTGGTCGGCGACCGCTTCATGCCGAATCCCGCCTCGGCCGTGCATGCGTTCTGCCATGCGATTCCCGATCGCTGGCAATTGATGAGCGTCGTGCTGTCGGCCGCGAGCTGCCTGCGCTGGGTCTGCAAGCTGACCGGTACCGACGAGCCCGCGCTGCTCGCCGAAGTCGCGGCGCTCGACGCCGACGCGCTCGCCGCGGCGCCGCTGTTCCTGCCCTACCTGTCGGGCGAACGCACGCCGCACAACGATCCGTACGCGCAGGGCGCGTTCTTCGGGATGACGCACGCGACCGAGCGTGCGCACCTCGGCTATGCGGTGCTCGAAGGCGTGACGCTCGGCCTCGCCGACGGCCTCGACGCGCTGCATGCGGCCGGCGTCGAAACCGACCAGTTGTCGCTGATCGGCGGCGGCGCGCGCAGCGCGTTCTGGGCGCAACTGATCGCGGACGCGCTGAACGTGCGCACGCGCCAGATCGGCGGCGGCGAAACGGGCGCGGCGCTCGGCGCGGCACGGCTCGGCTGGCTGGCCGTCGGCGGCGATCCGCAGACGGTGCTGACCAAGCCGCCGGTGCGCGCCGAATACGCACCGGACGCCGCCCGCCATGCGCGGCTGCGCGAGCGCCTCGATGCGTTCCGCACGCTGTACCGTCACGTGCGGCCGTTGTACGAACCGTCGCGCGCACGGCTCGCGTAGGCGCCGCGCACGCACGGCCGCCCGCCGGCCCTGCGTGCGACATGCGGTACAGTGGATGCCGTCATGCGGCCCGCCGGCCGGCCCGCGGGGCGGCCCCCCAGATCCGAACCGAATCGCTATCGTGTCCAAGTCCTCAGAAAAACTCGATCTCGCCACGCGCGCCGCGTGGCTCTATTACGTCGCGGGCGACACGCAGAACGAAATCGCCGAAAAGCTGCAGGTGTCGCGCCCCGTCGCGCAGCGCCTCGTCGCGTTCGCGGTCGAGAAGAACCTGATCCGCGTGCGCGTCGATCACCGGCTCGCCGACTGTCTCGATCTCGGCGCGCAGCTGTCGAAACGCTACGGCCTCGCGATGTGCGAAGTCGTGCCCGTCGACGCCGATGCGCCCGACGCGATCGACCGCAAGCTCGCGGTCGCCGGCGCTCAGGTGATGGAGCGCTACCTGAACGAAACGCGGCCGATGGTGATCGCGGTCAGCAGCGGCCGGACGCTGAAGGCCGCGGTCGCGCAGATCGCGCAGATCGACCGCCCGCAGCACCGGCTCGTGTCGATGGTCGGCGCGATCGCGGCCGACGGCTCGTCGAACCGCTACGACGTCGCGCAGTACATCTCCGAGAAAACCGGCAGCAAGCATTTCCTGCTGCCCGCGCCGCTGTTCGCCGACAGCGACGCCGAGCGCGCGCAGTGGTGCAATCACCGGCTGTACCGGATCGTCGAGGCGCTGTCGGGCGAGGCCGACGTCGCGTTCGTCGGGATCGGCAACATCGGTCCGCACTGCCCGCTCTACGAAGACGGCTTCATCACCGAACAGGAGCGCGACGAGATGACCGCGCTCGGCGCGGTGGCCGAACTGCTCGGCGTGCCGATCGACGCGCACGGCACGCAGATCACCGTGTCGACGAGCGCACGCGTGACGAGCGTCGCGCTCGCCACGCCGCCGAAGCGGCCGACGATCGCGTTCGCCGGCGGCCCGAAGAAACACGACGCGGTGATTGCCGCGCTGCGCGGCGGCTGGCTGTCGGGGCTCGTCACGGACGAAACCTGCGCGCGCGCCGCGCTCGCCGCGAAGGCGGCCTGACGCCGCCGTCGCACTGCGCCGGCTCAGGCCGCGCGCGGCGCCGGAAACGCATGCCGGCGCGCACGCCACGCGCCGACCCATGCCAGCGCCAGCAGCGCGACGAGCACCCACGGAATCGCGCCGGCGCCCGTCGCGCCGAGCAGCATCCCGCCCGCGATGCCGCCGCCGGCGATCGCCAGATTCCACACCGTCACGAGCATCGACTGCGCGACGTCGGCCGATTCGCCCGCCGCGTTCGCGGTGGCCGTCTGGAACAGCGTCGGCGCGCCGCCGAACGCGAGCCCCCACAGCACGACGCCCGCATAGACGGTCGTCATCCCGGAACCGGCGCCGAGCATCGCCGCCGCCAGCGCGAACAGCGCGATGCTCGCGAGCGTGAGGCGTCGCTGCGCGGCGCCGATCCATGCGCCCGTCAGCGCGATGCCGACGAGCGACGCGACGCCGAACACGAACAGCACCACATCGACCTGCGTACCCATCCGCACACCCGCGAGGAACGGCGCGACGTACGTGTACAGCATGTTGTGCGCGAGCACGTACGCGAACATCACCGTCAGCACCGGGCGCACGCCGGGCAGCGTCATCACGCCGAGCACCGGCTCGCGCGCGCCGGCCTGCTGGCCCGGATAGTCGGGTACGCGCATGCGGATCCAGCCGATCAGCGCGAGCGCCGCGGCCGAAATACCGGCGAACGCGATGCGCCAGCCGAACGTCGCGCCGAGCGCGGTGCCGGCCGGAATGCCGATCGACATCGCCGCCGGTATGCCGAGCATCGCAACCGCGATCGCGCGGCCGCGCAGCGACGGGTCGACCATCCGGCTCGCATAGCCGGCCAGCAGCGCCCACAGCAGCCCGGCCGACATCCCCGCGACGAACCGTGCCGCAAGCGTGAGCGCGTAATACGGCGACGCGGCCGTCAGCGCGTTCGACACGACGAAGCCTGCCAGCGCCGCGAGCAGCAGGCGGCGCCGGCGCATCGCGCGCGTCGCGGCGACGAGCGGAATCGCCGCGACGATCGAGCCGAGCGCGTAGGCGGTCACCAGTTGGCCGATCAGCGCCTCGGTCACGCGCAGGTCGGCGCTCATCGGCGGCAGCAGGCCGGCCGGCAGCGCTTCGGTGAGCACCGTGATGAAGCCGGCCGTGGCCAGCGCAAGCAGGTTCGCGACGGGCAGGTGAGCACGGGCCGGCGTGGACAGATCGGCAGCCCGATCGACGGCTCGGCTGGCAACGGATACGCACTCGCTCATTGCGCACTCCGGTCGTCGACGCCATACACCGCATCGCGCACGTCGGTGACGATGCGCCCGTGCATCCCTTCGTACAACGTATTGGTCAGCGCCACCACCGTCAGCCCGGCCGCCCGGTCGACGAACCACGCATGCCCGTAGGCGCCGCCCCAGCGCCACGTGCCGACCGATTCCGGCGATTGCGCGGCCACCGGGTCATGCAGCACGGAAAAGCCGAGTCCGAAGCCGAACCCCGGCGCGTCCGGCAGGTCGTGCGCGCCCGGCTGAACGCGCGACATCTCGTCGATCCAGCGGCGCGCGAGCCAACCGTCGCGCCCGGTGCGCAACGTATCGAGCAGCGTCATGCAGTCGGCCGCCGTACCGATCATCCCGGCGCCGCCCGACGGCCACGCGGCCGCATCGAACGCGCGCGCCGGTGCGAAACGGATGCCGACCGTACCCTCGTACACCGGGACGAGATCGTCGTCGGTCATGCGGCGCGGCACGCCGGGCGTACTGACGTAAGGCGTCGCCAGGCGCGCCGCGTCATGCGTGAAAAACGCCGTGTCGGTCATCCCGAGCGGTGCCGTCACGAGCGCCGCCACGGCGTCGGCGAGCGGCCGGCCGTCGACCGCCTCGATCAGCGCGCCGACCACGTCGGTCGCGAGCGAGTAGTGCCACGACGTGCCGGGCGCGAACCGCAGCGGCACGCCGCCGATGCGCCGCACGTTCTCCGCGAGCGACGGTCCGGCGCCGTCCATGCCGTCGGACACGCCCGCGCGCGCATACGGCCCGTCGGCGTCGGCTTCGAGGAAGCGATAGCCGAGCCCGGCCGTGTGCGACAGCAGTTGGCGCAGCGTGATGTCGGCAGGCGCGCCGCCCGCGAGCGTCGGCGTGAACGCGGGCAGCCAGCGCGCGACCGGTTCGTCGAGCCCGATCTTCGATGCCGCGACCAGCCGCATCGCGGCGGCCGTCACGATCGGCTTGGATACCGACGCGAGCCGGAACAGCGTGTCCTCGCGCATCGGCGTGCCGGCTTCGCGGTCGGCCTGCCCGGCCGCGCGTGCATAACGCAATTCGCCGTCGCGCGCGACCAGCACGACCGCGCCGACCACGCGCGCGTCGGCCAGCGCGCGATCGAGCACGGCGTCGAGCCGCGCGCGCAGCGCGGCGTCCGGTTCTTTGCGGTGCGTGGTGACAGGCAGCGATGACATGGCGTGACCTCGAATAGTGAAGGAACGCCCATCGTAAGGAGCCGGCGCCGGAAGAAAAACCGGGTTAGAGTTCCGGACACTCCGGACATCGATGTCCGTAATCGAGGCCCTGCATGGAAAATCTTGGCGGTTTCGTCGTGTTCGTCCAGGTCGCGGAAACGCGCAGCTTCGTCGCGGCCGGCCGCGCGCTCGGATTGTCGGCGTCGGCGATCGGCAAGCGCATCGCGCGCCTCGAGGCGCGCCTGAACGTGCGGCTCTTTCACCGCAGCACGCGCAGCATCACGCTGACGGCCGAAGGCGCGCGCTTTCTCGAACGGTGCCGGCGCGTGATCGCCGAAATCGATGCGGCCGAGCGGGAATTGACGCAGAGCGTCGAGGCGCCGCGCGGGCGGCTGCGCGTGAGCCTGCCGACGATCGGCACGCTGCTGTTGCCGGTGCTCGCCGATTTCATGGCCGCGTATCCGGAGATCGAGCTCGACATCGATTTCAGCGACCGGATCGTCGACGTGATCGACGAAGGCTTCGACGTGGTCCTGCGCACCGGCCGGCCGACCGATTCGCGACTGTCGTCGCGGCTGCTCGGCCACTTCCGCCAGCACCTGGTCGCGTCGCCCGACTATCTCGACCGGCACGGCGCGCCGCGCACGCCGGCCGATCTCGCACAGCATCGCTGCCTGCATTACCGCTTCCCGAGCAGCGGCAAGCTCGAGATCTGGCCGCTGCGCGCGCCGCGCACCGGCACGCCGCCGGAGGTACCCGTCTCGATGGTCAGCAACAACGCCGAGACGCGCCTGTGCTTCGCGCTGCGCGGGCTCGGCATCGCATGCCTGCCCGAGTTCTTCGTACGCGACACGCTCGCCGACGGCAGGCTGCGCGCGGTGCTCGACGACCACGTCGCGAGCCGCACGCCGTTCTATGTGCTGTGGCCGTCAGGCCGCCATCCGATGCCCAAGCTGCGCGCGTTCGTCGACTATATGGCCGAGCATTTGCGGCTGTAACCGGCGCGCGGCGGTCAAGCCGCCTTCGCGTGCGCGCTCAGCCGCCGGAACGCCTGCCCGTGCTCGTCGAACAGATGGCAGTGCTCGGGCAGCGCATGCACGCGCAGCGCCTCGCCGGTGCGATACGTGTCGAGCGGCGGAATTCGCGCGATCAGCCCGTCCGGCGCGACGGCCGACTCCGCATACAGATACGCGGCGTCGCCGAGCGATTCGACGGCCATCGTCCGCGCAGCGACGCCGGCCGCCGCCGCATCGACCAGCAGGTGCTCGGGCCGCACGCCGACGGTCACGGCCGCACCGCGCTGCAGCCCGGCCGCGTCGACCGCGACACGCTGCGTCTCGCCGCTGTCGAACCGCACGAGCACGCCGGTCGCATCGGCCGATTCGACCGTGCCCTTCAAGAAGTTCATCTTCGGCGAGCCGATGAAGCCCGCGACGAACTGGTTCGCCGGCGCGTGATACAGCGTGTTCGGCGTGCCGACCTGCTGCACCGCGCCGCCCGACAGCACGACGATCTTGTCGGCGAGCGTCATCGCCTCGACCTGGTCGTGCGTCACGTAGATCATCGTCGTCTTCAGCTCGTCATGCAGCCGCGCGAATTCCAGCCGCATCTTCACGCGCAGCGCGGCGTCGAGGTTCGACAGCGGTTCGTCGAACAGGAACACCTTCGGCTTGCGCGTGATCGCGCGGCCGATCGCGACGCGCTGCCGCTGCCCGCCGGACAACTGCTTCGGCTTGCGGTCGAGCAGGTGATCGATGTGCAGGATCTTCGCGGCCTGCTTCACGGCCTGGTCGATCTCGGGCTTCTTCGCGCCCGCGAGCTTGAGGCCGAACGCCATGTTGTCGTACAGCGTCATGTGCGGGTACAGCGCATACGACTGGAACACCATCGCGATGCCGCGCTTCGCGCTCGGCACGTCGTTGACCTTCGCGCCGTCGATCAGCAGGTCGCCGCTCGAAATGTCTTCGAGGCCGGCGATCATCCGCATCAGCGTGGATTTGCCGCAGCCGCTCGGCCCGACGAATACGACGAATTCGCCGTCGGCGATGTCGAGGTTCACGTTGCGCAGCACTTCGGTGTCGTCGTAGCGCTTCGCGATGTTGCGCAGGAGCACGCTTGCCATGATCTGTCTCCGTTCGTTCGTGATGCGCCGCCTGGCCGGCGGCGCGTGATCGTTGCTAGTTCGGCAGCACCGCGCCCGTCGCCTGCCAGCGCGCGACGTAGCCGGGCAGCTCGTGCATGTCGTCGAATACGTGGCGCGCGCCGATGCCGCGCAGCGCGTCGATCTGCACGGCCGACGCGTGCCCGCCGCCGACGAAGCCGAGCACGGTCATGCCGGCCGCGGCCGCCGCGGTGATGCCGGTCACGCTGTCCTCGACGACGAGGCAGTTCGCGGGCGCCGCGCCGAGCGTGCGCGCGGCCGCCAGATACACGTCCGGCGCCGGCTTCGGCCGCGCGACCGAATCGGCGCAGAACAGCCGGTCGCCGAAAAAGCGCGCGAGCCCGGTGCGCGCGAGCGCCGCTTCGACGTACGCGCGATAGCTGTTGCTCGCGCAGGCGGTCGTCAGCTCGATCGCCTCGAGTGCCGCATCGATGCCGTCGACCATCGGCGCGTTGACGGCGGCCGCCTCGACCGCGCGGCGGATCGCGTCGACGTCGTCGGCCGACAGCGTGCGCCCCACCGCGTCGCTCGCGCCTGCCAGCACGCGCTCGATGCGCAGCCCGAGCAGCGGCATCACGGCCGGCCGCGCATCGACGCCCGGCCAGCGCGCATCGAGCTCGCGCACGATCACGTCGGCGGCCACGGCCTCGCTGTCGATCAGCACGCCGTCGCAATCGCAGATCAGCACGTTCGTCCCTGCGCTTGGCCCCCTCATTTGACCGCTCCGAACGTGAGCCCCCGCACGAGCTGCTTCTGCGACAGCCAGCCGACGATCAGGATCGGCGCGACCGCGAGCAGCGAAGCGGCGGACAGCTTCGCCCAGAACAGCCCTTCGGGGCTCGAGTACGACGCGATGAACACGGTCAGCGGCGCGGCGTTCGAGCTCGACAGGTTGATGCTCCAGAACGCCTCGTTCCACGACAGGATCACGAGCAGCAGCGCAGTGGACGCGAGCCCCGGCAGCGCCATCGGCATCAGCAGGTAGACGATCTCCTGCCACGTCGACGCGCCGTCGATGCGCCCGGCCTCGAGGATGTCCTTCGGGATCTCGTTGAAGTACGTGAAGGTCATCCATACCGCGATCGGCAGGTTGATCAGCGTGTAGACGATCACGAGCCCCGACACCGTGTCGAGCAGCCCGGAGTTCTTCCACAGCAGGTAGATCGGCACCAGCACGCCGACCGACGGCATCATCTTCGTCGACAGCATCCACAGCAGCACCTTCTGCGTGCGGTGGTTCGGGAAGAACGCCATCGCGTACGCGGCCGGCACCGCGAACAGCAGCGAGATCACCGTGACGCCGGCCGAGATCAGCACCGAATTCCATGCGAACGCGAAGTAGTTGCTGCGCGCGAACACCTCGCGGAAGCTGTCGAGCGTCGGCATGAACAACAGCGTCGACGCGTACGCCTGCTGCTCGGTCTTGAACGCGGTGATCGCCATCCAGAAGATCGGGAAGAACAGCAGCAGCGCGATCAGCCATGCGAGCGTGCCGGGCAGCGCGCGCCGCACGAGGTCGAACACGGCCGGCGTGCGCCGGCCTTCGATGGTCAGGTCGCTCATTTCTCGTACTCTCCCTTCAGGTTGCGCGCGAGCATCCGCACGAGGAAGAACGACACGACGTTCGCGACCACGACGGCGATGATGCCGCCCGCGGACGCGAGGCCGACGTCGAACTGCTGCAGGCCGAGCGCGTAGATCAGGTAAGACAGGTTGGTCGTCGCGTCGCCGGGGCCGCCGCCCGTCGTCGTATAGATTTCCGCGAAGATCGACAGCAGGAAGATCGTCTCCATCATCACGACCACGGCGATCGCGCGCTTGAGGTGCGGCAGCGTGATGTAGAAGAACATCGCGACGGGGCCGGCGCCGTCGATGCGCGCTGCTTCCTTCTGCTCCTGGTCGAGCGACTGGATCGCGGTGAACAGGATCAGGAACGCGAACGGCAGCCACTGCCACGCGACGATGATGATCACCGCGGTCAACGGGTAATCGGCGAACCAGTCGATCGGCGTCATCCCGAGCGCGCGCATCGCGTTCGCGACGAGCCCGTACACCGGATGCAGGATCATGTTCTTCCAGATCAGCGCGGACACCGTCGGCATCACGAAGAACGGCGCGATCGCGAGCAGGCGCGCGATGCCCTGCCCGTAGAACTTGCGGTCGAACAGCACGGCCATCAGCACGCCGCCGACCACGGTGATCGCGAGCACCGCGCCGATCAGCACGAGCGTGTGCCAGATCGCGGGCAGGAACGACGGATCGGTCGCGAGGAAACGGTAGTTGTCGAGCCCGGCGAAGCCCTTCACGTCCGGGTTCAGCAGGTTGTAGCGCGAGAACGAATACCAGATCGTCATCGCGAGCGGAATCGACATCCACAGCAGCAGCACCGCGACGGACGGCGCCACGAGCCAGCTCGCGCCGGCGCGCGCACGGCGCGGCGCGCCGGGCGGCGACGACGCGTCGCCGACCGACGGCGCGTGACTCAGGGGAAGACGCAGGTGACGCATGATCGGAGTCCCTCCGGTTGATGCGCGGGCGCGAACGGCCTGCCCGCCTGTCGGCTTCGCCGGCTCGCGCCGTGCGCCACGGCGCACGATGCGAGCCGCGCGACGGCTTGCGCGTTACTTCTTGTAGCCGGCCTGCCGCACCGCGCGGTCGGCGGCCGCCTGCCCGGCGGCGAGCGCCTGGTCGACCGACATCTGGCCCGCGACCGCGCCCGCGATCGACTGGCCGACCACCGTGCCGAACGACTGGAATTCAGGAATCCCGACGTACTGCACGCCCGTGTACGGCACCTTCTTCAGCGACGGATCGTTCGGGTCGGCCGTCTCGATCGCCTTCAGCACGAAATCCGAGAACGGCGCGGCGGCCTTGTACTCGGCGCGCTGATACGTCGACGTGCGCGTGCCCGGCGGCACCGAGGCCCAGCCCTCGTCCTTGCCGACCATCTCGATGTACTGCTTCGACGTCGCCCACGCGACGAACTTGCGCGCGGCATCCTGCTGCTTCGACGTCTTCGGCACGGCCAGCGCCCACGCCCACAGCCAGTGCGAGCCCTTCGGCGTGACGGCAACCGGCGCGGCCGCGAAGCCGATCTTGTCGGCCACCTGCGACTGCTGCTTGTTGTAGAGCATCCCGGCCGCGACCGTCGCGTCGATCCACATCGCGCACTTGCCGGACGCGGTCAGCGTCAGGTTCTCGTTGAAGCCGTTCGAGCTCGCTCCCGGCGGGCCGTTCTTCTTCAGCAGGTTCACGTAGAAATTGATCGCCTTCTTCCATTCGGGCGACGTCAGCTGCGCGTTCCAGTTCTCGTCGAACCAGCGCCCGCCGAACGTGTTCACGACCGTCGACACGTACGCCATGTTCTCGCCCCAGCCGGCCTTGCCGCGCAGGCAGATCCCGTAGGTGCCCTTCGACTTGTCGGTGAGCTTGTCCGCGAATTCGGCGATCTGGTCGTAGGTCGGCTGGTCCGGCATCTTCAGCCCCTTCGCCGCGAACAGGTCCTTGCGGTAGAACGTCATCGAGCTTTCCACGTAGAACGGCAGCGCGTAGAGCTGGCCGTTGTACGACAGGCTGTCGCGCGCGGTCTTCACGATGTCGTTCAGGTCGTAGTCGGCGGGCAGCCCCGTGATCGGCGCGAGCCAGCCGCGCTTGCCCCACTGCGGCGTTTCATAGGTGCCGATCGCCATCACGTCGAACTGGCCGCTGCCGGTCGTGATGTCGGTCGTCGCGCGCTGGCGCAGCACGTTCTCCTCGAGGATCACCCAGTTCAGCTTGATGTCGGGGTTCGCCTTCTCGAACGCCGGCGACAGCTTCTTCAACTCGATCATGTCGGGGTTGTTCAGCGTCGCGATCGTCAGCGTGCCGGCGGACGCCGCGCAGGCCGCCGTCGCGAGCGCGGCTCCGGCGAAACAGCGTGCGGCGGCGTCGAGCATCTTTCGTTGCATGGCATGTCTCCTTATATCTTCGATTTGCTTCAAACTTCAGTGGTGGCGCGCCGTTTGGCGCGCTGCTTTGCCGGTTGGCGG